>CAMBVX010000111.1 GCA_945871085.1 Opitutus sp. GAS368 | reverse complement strand
GCACCGGTAGCCGCAACGTCCGCGAGCAGGCCGGAAACGGGCTTTCGCCTCGCGGGCGACCATCGACTTCATGCGCCCGAGTCAGTCCAACGAGTCCAAATTCGTAGTTTGCGGCCGGGCTCGGTCGTAGAGGCGGGCGCGCTACCGCAGGATGGCAAAACGGCCCGGGATTGGTTTCGTCAACGGAGACCCCATGCGCCTCATCGACCTTTCCCAACCGCTCTTCGATCACGCTCCCAACTGTCCCGTGCACCCGCCGGTGGCGTTCAAGCGCACGGCGGACCATCCGGCCAACGGCTGGCGCATGGAGGAGATCGCGATGGCGACGCACACGGGCAGCCACCTCGACGCGCCGCTGCACAAGATCGCGGGCGGCCGGAGCATCTCGGATCTGCCGTTGGAGACGTTTGTCGGTCCCGCGCACCTCGCGGACCTGCGCGGACTCGTGGCGGATGCGCCCATCGGCCCCGACGTGTTGGCGCGGGCACTACACGGCAAAATCGCGGGCGAGATCGTGTTGCTCGCGACGGGCTGGGGCGACAAGCGGGCGAAGACGGAGGAGTGGCTGCGGCATTCGCCGTTCGTCGATCCCGCGGGCGCGCGTTGGCTCGTGGGCCGCGGCGTGCGCGGCGTGGGGATCGACCACTACTCGATCGGTGGGAGCGGTCCGCTGAATGCGGAGACGCACACGATTTTGCTCGGTTCGGGCATCTGGGTGGTCGAGGAACTCAAATTTCCGGCCGAGGTTTTCTCGTTGCCGCAGCCGGTAAAATTCTGGGCGCTACCCATGAACTGGCCCGGCTGCTCGGGAGCGTTTTGCCGGCCGGTGGTCGAGGTGGCGTGAGCCTCCGCACGAGGGCGGGTGCGCCGGATCACCAGCCAAAGGTGTTCGTGACGATCAGGCTGCGCGGCTCCTTCATCTGGTTACGCGTGTAGAGGAACGCTTGGGTGGTGCGGTCCCATTGCCCGGTGAGATAGATGGGGTCGTGGTGGTCGAGGAGGTTGCGCACGTTGGCTTGGAGTCGCCAATCGATCTTGTTTCGGAAAAATTTCCGGCGATAGGCCAAGTGCATGTCCCAATCGCGGCCGCCGGGCGCCTTTAGTGCGTGATTCAGGTTGGATTTACCCGTGGCATCCTGCTCGAAGGCCACTGTGACCGTGCCGCGATAGCGCAAGCTGGTGCCGACCGACCAGCCCTTCAGGAACGATTCCCGTGGAAACTCGAAAGTGCCGGCAAACGAGAGGGCGTAGCTCGGGAGGCCCAGCGTCGGCACGCCGTTCAGGCCGCGCTTCAGCGGCATTTCCTGATCGATGGCTTGGAGCGAAGTACGGATCGTGTCGGCGTCGAGTTTCCGTCGTTCGGCGGCAGTGGGGCTGTTCGGAATCGCGGCGCCGCGGAAATTCGGATCGTAGTTCGCCGCCACGAACGCGTCCCACGCGGGACGGTTGCCGGCAAGGTAGGCGTCGATGTCCTGCGCGAAGCGGCTGATGAGATTTTCCTGCGTCGAGAACGTGCCGCGCAGCCTCAGGCCGCGCGTCGGATTGCACACCAACTCCAGTTCGTGGCCCTTGGTTTTCGAATCGTAGATCGGCACCCAGGCCGGCAGCGCGGAGCGGCGGGCATTTTCCGCTGGGTCGAGGATCAGGAGGATAGCGTTGACGGCGTTGGTGATTGCGCCGCGGCCGAAGAGGAAACCCGAGTTGACGAACGTGTTCGTCTGGGTGGTTTCAAAGCGGGCGACCGAACCGACGAGTTTGTCGCCGAGCAACTGGAACTTGAGGCCGAAGTCGACGCCCTGGCCGTTGTTCGTCGAAACCGGCTGGTAGAAGATGTCGTATTGATCGTCACCGCCACTGACGTTGGTCGCGGTGTTGTAGAACACACTGACGTTGCGATGCAGGTGGAACACCGCGCCGACACTGTGGTTGTTCCATTGGCGCTCCGACTTGACGGCGAGGGTGCGCAGCGTCGCGGGCAGGTCGGCCTCGTTGGCGTAAATGCGCTGCGCCGGAGCCGCGTTGGCGGCAGTGACCCTTTGCAGGGTGGTGGCATGCTGCACGAGTTGGTCGCGGCGCCAGCCGGCGGTGAGCACGAGCCGGTCGCGCCAGAAGAAGCTCTGCGTGCTCAACGCGAGCGAATCGATGACGGTCCGGTTCAGGCCGCCGTTAAAGTTGATCCAGTCCGATTTTCCGACCGTGCCCTCGCCTTTGAGGGGAAGCCATGGTTCCGGCATGTAGGGAACCGCGCCGGGCAACAGATAGTAACGACCGCGGAGATTTGAGGTGCCCGCGGTCACGTTCGCGATCGGCAATCCGGCCCATTCCGTGACGGCCGGTCGGTCCTGGTTCGAGAGGATTTCATCCGTGTAACGATTGCCGAGGGCAGAAAAACTGTGCCGGCCCAGATCGAGCGATCGGAAGATTTTGTGCTTCCGGAGGTCGAGAAGGTAGGTCGCGGTCGCGCGATACTCGCTGGTCTCTTCGGTCGAGAGATCGTGCGTGGCGAAAACATTGGAGCCGACGTAAGGCATGCCCGCGTAGGGATTCGGTGAGCCGCCCGGCAGGTAGAGATTGGGATCGTATTGGATGCCGTAGTCCGTCGAGCGCATCATCGTGAGGTTGTCGACCTCGGCGCGCTCAAGGTTGGCCGCCAACTCGACGAAGAGATTCTTGCCGAACTGGTGTTCGACGACGGGGCTCACGGCCTGAAAATCGCGGATGTAGTAGTCGCGATTGCCGGAGAAGAAAGTCTCCATCGGCACCGCGAGCGATTTTCCGCCGGCCCAGAGATCGGGAATGCTTCGCTGCGGACCGAGGGCGGCGAGCCAGGTATTGAGGCGGGTTTGATCGCCGCCGAAGTGTTTCAGCAGGACGTCGACGGGATTCACCGCCACGAAATCGCGGATGATGCTGCTGCCGGTCTGCTCCGCGCCGTTGGCAATGGGGCCGGCGGAGCGCACGTAGCTGTTGTAGCCGGTGGTCCGGGCGGTGCGAAAGGCGGGGAGCGCGTTCTGGCCGAGGATGCTGACATAACTGTCTTCAAACAACGTGAAGGGGTTCGTGCGGGACGGCACGGTGGAAGGCCGGGCGGCGGTGCGGTTGTCGTAGAGCGGGGTGCCGGCATTGATCCAGGTCGAAAACAGATCGAACGGCGCCCAGGGCCGGGCGGTGACGCGATTCCATTTGCCATACTCGTAGTTGAGGCGGACCTGCGTGCGACCATCCCGGTCGAACGGGTTCCAGGTGGCGGTGACAAACGCGCCGTCCTTGCGATCGAACGTCGGTTCGCGGAAGCCGTGGGAATTCTGATACAGCAGGTCGGCGCGCACGGCGAGCCGCCGGTCCACCAGCACGTAGTTCTGATCGAGCGTGAGGCGGTGGCTGTCGTAGTTGTCCCATTGGTAGGAGGCCCCGCCGCGATTGCGGCCGAACTCGGCGCGATTGGTCCCGATATGCACCGCACCGCCGGGATTGCCGACGCCGTAGACGAGGGCGTTGGGGCCGCGCGAAAACGTCAGGCGGCTGGTGATGTAGCGGTCGTTGAAGCCGAGCGTCTGGAAAAAATTCCGGGTCGCCGTAGCGGTCTTGAACCCGCGGACGTTGAGCGTGTCGCCGACCTTGGAGGCGTTGCCCGAGTCGTCGCCGCCGCTGACGGTGAACATCGCGGTGTTGGGCAGGAAATCAACGACGGATTCGAGGCCGGTGGCGGCGATGTCGTTGAGAAAATCCTCGGTGAGGATGCTGAGGGCGAGTGGCGTGTCCTTCAGGTCCGTCCGCAAACGGGTGCCCGCGAGGGTCTGCGTTGCGGCGTAACCGGCGTCCTGTGACGCATCGATGATGAACGGTGACAAGCGGGCGGGCTCGTGCGGCGCGACAGCGGGAGTTGTCTGGGCTTGGGCCGCAAGGAGGGCGGCCAGGGCGGCAAGGGCGGTCTTGATCGGATTCATGGGTTGGGGTGGGGCAAGAAAGGAGCGGGGTGCGGTGGGGCGAAGCACTCGCGGGGAGCCGGGATTCTAGGTCTTCGGCGGTGCCGAGCGCAGCGGATACTCGGGCGGCGCCGGCAGCACGAAACAGCGCTCGGCCCAGCGCCGCCACATTTCGGACAGGGTGG
The DNA here is from genome assembly GCA_945871085.1 of Opitutus sp. GAS368. Taxonomy (GTDB): domain Bacteria; phylum Verrucomicrobiota; class Verrucomicrobiia; order Opitutales; family Opitutaceae; genus GAS368. The sequence goes on along the minus strand of CAMBVX010000111.1, from coordinate 14,296 downwards.
CGACGCGGGCGGGCTGGGCCGCGGCGAGATCGCGCAACTCCGTGCGATCGGTGGAAAGGTCGTAGAGTTCCCAGGGGCCGCCGCGCTGCGCGACGAGCTTCCAATCGCCGTCGCGCACGGCCCGGTGGCCTTCATGTTCGAAGAAGAGCGGCCGGGCTGGCACCGGCGCGCCACGCAACAGGGGCAGGAGGCTCCGTCCTTCCATCGGCGGCACGGTATGGCCTTCGCGTTGTGTCGGGTAGCTCGCGCCCGCGAGTTCGACCGCGGTGGGCATCAGGTCGATCAGGTGGGCGGGACGCGTTTCGATCGCGCCCTTGCGCGGCAGGCCGGCGGGCCAGTGCGCGATGAACGGCGTGCCGATGCCGCCCTCGTGCGCATAATGTTTGTAGAGACGCCAAGGTGTATTCGAGGCATTCGCCCAGCCGGAGCCGACGCTGTGGTAGGTGCCCGGCGAGCCCATCTTCGCGAGCTCCGCGCCGGTATGCAGAACGTTTTCCGGGCCCGACTTGATGTCGAAACCGTGGGGATCCCATTCCGCGCACGCGCCGTTGTCGGAGAAAAACAGAATCAGCGTGTTCTCCATTTCGCCGTGGGCGCGCAGATCGTCAAGCACGCGGCCGATGTTGCGATCCATCCGGTCGACCATGGCCGCGAAGATCGCCATGCGGCGCGCGAGATCGGCGCGCCGGTCGGCGGGCAGCGAGTCCCACGGCGGATTGGTGGCGTGGTCCTTGTTCCCGTAGGTCGAGAAATCCGAGCGCGGCGTCAGCGGGGTGTCGGGCGCGAGCAGGCCGAGCTGTTTCATCCGCACCAGGCGGTCGGCGCGGATCGCGTCCCAGCCGCGCGTGTAGGTTTGCTCATACCTGGCGATATCTGCGGCGGGCGCGTGGAGCGGAAAGTGCGGGGCGTTGAACGCGAGGTAGAGAAACCACGGCTGGTCCGGAGTCCGGCGGCCGGCCGCGAGAAAATCCAGCGCGTGGTCGCCGAACGCATCGGTGGCGTAGAAGCCGTTTTTCGCATAGGAGCGCGGCGTCCGTCCCGCGGGTAGACGAAGAAAATGCCCGGGCTCCCACAACGTCTGGGCGCTAATGAGCGTCCCGTAAAACTCCTCGAAGCCGCGCGCGGTCGGGTCCTCCGTGCCGAGGTGCCATTTGCCGACCATGAACGACCGGTAGCCCGCCGGCCGCAGCACTTCGGCAATGGTGACGGCCTCGTCCGCCACGCGGCCGCGGTAGCCGCGCAGGCCGAGATCGTTGATCATGTGCCCCATTCCCACCTGATGCGCATGGAGTCCGGTCAGCAGCGTGGTACGCGACGGCATGCAGCGGCCGGTATTGTAGAATTGAGTGAGCTTCAGTCCATCGGCCGCGAGGCGGTCGAGATGCGGTGTGCGAATCTCGCCGCCGAAACACCCGAGGTCGCTGTAGCCGAGGTCGTCGGCCATGATCACGAGAAGATTGGGGCGCGCAGCGGAGGCCACGGTCAGGCCGAGCAGCCAGAGCGCGAACAGAGAGGTCGGCCGGATTCGCATCGGGAGACGTTTGCGGGTGAAGGCGGTTCAGTCCGCTTTCGCGCGAGGCGCGGCGGCGGGGCGGGGAATTTCCCACCATTTGGCCGCATCGTAGCCGGGATTCCGGTCGGGGAATTTGGCGCCCGTGTCGCGCCACCAGGCTTCGAGGGCCCGTTTCAGTTCCGCCGTCTTCTCCGGTCGCTGCGTGGCGAGATCGTTGGTTTCGCCGAGATCTTCGCCGAGGTGGTAGAGTTCCGTGCGCGGGCCGGGCACGAGTTTGCCCGGCGGCCGATCGCCGGGAACGCTCGCGCTCACGTCGATGAAATCGCCGAAATAGTGGATGAGCTTCCAGTCCCCTTTCCGAATCACGGAGCAGGGGGAGCGCGCATAGCCGACCGTGTAGGTCGGCATGTGCCAGCAAAGTTCGTCGCGGGCGAGCCGGCCGGTTTGCCGCCAGAGCGGCAGCAGGCTCACCCCATCCAGCCGGTGCGCGGGCGCGACGCGCGCTCCGGCGATTTCGGCGAAAGTCGGGTAGTAGTCGACCGCATGCACCGGCACAGCGCAGACGGAGCCGCGCTGAATTTTTCCGGGCCAGCGGACCAGGAGCGGAATGCGGATGCCGCCTTCGTAGGGCGCGCCCTTGCCGGCGCGCAACGGCGCATTGCTGGTCACCGACTGCAAGCCCCCGTTGTCGGACGTGAAAACGACGATGGTGTCGTCCGCGAGCTGCCAGGTATCGAGGGCGGTGAGGAGCCGGCCGACGTTAGTATCGAGGTGCTCCAGCATCGCGAGATATTCGGCGCTCGGACGTTCGCTGAATTTTCCGCTCGGTACGGTCGTGCGCCGGTAGCCGCGCGCGGCGTGTTTCTCGACGAGCGCCGGGGGGGCGAGCAGCCGCGTGTGCGGATTGAAGTGGGCCACATAGGCGAACCACGGGCGCGCGCGATTCCGTTCGATGAAGCCAATGATGTCGTCGGTGATGGCCTCTACCGCCTTGTCTTCCTTCTGCACGTCTTCGTCCGCCGCGCCGCAAAAATCGAAGCCGTAGCGGTCGAAGTATTTTCCCTCGTTGTTTCCGCGCAACGGCGCCGCGTGATACTCGTCGGCGATGTGCCATTTGCCGCTGAGCCCGGTGGCGTAGCCCGCGGCGCGCAGCGTGTGCGCGAGTGTCGCGACCTCCGGCTGCAACGCGAGGTTGGCGCGCGGCTCGCGGAGCAAGGTGTGGGGAGCCGCGAGTTCGTGGATGACTTTGAACACGCCGGTGCGGGCGCCGTATTGCCCGCTGAAGAACGCTGCGCGCGTCGGCGAGCACTGCGTTTCTGCGTAGGCATTGGTGAAACGCATGCCCTGTGCGGCGATCCGGTCGAGGTGCGGCGTGGCGACGTCCTTGTTCCCGAAACAACTCGGTGCCGTCCATCCCATGTCGTCGGCCAGAATGAAAAGGATGTTGGGGCGACGCGGAGCGGACTCGGCGGCGAACGCCAGCGATCCGCCGAGGAGCAGCGCAAGGCGAACCAAAAATTTCCCCCTCATGGCTTCGCCTCCACACTCTCCACCTTCACGTCGCGCACACTGAACGCCCCAAGATCGTAGGAGATGCCGAAGCGGCTTTTTTCGACGGCGAGGCCGGCGTTTTCGTAGGTCCGACGATAATCGCCCACGGTCACCGTCACTTTCGGGCCTGCGAAGCGCAGTTCGAAGTTCGTCCATTTGCCATGCGCGAGCGCCGGGCCCTTGTCGTCGGCCCGGTGGAGCGGGGTGGCCTTGGTGTCCTTGTCCTGCGAGGCCCACGCGAGCACATCGAGCCCGGCATCGGTCTGCCGGAAGCGGAAAACGTGGCCCTTGGCGTTGTTTAACGTGAAGCCAACGGTCTGGCAGCGCTCCGCGCGAAACGAGAACGTCAGCACCGCGTCGCGGAAATTGAGGTCATACCACATGACGGCGCCGTGGTTCTTGTTTTTCTTGTAGAGCTCGTCGTTGTGGATCGAGGTCGCCATGCCTTCCGCTATTTTCCATTCGCCGCGCGCGGTGGCCGGTTTGCGCTGCGGCGGAGCGGCGGAGCGAAAATTATCTTCGAGCAGGACCGCGGCACCCAGTGGCAGGGTGAGTGCGAGCAGCAGCAGCAGGGTGGGCCGGAGGAGAGCCGAGGCTTTCATGGAAGTTCAGTTTGACGACGGTTGGTCGAGCTCCTGCAGCCAGCGCAGCGCAGCGTGCGTCCATTCCGACGTGGGATGGCTGATAGGATCGATGCCACCGCCGTGTCCGCCGGCCGCATACACGTGACACTCGGCGGGGACGTGGGCCTCGCGCACGTCGAGGTAGAAATTCATCAGGCCGCGGGCAAATCGGTCGTCGCGCGCCACGGCGAAGAACAGCGGCGGCGTGACATTGCGCTTCAACCCAGCCTTCAGCTTCGCCACCACGTGGTCCGAATCGATCGGGTTCGTCAGATACGCCGGATAAATGGGCAGGGCGAAATCCGGCCGGCAGCTCACCCGGTCGATCGCGTCGCGCGCCGGATACGCGTCCTGCGCGAAGGTCGCGGCGAGCAGCATGCAGGCGTGTCCTCCGGCCGAAAATCCGCACACGCCGATCTTTTTCGGGTCGAGACCAAACTCGGCGGCGCGCGAACGCACGATCCGCACGGCGCGCTGGAGATCCTGTTGGGCGTGATGTTCCTTGTCCGCAGCGTCGCGCGCCGGCACGCGATATTTCAGGACGATGCCCGTGATGCCCTGCTCGTTCAGCCATTGGGCCACGCGCGTGCCTTCGTGTTCGGCGGCCAAACCGCCGTAGCCGCCACCGGGGGCGATGATGATGGCGCGGCCGCGATTCTTTCCGGCGGGCGGGGTCACCACGGTGAGCGTGGGGCGCACGACCTGGGTGATATTCAGAGCGGAACCTCCGCGGGACTTGTGGCTCGTGACCTCGGCCGTGCCCGCGGGCAGCGTTTCGTCCGGACCCTGACCTTCGCCCCAGAGGAGGATGACGGGGCAATCGCGGCCGAGAATCTGGCGCAGCTTCCAATCGCCTTCCGTCAGCCCTGCGGGGGCCGGTGTCGCCGGCAAGGTCGCGGCCCGGTAGGCCAGCGGCGCCGGTTTGGCCCGTTCGCCAAGGAACCCGGCGTCGCCGAGCCAGCGGTGGCACTCGCGCGCCCACTCGGTCAACCACCGCTCCGCCACGCCATTCGAGTGGCCGTGGGTTGGATACACGTGGAGTTCGCTGTTCACCTTGGCGCGGCCGAGCGCGAGCGAATACTCGACGGAGCCGATGGTGAACTTGTCGGGCATGGTGATCGCGATGAAGGTCGGCGGCGTCTTCGCGACAGAGATTTGGTCGTAATGCAGGCCCGGGTCGGGGGTCCGGGACAGCATGGGCTCGGTGAGATACGCCGGGCACAGCAGCACCGCGAAATCCGGCCGGCAGCTCGTCCGGTCGTAGTCGTCGACGGCCGGATAGAGGCGCGGCTCGAAATTGTTCGTCAGCGAAGCCGCCAGGTGACCGCCGGCGGAGAAGCCGCCGATGCCAATCTTGTTCGGCGCGATGCCCCATTCCGCGCCGCGCGCGCGCAAAATGCCGACGGCACGCTGCGCATCCTGCAACGCGTGGTGGTTCATCGCGAAGCCCTGGTGGCGCTTTGGCACACGGTATTTGAGCAGCACGACGGCGATGCCGCGCTCGTTCAGGACGCGGGCGGTGTCGAGTACGGCGCCGAAGCCGAGCCCGCCGTAGCCGCCACCGGGGCCGAGCACGAGCGCCACGCCCGTGTTCTTTTCGGCGGGGGGCGCGATCACGGTGAACGAAGGCCGTGTCACGTTTTGAATCATCAGGAGCTTCGGAACGTTCTTCGAGGGCTGGATGAATTCGGCGGGAATCGCCCGCGGCTCGTCGGGCGCCTGGCCCTCCGGCCAGAGGTAAACCACCGGGCAATCGCGGCCGAGTTCGGTGCGCACCTGCGCATCGCCGACACTGAGTTCCGCCGCGGCGGCAGCAGCAGGGACGAGCAGGAGGACAATCCAGCAGAGGGCGGGAATTTTCATGGGGTAGGAGCGAAGGCAGGGAAGGTTACACGAGCAGCTCGCTGAGCGGGCCGCGATGCATTGTCTTGTCGAGGTTGGGATCGGGTTTGCCGAAGTCGTCTCTCGGTTTGCCGGCCGCATGCAGCAGCGTGTTGTAAACCGTGTTGATCGTGCGGTGCCCCGGCTTCCCATAATCCGGCAGGACCACATAGCGGCCGTCGGTGCGGAGGCGGGCGTTCACATTGCCGAGCACGACCATCGGCCACTCGAAGCACCGGCTGTGATGCGTCTCCGCCGCGTCGCTCAGGTAGACGACCACGGTGTTGTCGAGCATCGTGCCGTTGCCTTCGGGGATCGTCTGCAACCTGGTCATGAACCGGGCGATGAGCTCGAAGTGAAACCGGCGGATCTTTTCGGAGCGTTCCCAGCCGGCGCGGCTGTCCGTGTTGTAGAGATCGTGACCGATCGGGTGCTTGCCCTGCTCGATGCCCAGGCCGGTGAAGGTGACGTTGAAATACGGGAAGCCGACGCCCGAGGCGATAGTCGCGACATTCGTGAGGCCGCCGATCATGGCCGCGGTCGCGAGTTCGAAGTGCGCGTCGAGCCGGTCGGTCTCGACCGTGGACATGAATTTGTCGGACGCGACGGGCGCGGATTTTTTCAACCGGTCGCGCGATTCAACCAGCCGCGTGCTCTGGCCCCCGAGCGTCTCGTAGGCGGACAAATACGCATCGAGTTTCTCGCGGTCCACGCCACCGAGCCGCTGGCGCACGCGCGCGACATCGCCGCGCAGGTGGTCGAGCAGATTGCGCTTCGCCGCGAAGCTCGCGCGCGCACCGCCCTCCGCCACGCTGCCAAACATCCGCGCATAGGCGAGGTGCGGCTGGCAGATCGTCGGGAGGCTGCGACCGGGGGCGTCGGCCGAGCAGTTGAAAATCACGGCCTCGTCGGGATTCGACGCGATGCCGAGGGTCACGCTCGGAAAGATTCCCGGAAACGCCTGCCCGAGCGTCGCGTCGATGGTCGCGGCCTGGATGTGACGGCCGTTGTTGGCGTGATAGGCGCCGAGCGCGCCGTGATCGCTGGAGTGGCCGCCGCCGCACATGCGACCCGACAGGCCCTGGATGATCGCCAGGCGATCGCGAAACGCCGCCACGGGCTGCAGGGCGGGCGGGAGAGTCAGCTCGCGCAGCGCGTGGATCGCGACCTTATCGCGCTGCGCCCGCTCGACGAACGGAATACCGGCGGGGTGAACCTGCAGCGGCGGGAGGCCGTTGCCTTCGACGACGAAGAGAAAACGCGGGGCGGCCGGCTGGCCGTCGGCGGCGAGCGCCATGCGCTGCAACAGTGGATTTAATGCAACGCCAGTGGCACCGAGCGTGAGGCCTTTGAGAAACCGGCGGCGGGCGAGCGGAGGAAGTTCGTTCATGGGGGAGCGGAGGCCAGGGCGGGTTTGGCGGGCGGAGGCCGCCGGTAGCGGAAGGAATCGGAGGTGAGGAGCGAGGCGATGAGGGCTTTCATGCTGCCGCCGCCCGCGACGTAGGCGCGGTCCGCATCGATCAGCGTCGGCGCGTCGTCCGCCGTTTCGTTGCGGCCGAGCCAGTAGCGGAACGCATGACGCACGAACACCTGCCGCACGCGGGCCGACGCGGCGAGGCGGCGCATGTAGTCGAACGGATCTGTCACCGCTCCGTCGAGCTGCGGATCGCCGATGGTGATCTCGCCGGTCGTCACGACGGGGCGGTCGAGTTCCTGCGTGCGGTGGCGGCCGAAATCGTCAAACTGTTCCAGGGGCAGCCCGAGCAGGTCCATCCGCTGGTGACAGCGCCAGCAATACTCGGCGCGCGTGACTTTCATTTTTTCGCGCAAGGTGAGGAGCGGATCGGTGGGGAGCTGGGCATTCACGCCGATGGGGACGTCGGGCACGGTGCCACCGAGCAGGTGGGTGCGGATCCACTGGCCGCGCTGGATGGCCTGGTTTTTTTCGTTGTCGGAGAAGGCGAGCAACCACGCCGGATGCATCAGCAGGCCGGCGCGCGGTGCGGGCAGTTTCACCGGTTGCTGCGCAGTCCAGTTCCAATCGCTCGGCAGGCTGAAGATCGGCAGATAGGTCTTGCGGGCGCGGGCCTCGGGCGGGGCCCGATTGGGCAGTCCGTTCGCGAAGACGAAGTATTGTTCGTCGGTGAGCAATCGCGCGAGGATGTCGCGATCCTCCGCGAGGATATGGAGGACGAAGCGGTCCGCGTCATCGACCAGTTGCGGTGGAAAATAGTGCTTGGTCTCCAGCGCGTCTTTGAACACTTCGGGCGCACGCGTGTATTCGAAAAATTCCTGGAAGAACCGCAGCACGCGCGGCGCCGCCGCGAGCGGGAGGTTGACCAGCCGCGCGGCCTCGGCGTGGACGGTGGCGGCAGTCGCGAGACGATCCGCGCCCATCGCGCCGCGTAGACGCGCGTCGGGCGGTTCGTCGCGCAGCGCGTAGTTCAGCGCATAGCCTATCTCGCGGGACGAAAGCGGCACGCGGCCGTGTTCATCGGGTTTCCCCTGGCCGATTTCGTGGCGGAACACCGCCTCCGGTGTCAGCAACACCGCCGACAGCACCGTCTGCAATGCCTCCTGCGGGCTCGCGTCCGCCGCCGTGCGGAGCGCGAGCGCGGTCAGGTTCTTCACTTCCGCGGGCTCGGGGTCGCGCAGCAGCGCGAGGCCAAACTGCGCCGCGATCACCGCGCGATATTCCGCCTCGCCGGGAGGCGCGGCGGCCTGCGCGACCTTGAACGCCGCGGGCCCCTGCTTCGCCGCGAGCTGAAGTCCGGCAACCCGCCACGCGATGTCCACGAGCAGCTCGGTGGTCGCCTCCTCGAACGCATGGGGCAGGGCGGCGTCGCGAAACGTATGGGCGGGCGTCATGAACGGCAGCGCCGGATGGAGACCGTTGCCGCCCTGATTGCGTTTGGCCTGGAGAACCGGCTTGGCGGCGAGACCGTTCACGAAGTCCTTGAAAATATGCGGGCTGATCCGCCACAGCCGGGCGGGTGAGGCGGCCCGGCGCACGGCGGGCTCGGTGAAGAGTGTGGCATGGTCCACGTAGTTGCCCATGCCGGGCAGCAGGAGTTTGTCCTTGGCGGAAAATCCCCCGCTGCCGCCAAGCGCCGTCTCCAGCGCGGCGATGGCGTGCTCGCGCTCCAGGCGCGGCGGACGAGGCTCCTCTTCCGGCGGCATTTCGCCGAGCGTGATTTTTTCCAGCACCGTTTTCCACATCTCGTGCATCTTCGCGTCCGCGGGCGGGGCGAGCGTGTCGAGCCGGACATCGCCTTTCTGTTTGTCGGGGCCGTGACACTTGAAGCAGTGCTCGCGCAGGAAGGGCTGAAGTCCGTCGGCCGTCGCCGCGCTACTCGGCGCGAGGCCGGCGACGGCGAAACACGCGGCGATCAGGGCGGTGGTCAGGTTTCTCATGGTGGAGAAACGGCCGCGGCGTTTGCGCGAGCCTTGACGGCGACGCCATACATCAGCGCCGGGTCTTTGTGGTCGGTGTCGCGGGGCGCCCCGAGCCTGAACTCGCCCGGGCCCGCGTCCGCCTGCCACACGGCGAAGGCCAAATACGGCAGTCCGTCTGAGCGCACCTCGGTCCCGGGCTCGCCAATCATCGCCGGCTGCCAGGGGCCGACGCGCACTCGCGCACCGCTGTCGTAAAAGCGTTCGACCAGCCAGCCCGGCGCGGGTTGGCGGACATCGACGAGCACGAAGACGGTGGCGGCGGCGCGGAGCGTGAGGACGAGTTCGTAGTCCTTGCGGTGCCGGAATTGGTGATACGTGCGGACCAGGTCGGCGCCGTCCAGCCATGGAGGAATGCTGTCGCCGGGTTGCGGAGCCCAACGGGGATTGGGTTTGTCGGTAAACGCCAGCGAGCCGGGCCGCAGGCCCCCGCTCACGACACCGTAGAAGGGATGCAACTCGTCCTCGCTGAGGTTGTCGCACACGCCCCCCACGACGGCGGTGCCGGAGCGCGCGGAGACTCCGGCGGCACCGGCCGCCATCGCGACGTGCTGCCAGCGGCGGAGGCCTGCGACTGCGGAGAAGCGCACCGCTTCGCCTTCGCTGAGCGTCGTGAAGGCGTGGCCCTCATCGGCAGTGCCGCGGCGCACTTTGACCAGGCCGGAAAAGACCGCGACGCGCGACTCGCCGCCGCGCTCGGCCTCGACGCCGAAACTCGTTCCGAGATCAACGACCTCGCCCGCATCCGTCACGACGGTGAAGCCGATCCCATGCGCCCCGACATCAGCGCTGAGCCGGCCATGCACCATCCGCAGGCGCATCGGCGTTTCAAATCGCGCCTCCAGCGGTGCGGTCATTTTCAACACTACGCCGGAAGAAAGCCGCAGGCTCACCTCGCCGCTCCGCAGTTCGACCCGATCCAGCGACAGCCGCGTGCCTACCCGCAACGGTTCGGCCGAGGTGCCGAACCGAGCCCCTTCGCTCTGGATGACCTCGACGGTCACACCGGCGGGCCGCTGCCACCACTTTGCCGCTCCGACACTTAGGACGACGAGAGCCGCGGTCACGGCCAGCCAGTGTGGCCAGTGGAACCGGCGGCGGGAAACATGAACGACGCGGTCGCCGAATTCCACGACCGCAGTCGCGCGCCCCGCGGCGGTCGCTTCAAGTGCGCTGTCGAGGTTGACGTAGTCGAGAAACGAACGGCGAAGTTCGGCATCTTCGCGGAGCGCAGCCTGCAACTGCGCCACCTCTTCGGCGGAGGCGAGGCCGTCCGCGTAGCGTTGGACCCAGGCGAGCCGGTGGTCTTTTGGATTCACGCGCGTCCTTGGTTGGCCAGCTCGCGGCGGGTGCAGTCGATGAGCGCGAGTCTCAGGCGGTGCAGCAACTTGTAGAGGGCCATCGCCGTCTGGCCGCGCGCGTGGGCCAGCCGGTCCATCCGCGTGCCCGGCGCGTAGGCGTTCAGCAACAGTTCGCGTTGCGATTCGGGCAGGTTTTGGAGGCAACGCTCCAACGCCTCCCGCTGCAACTCGCGCACATCCACGCCGGCTGCGCTCTCCGCCGCGAGGGTTTGCAGCAGATCGTCGTCGAAAACGTGGCGGTCACGGGCCTTGTCGCGGGCGTAGGCCAGCACCTCGTAGCGCGCGACGCCGAACGCCCATTTCCGAAAATCTTCACCGGTCGCGTAGGTGCCGAACTTCCGCCAGAGCACGACCGCCACCTCCTGCATGACTTCGCGGGCGTCGTCGCGCGTGGGCAGCAGCGAACGCACGAAGGCGTGGAGGTCCGGCTCGTTCGCGGTGAACAGCCGCAGAAACTGATCGTGCCTGGGGTTGTCGGTCATGGGGCAACAGGAACACTCCGCGAGGCCCGGCCACTTGCCAAAGTATTTTCCGCCATCGCAACGGCGGGGGCGGTTTTCGGGCTTCGGATCGCGTCCACGCCCCTCATCCGAGGGTCAGATGGCGCACGCGATGCCGGACGCATGGCGTGGTTGACCGCGCGCCACCGGGGCCGCTCGCGACAAAAAAGCGGCCGTTCGTCCCTGCGGGTCGCGGTGGGCGGAAAAGTTATCGTAGCGTCGGGGGCATGGAAAACGTGAACCCCGCCGTAGCCCGGCCGAGTGCTTCGAAAGCCGTGCGTGTCGCCGACTGACGGAATGATCCGCGGTGGCCGCTCGTCTGGTTGATCCTGCTGGCGCTGGCGCATCCCGTGTGGGTCGGCGCCCACCTCGCCCCGGCGATCATGAGCCCGGACTCCAACGGCTACGTGGTGCAGGCGCGGCTGATCGCCGAGGCGGGGCGCATGTCGTTTTCGACGGAGTCGCCGGTGCACTACGTCGGGATGCACTGGCTGGAGACGACGGACGGGGTGTTTCACAGCAGCTATCCGGCGAGTCCGCCGTCGATTTTCGCGGCGACGTGGAAAACTCGGCGGGCTCCGGGAGCTCGTGTGGTTACTCCATTGCTCGCGAGCGCGACGCTGATGCCGGTGTTTTTCCTCGCGCGGCGTTTCACGTGCGGACGGACGGCACTGCTGGCGGCGGCGGTGGCTCGTGGGCCGCAGGGTGCGCGGCGTGGGGATCGACCACTACTCGATCGGCGGGAGCGGGCCGCTGAATGCGGAGACGCATACGATTTTGCTCGGGTCGGGCATCTGGGTGGTCGAGGAACTCAAATTTCCGGCCGAGGTTTTCTCGTTGCCGCAGCCGCTAAAACTCTGGGCGCTGCCCATGAACTGGCCCGGCTGCTCGGGAGCGTTTTGCCGGCCGGCGGTCGAGGTAGCGTGAGGGCGGGTATGCTCAGTGGGTGGGAGCGGGGACCGGACGATCGACGTGGCGGGCGTGTTGCAGGAGGTGCCGGTAACGTTGACGCAAAATGGCGACGTCGGAATCGAGGGCGATGTGCGTAAAGCCCTGGGCAACGAGCGACGGGAGATCGGCGGAATCGCGCACGAGAATGCCGGGGTGTTTGCCGGCGGCGCGGGCGGCGGCCACGACGCGGGCGAGGCAGTCCGCGAAGGGCGGAGCGTGGCCGTTGCCGTTGATGGAGAGATCGTGGCCGAGATCGGCGGGGCCGACGAAAAGCACATCGACACCCTCGACGGCGGCGATGGCGTCGGCGTGTTCGACCCCGCGCAGGGATTCGATTTGGGCGAACAGGAGTGGGGGCGGAACGGCGTCGGGCGGGCGCAGGCCGTAGTCGTAGGCGCGGGCCGAGCGCGACAAGCCGCGGCGACCGCGCGGTGGATAGTGCATCGCCTCCAGGCAGGCGCGCGCCTGATCGGCCGAATCGATGTGAGGCACCATGATGCCGGCGGCGCCCCAGTCGAGGGCGTGCAAAATGAGGTCGGGGTGCGGCGCGCCGACGCGCACGATCGGCAGGGCGGGCGTGCCGCGGACTGCCTGGAGATTGGCGAGGAGCGTGGCCTCGGAGCCCGCTCCGTGTTCGAGATCGAAGAGGAGCCAGTCGAAGCCGGAGAGCGCGGCAATTTCAGCCACGACGGGTGAGCCGAGCGACAGCCACGTGCCGACGAAAGGCTCCGGGCGCGATGAGCGGGAGAAGTTGGACGGAGTCATGAGAGGGAAACGGGATCGGCGTTGGTGCGCAGGCCGTGCACCGCCGTCGCGATGCGGGCGAGTGTAAATGCGCGCAAATCCGCGCCGCTCGCACCGGCGCCGACGAGAAAGAATCCACTCGTGCGCTCGAAGTAGCCGGCACCCACTCGAATCACGGCCTTCCAGATCATATTGCGCAGGAGGTGCAGCCAGAAGCGCCGGCGATAGTCGGCGGGCAGCGGACGGATGGTGGCGTAACCGGCGAGCACGCGGCCGATCGTCGCGCCATCGTGGAAACAGCCGAGGAGCGAGATGTCGTCGAGCGGATCACCGCCGACGGCATCGTCGAAATCAATGAACGCGGCGATGCGATCGGAGGTGCCGAGGATATTCCAAAGCGCGAGATCCTTGTGGACGAGGCAGGCGGCGGGCAGCGCGAGGAGTGCGGCGTGGGCGTCGAGTTCGCGCTGGAGGTCGTCGGCCTGCGTGCGGGTGAGGAATCTTTTCTCGACGAGGAACGCGAGGTGGCGGTCGAGGCGCGTATGAAAATAATCCGCGTAGCCGGCGTGGTAGCCGCGCAACTCGCCGGCGGTGCGGACGAGTTCGGTGGAGAACGGGCCGTAGCCGGCCAGCGTGATCGCCTGCCAGCGGGCGACGTGCGCGCCGATTTCCGGGGCGAGGCGCGCGAGGTCGAGGCGGCCGTCTTTCAGGTGGCGGTTGAGATCGGGATGGGGAATCGACTCGAGCACCTGCCACGCGAACGGCACGGCGCGCCGCGTGGCGTCGACGTGGAGCACGGCGGGCGCGGGAACGCCGAGGCGCGCGACGGCGCGCAGGAGGTGCGACTCGACCTCCATGTAATCGTCACCGTCGGGGCCATCTTCGACGCGGATGAATGTGTCACGTCCGCCGATCGTTGCTGCGAACGTGACATGGTTGCCCTGGCCAACGCCGGGAAACAGCGCGACGCGTTCGCCGAACTGGCGGGTCAGGGCGTCGGCGAGCGCGGAGGCGAGCTCGTCCGACGGATGAGCCGGCGCGCGATTCCCCAAGCCGTAGAACGCGGCCGGCCGGTCGCATTTCCAGTAGTAGATGTCGGCGCGGGGATGATGGGTGGCGGTCATCGCGGGGCGGAGGGCTCGGTGGCGGGTCGACGGCTCCAATAAGCGGCGAGCAGGCTGCCGACGAGCGTTTGAATGACGCTGCTGAACACGGCGGGCACGGCGGCCAGCGGTTGGGCGGCGAAGTGTTTTTTCGCGAGGACGGCGGCCATGCCGCCGTTCTGCATACCGACCTCGATGGAGATGGTGCGTGCGGCGGTCGCGGAAAAACCGAGCCGGCGCGCAAAAAAGTAGCCGAGCCCGAAGCCGAGAAGGTGGACGAGCAACACGGCGAGTGCGACCTGGCCGGCGTGGGCGAGCACCGAAGCGGCGCTCTGCGCCACGATGCTGCCGGCGATGAAGATGATCGCGACGACGGAGACGGCGGGCGAGAAGCGCACGAGGGTGCCGACCTGGCGCGGGAAACGCCAGTTGCAGAGCACGCCGATCAGCACAGGCACGACAACGATTTGGAGAGTGGAGAGGCTGAGGCCGAGCGCATCGACGGGCACGGTGCGGCCGGCGAGGGCCTGGCACCAGAGGGGCGTCATGACGAAGGCGAGGAGAGTCGAGGCCATCGTCATCACCACGGAGAGCGCGACATTGGCGCGGGCGAGAT
>CAMBVX010000110.1 GCA_945871085.1 Opitutus sp. GAS368 | reverse complement strand
TGCGAAAGCTTAAACTCCACCGACTCCCGCAACGCTTCCCAGCTGGCGTCGATAATATTGTCACTCACTCCCACGGTGCCCCAGATCCGCGCGCCGTCACCACTTTCGATCAGCACCCGTGTGCGGGCGCTCGTATTTCCGGTGTTTTCCAAAATGCGGACTTTGTAGTCCCGCAACACCACAGCTCGAATCTGCGGGTAAGTTTTTTCCAGGGCCAAGCGCAGCGCCTTGTCCAATGCGCCGATCGGGCCCGTGTCTTCGGCCACCGTATGGATCGATTCACCGGCCACCTTGAGCTTAACGGTCGCTTCAGACCAAAGATCGGCGCCGTGGCGCTCCACCATCACCCGATAGCTTTCCACTTCGAAGAAGGCTCGCCGCTGGCCGAGATGCTTTTCCACGAGGAGCCGAAAAGACGCGTCGGCCGCCTCGTATTCGTAGCCACGAAACTCCCGCTCCTTGAGTTCCTCGATCAGTCCTTTCATCTCCGGCCGTTTTTCGTCGAGTTCGAGTCCAAGCTCTTTCGCCTTCAGCGCCAGACTGCTGCGACCGGCCATGTCGGAGACCAACACCCGCGTGCGATTACCGACGAGCGCGGGATCGATATGTTCGTAACTCCGCGCAACTTTTTGGGCCGCGTTGGCGTGCAGCCCGCCCTTGTGCGCAAAGGCTGACTGGCCGACGAACGGTGCCTTCGGATCCGGCCGCAAATTCGCCAGCTCATCGAAGAACAGCGACAGATCGCGCAACTGGGGGAGATTCGCCGCGCACCGCGACGTGCGATCCATCTTCAGAAAAAGATTCGGCAGCACCGTCGCCATGTTGGCGTTACCGACGCGTTCACCGTAACCGTTCATCGTGCCCTGCACGAGCGTCGCGCCTGCACCCACGCCCGCAAGCGTCAGGGCCACCCCGAGACCGCCGTCGTTGTGGCAATGCACGCCCACTTTGTCTGCGCCGAATTCTTTGACGGCCCGGGCCACGATGTCCTTGAACTCATCCACCAACGTGCCGCCGTTCGTATCGCACAACGTCAAATTGCCCGCCCCACCCCGCAGCGCGGCCGCGAGGGTGCGGAGGGCGTAGTCGGGATCGGATTTGTAGCCGTCGAAATAATGCTCGGCGTCGTAAATCACCTCCCGGCCTTGCGCCACGAGGTAGCGGGTGGAGTCCTCGATCATCGCGAGATTCTCCTCGAGCGTGGTGCGGATAATTTCGGTCACGTGCAACGTCCACGTTTTCCCGACGATCGTCATCACGGGCATCCCGCTGTCGAGCAGCGTGCGCAACTGGGCGTCCTCCTCCGGTTTCGTGTTGGCGCGCCGCGTCGATCCAAACGCCGCCAAGCGGGCGTGCTTGAGCTTCAGCTGCTTGGCTTCTTGGAAAAACGTGATGTCCCGCGGATTCGAACCCGGAAAGCCGCCCTCAATGTAGTCCACCCCGAAAGCGTCGAGCTTTTGCGCAATCAACAGCTTGTCGGTGACGGAAAAACTGATGCCTTCACCCTGCGTGCCATCACGGAGGGTCGTGTCGTAGATTTTGACGGCGGTGGCCATGATCGAAGGAGAGGGTCGGGAGGTAGGAGCTTGCTGGCAAGCGATGGTTTGGCGGCTCCTCCAATCGCCTGCAAGCAAGGCTCCTATCGCGAAACCGCGTGCTGATCGACAAACGCCCGGATCGCCGAAGGCGTCGCCGGGAGGAGGTGCTTCTTGATCGCGCGCGACTTGAGTGCTTCGAGACTCGGATGCGTCGGCTCGCGGCCGATCGCGGCGCGGATCGTCTCGGGAAATTTCGCCGGACTCGCGGTCGCGAGCACGATGCTCACGCGGTCGGGATTGGGCTCCTTGAAACCGCACGCCGTGTGCGGATCCGCGATGTAGCCGTAATCCCGATGCACGCGCGTAATAATGCTCGCGATCTCTGCGTCGCTCGTGCGCGAGGCGCTGAAGGTCTCGCGGTTGAAATTCGGAAACGTGTAGGCGCCCGTCGTCTTAAACGTCTGCATCACCTCGCGCACGCGTGCCGGATCGCGGCCGACGTTGAAGTAGATGAAGCGCTCGAAGTTCGACGCGACCTGGATGTCCATCGACGGCGCGAGGCTCGGCCGCACGTCGCCCACGCGGTATTCTCCGGTCGTGAAGAGGCGGTAGAGAATGTCGTTCTGATTCGTCGCAACTTTGAAACCACGGATCGGCACCCCCATTTGCTGGAGCAGCCAACCGGCCAGCACGTTGCCGAAATTCCCCGTCGGCACCACGAACTCGACATTGCCGCGCTCGCTGGGCGGCAGCCGCAGCCACGCGTAAAGATAGTAAACACACTGCGCGAGCACGCGCGCGAGATTGATGGAGTTGACGGCGGAGAGTCGGTGGCGCGTGCGGAACGATTGGTCGCTGAAGATTTCCTTGAGCGCGGCCTGCGCGTCGTCAAACGAGCCGTCCACGGCGAGCGCAAAGACATTCTCCGCACCTGTGCAGGCCATCTGCCTCTCTTGCAGGGGCGAGACGCGACCGTCGGGATAGAGGATAAAAATCGCGGTGCCCGGTTTACCGAGTAGGCCGTGAATCGCCGCCGCACCGGTGTCGCCGGAGGTGGCGCCAAGGACGTTGATCGTCTCGCGACGCACGACGCACTGGTGCGCATAGAGGTTGCCGAGGAGCTGGAGCGCAAAGTCCTTAAACGCGAGTGTCGGGCCGTGGAAGAGCTCGAGGACGTAGAGATTTTTCCCGAGTGGTTTCAGCGGCGCGATCGCGGGATCAGCGAACTTAGTGTAGCTCGCGACGACGATGGAGCGCAGCGTTTCGGCGGGAATGTCCGTCGCGAAGACGCGCATGAACTCGAAGCAAAGCTCGGCGTAGGAGAGTTTTTCAAACGCGGCGAGTTGGCCCGAAAAATCCGGCAGTGTCTCGGGGAGAAACAGGCCGCCATCGGGCGCGAGCCCGGTAGCCACCGCGTCAGAAAAGCCGAGCGCGGGAGTTTGGCCGCGAGTGGAGAGGAATTTCATCGTTCTCGTTCTTCGTAATCATTCTCGTTCTCGCCGCCTCTCGTCTCGACGGAAGGAGAACGAGAACGATAAGGAGAACGAGGAACGATTGACGGAATCAGAGTTTCTCTAACTCAAAGGCCTTGTGCGCGACGCGGGCAGCCTCGTCGGCCTTATCCTTCGCGATCACGACGGAGATTTTGATTTCCGAGGTGCTGATGAGTTCGAGGTTGATGCCGGCACCGGCGAGCGCCGTAAACAGCGTCGAGGCTACGCCGCTGTGTGTGCGCATACCCACGCCGACGACGGAGAGTTTCGCGATCTTGTCGTCGAGCGTCACACTGCCGCCGATGTCCACCAACACGGGAGCGAGGGTCCGCTCAACTTTTCCGATTTCAGTCTGGGGGACGGTGAACGTGAGATTGGCCACGCCGTCGCGACCCACGTTCTGGACGATCATATCGACGTTAATGTTGGCGTCTGCGAGGGCCCGGAAAACTTTGGCGGCCGTGCCGGGCTTGTCGGTAATGTTGCTGACGACGACCTTGGCCTGATCCTTGTCGACGGCGACGCCGCGGACGACGACTTTTTCCATGTAGGCGACTTCTTGTTTCACGATGGTTCCTGGGTTGTTGTTAAAGGAGGAGCGAACTTCAAAGACGACGTTGTATTTCGACGCGAACTCAACCGAACGGGTTTGCATGACCTTCGAACCGAGCGAGGCGAGTTCCAGCATCTCATCATAGCTGATCTCATTCAGCTTGCGGGCATCCTTCACGACGCGTGGATCGGCGGTGTAGACGCCGTCGACGTCGGTGTAGATTTCGCACTTGTCGGCCTTGATGGCGGCCGCAAGAGCGATGGCCGTGAGGTCCGAGCCTCCGCGGCCGAGCGTGGTGATATGGCCCTCGTCGTTGATGCCTTGGAAGCCGGCGACGATGATGACCTTGCCGGCGTTGAGATCCTTTTCGAGGGGACCGGCGTCGATCGTCTTAATCTTCGCCTTGGTGTGTACCTTGTCGGTGAAGATGCCGGCCTGCGCGCCGGTGTAGCTCACCGCATCAACGCCAATGGCTTCGAGGGCCATCGCGGTGAGCGCGATGGTCTCCTGCTCACCAATGGAAAGGAGCTGATCCATTTCACGCTCGGGAGGATTCGGATGAATCGATTTGGCGCGCGCGATGAGCTCGTTGGTCACGCCGGAGCGGGCTGACACCACGACAACGAGTTCATTGCCCTCGTCGCGAAAGGCCTTGATGCGATTCGCGACGTTTTTGATGCGGTCGACGTCACCCACCGAGGTGCCGCCGTATTTTTGGACGATTCTGGCCATGGAGGTTTTCGGAAAAACGAAAAATTAGTCGTTGAAATCGCCGATGCGGAGCAACACGGGCTCATCGAGCACAGCTGCGAGCGCGCCCAGCTGCTTCAGGGTCGTGTGCATCGCCTGCTCGTTGCTCTGGTGGGTCGTCAGAACCAACGAAGCGGCCCCGAGAGTCTCGGCGGGATGCTGGATGACGCTCGCGATACTCACGTGGTGCTTGGCCATCACGGACGCGACGCGCGCCAAGACGCCGGGCTGGTCCTTAACCGTGAGGCGAACATAGTAACGCGAACAAATGTGCTCGGGCGGCGCGAGGCGCTTTTCGTGGCGCGGAGCCGGCATGACTTCACCGATGAAGTGCGCGCCCTTGCCGTGTTTGAGCAAGGCCACGGCATCGGCGATGTCGCTGATCACGGCGCTCGCGGTGGCGTCTTGGCCGGCGCCGCGTCCACTGTAGAGCGTGGTGCCGACGACGTCACCGGTGACGGAAATCGCGTTGAACACGCCACTGACATTGGCGATCACGTTACCTTCGGGCAGGAGCGTCGGGTGCACGCGCACGCAGAGTTCGTTTTTCACGAAGTCCCGCGTGATGACGGCGAGGAGCTTGATGCCAAAGCCGAGCGTGGCGGCGTTTTTGAAATCAGCCGGCGTGATCCGCGAGATGCCCTCGACGATCATTTGATCCGTCTTAACCCAGACCCCGTGCGCGAGCCAAGCGAGGACGCTGGCCTTATGCGCGGTGTCCCAACCGTCGACATCGAGCGACTCATCGGCCTCGGCGTAACCGAGGCGTTTCGCATCGGCGAGCACGCTCGCGTAGGGCGCGTCGCGATCCTCCATTTGCGTGAGAATGTAGTTACACGTGCCGTTCAGGATTCCGTAAATCCGCGGGAAACGATTCGCGACGAGGCCTTCGCGAAGGGCCTTGATGATCGGGATGCCGCCGGCGACCGATGCTTCGAAAAAGAAATGGCCACCGTGTTCGCGAGCAGCCGCGAAGATCTCCGCGCCGTGTTCGCAGATGAGCGCCTTGTTCGCGGAAATGACGATCTTGCCGTGCCGCAGCGCCGCGAGCGTGACTTTGCGGGCGAGCGTGGTGCCGCCCATGAGTTCGCACACGACGTGGATCGTGGGATCGTTGGCAATGGCGAGAGGGTCATCGGTGAGCTTCGACGCGGGCACTTTCACCGGGCGGGTTTTCTTCAGGTCGCGCACGGCGGCACGCGCAAGGTTGAGCTTCACGCCGAGGCGCGACTCAAGTTCGGCGCGGTTGGCCGAGAGGTGTTTCCAGACGCCCTGCCCGACGGTGCCGAAGCCGCACAGGCCGATATTGATCGTGGTTGGTGCGGGTGCGCTCATGAAGTGGGTGTGTCGTTCGTTTTCTGGCCAACTTTACTTTCGGTGCCAGCCCGGATCCGCGCGAGATTGGCGCGGTGACGATAGATCACAAAGGCGGCGACCATCGCTGACATCGAGATGACCGGCGAGGGTTGCTTGAAAGCAAAGGCGGCGAATGGCAACGCGGCGGCCGCTAGCATCGAGGCGAGAGAAACGTAGCGGGAAATTGCGAGTGTCAGACCGAAGATCACGAGGCCGATGCCCATGCCCAGCGGAAACAAGACGAGAAATCCGCCGGCGCCGGTAGCGACACTCTTGCCGCCCTTGAAGCGGGTGAAGCAGGAAAAACTGTGGCCGAGAATCGCCGCTACGATCCCGGTGATCTCTAGCACCAAAAGTCCGTCGGTATCGAACGGACAATATTGCGGGCCCACTCGATGCACCAACGGGAAAAGTCCCACGGCCAACGCGCCCTTGGCGGCATCCAGAAACAGCACCAGATTCCCGGCTCCGTGCCCGAGCACGCGGCGCACATTCGTCGCACCCGGATTCTTGCTGCCGACCTCAAAGATGTTCACGCCCTTCGCCTTCGCGACGAGATAACCGAAGGGCAGTGCGCCCAACAGATACCCGACCACGACGGCGATGAGCAGCGGCACGATCATGGTCCGACTAGGTTAGGCGCGCGCTTGGGCGCGATGGAGCGGAGCGCCGAATCGCCCGCAAGCGGGCTCCTACCGTTCGATCCGTTCGTCATAGCTGCACAAACTTCGCCAGCTTGATCGCGGCGTGGCCCTTGATGACCGCACGCGCCGACTCGCTCGGCTCGGTGTCGACGCGCACCACCATATAGGCGGTGCCGCCAGGCGTAAGGCGCGAGAGGGACATGTCGGCGATGTTCACTTTGTCTTGGCCGAGGATCGTGCCGATCGTGCCCACCATGCCGGGTTGATCGAGATTCTCGAGGACGAGGAGTTTGCCCTCGGCGGCGACTTCGACCTCGCGGCCATTGATGCTCACGATGCGGGGCTGGTTGCTCTTGCCGATAAACGTCCCCGAAGCCGTGTAGGCCGTATTGTCGGGCGTGATCGCCTCGACGCGGATGAGCTCCGAGTAACCGGAGTCATCCGTCGATTTTACGATTTCGGCGCGCACGCCGAGGCGTTCGAGCGCGACGGGGGCGTTCACGAAATTAACCGAGTCGCCGCTGATGCGGCGCAGGAAGCCGCGCTGAATCGCACGTGTGACGGCGTTGACGTCGAGGTCGACGATCTTGCCCCAATAAGTGATGCGGAGCGTCGCGATCTGCGGCGGCGCGATCTGTTGCACGAGCGTGCCGAGCTTGCCGCCGAGGTCGATGGACGGGCCGAGCACCTTGACGGCGTTGGCGTCCATCGAGGGCATGTTGACGGCATTGCGGATCACGCCGCCGTTGAGGACATCGGCGATCTGCTCGGCAACTTCTATGCCGACCGCTTCCTGGGCCTCGGTGGTGGAAGCGCCGAGGTGGGGCGTGAGCACGACGTTCGGCAGGGTGCGGAGTTCGCTGTCCTTCGCGAGCGGCTCTTCCTCGAAGACATCGAGGCCGGCGGCGGCAACTTTGCCGGATTTGAGCGCAGCGATGAGAGCGGTTTCCTTGATGATCCCGCCGCGGGCGCAGTTGAAGATCCGGAGACCCTTCTTGCACTTCTCGAACGCCGCCTCGTCGATCATGTGGTGCGTGTCGTCCGTCATCGGCATGTGCACCGTGATGTAGTCCGACTGCGCGAGGAGTTCGTCGAGCGTGACGCCCTCGACCTGCATGGCCTTGGCGCGGCTGGGCGCGAGATAAGGATCGTAGGCGAGCACCTTCATGCCGAACGCCTGCGCGCGTTTCGCGACTTCGGCGCCGATGCGACCGAGGCCGATCACGCCGAGGGTTTTCTTAAAAAGTTCGATGCCGGAAAAGTTCTTCCGATCCCACTGGCCAGCCTTCATCGAGGCTGCGGCTTGGGGCACGGGACGGGCGCCACAAAGGATATGGGTAAACGTCAGCTCCGCCGTCGCGATGGTGTTGCCCGACGGCGTGTTCATCACGATCACGCCACGCTCGGTGGCGGCCTCGACATCGACATTGTCCACGCCGACGCCGGCGCGGCCGACGACCTTCAGCAAGGGCGCCGCGGCGAACACCGCCGCCGTGATCTTCGTTTCCGACCGCACCGCAATCGCATGGACGTCCTTCACCAGCTCCAAAATTTTCTCGGGAGACGAGCCGTAAGCCTCAATGACTTCGATGCCCGGCTGCTGGCGCAGGTAGGCGACTCCTTTGGGTGAGATCTTATCGGCGACGAGGACTTTCATGGAGAAAATGACTCCAAGGGAAATGTCGGCGCTCCCGTCTAGCAAGGAAAAGGTTTGGCCTATGACGAGGGCGCCCACCGGGCGAGGATTTCGTTTGGGCCGGCCGGAGGAAAATTCCCCGAAAGGCGGCTTGCCGGATGAGATTTCGCGCCGCAATTAACACCCAGGCTTTCGCCGCAACCTAGCCGACTTGAAACCGTCCTGCTGCGCGGAACGCCCTTCGCCCGCCGAACTCGT
Organism: Opitutus sp. GAS368; assembly: GCA_945871085.1. Lineage (GTDB taxonomy): Bacteria > Verrucomicrobiota > Verrucomicrobiia > Opitutales > Opitutaceae > GAS368. The sequence continues at coordinate 10,195 of CAMBVX010000110.1, read as the reverse complement.
CGCTTCTTTTTCACCCTCCTCATGATTCACCCGCCGCCCTCCCGTTCCCCTCGCTTCCCTGCCCTGCTTCGCGGCTCCCTCCCTCGCTTCCTTCCGCTAATCGCCCTGCTCGCCTCCCTGACCGGCTGCGGCGAAAAAGCTGCAGCTCCGGCCGCTGGCGGCGGCGGCGGAGGAGGCAAAAAAGGCGGCGGCGGCGCGGCGCCAGTTTATGTCGGCCCAGCGCAAACGAAAATCGTCCCGCTGGTGATCGAGGCCATCGGTGCCGTCGAACCCATCCGCACCACCACCGTCCGCTCACAGGTCACCGGCACGCTCGTAAAGATTGTGATCAAGGAAGGTCAGACCGTGAAGGCAGGCGACCTGCTGTTCGAAATCGATCCGCGTCCCTTCGAAAACGCGCTGCGCGCCGCCGAGGCCGACCTTCAAAAGGCCAAGGTCCAGCTCGAAACCGCCCGCACCCAGGTGGCCCGCTATCGCTCGCTCACCACCGATCAAATGGTGTCCAAAGAACAGTTCGAAAAAATCTCCGACACCGCCCGCAGTCTCGAATCCGAGGTGCTGTCCGACGAGTCGCGCCTCGCCACCGCCAAGCTCCAACTCGAATACTGTTCCATTCGCGCCCCGCTCGCCGGTCGCACCGGCAACATCCCGGTGCACGAAGGCGATCTCGTCCGCGTCAACGAAGCCGGCGGCCTCCTCGTCACCATCCATCAGGTCAGCCCGATCTATGTCACCTTCGGCGTGCCCCAACAATACTTCGGTTCCGTCGTCCGCTACCGCGCCACCGGCACCCTTAACGTCGCGGTCGTCCCGCCCGGCCTCGAAGAAAAGCCCGAACAGGGCGATCTCACCTTCATGGACAACACAGTCGATTCGTCCACCGGCACCTTGAAGCTCAAAGGCACCTTTCCCAACACCGCCCAGCGCCTCTGGCCGGGGCAGTTTGCCACCGTTACCGTCACCCTCGCCTCCCCCGAAGTGCTCACCGTGCCCAGCAGCGCAATTCAAACCTCCCAGACCGGCCAATACGTTTACGTCGTCAAATCAGACAAAACGGCCGAACTCCGCCCTGTAGTCGTCGAGCGCCTCTACCAAGCTGACGCCGTGATTAGCAAAGGCCTCTCCGCCGGAGAGACCGTTGTCACCGACGGACAACTCCGCGTCATTCCCGGTAAACCGGTCGACATCAAGGAAGCTGCCGCCCCGGGCGGCGGCGGTCGCGGAGGAAAAAGCGGCGAAGGCAAAGGCAAGAAGACGGACAAGGAGAAGAAGGCCTCATGAACATCCCCGAACACTTCATCCGCCGGCCCGTGATGACGACGCTCATCACCGCCGCGGTCACCCTCTTCGGTTGGATGGCTTATCAGAAGCTGCCAGTCAGCGAGCTCCCCAACGTCGATTTTCCCACCATCTCGGTCTCCGCCAGCCTGCCCGGCGCGAGTCCTGAAACGATGGCCGCGTCGGTCGCCACCCCGCTCGAACAACAGTTCTCCAGCATCGCCGGCATCGACTCGATGACGTCGACCAGTTCCCTCGGCAGCACCTCGATCACGCTCCAATTCAACCTGGACCGCAACATCGACGGCGCCGCGCAGGACGTCCAGTCCGCCATCTCCGCCGTGCAGCGCCGCCTGCCGCGCGACATGCCCAATCCCCCGTCGTTTCGGAAATCGAACCCCGCGGAGGACTCGGTGCTGCTCCTCTCCCTGTCGTCCTCGACGCTGTCGCTCTCCGAGGTCAACGAATACGCCGAGACCATCCTCGCCCAACGCATTTCCACCGTCGACGGCGTCTCGCAGGTCAACGTCTTCGGCGCCCAGAAATACGCCGTGCGCGTCCGCCTCGATCCGCGCGCCCTCGCCGCCCGCGGCATCGGCATCGACGAGGTCCGCACCGCCCTCGACACCAACAACGTCAACCTCCCCGCCGGCACCCTCGACGGCACGCACAAGGCCACCACGCTCATCGCCACCGGCCAACTCAAGAGCGCCGAGGGCTTCCGCAAGGTCATCGTCAGCTATCGCAACGGCGCCGCCGTCCGCCTCGCCGACGTCGCCAATGTCACCGACGGGATCGAAAACGAAAAATCCTACAGCTGGTTCGACCAACGGTTCGTCAACGGCGTCGAGGACCCCGACTTCGCCACCGGCAAAAAAGCCACGCGCACGATCACCCTGTCGATCCAACGCCAGCCCGGCACCAACACGATCAAAGTCGTCGACGGCATCAAGGAACTGCTCCCCGCCTTCCGCGCCCAACTGCCCGCCACCGTCAACCTCGAGATCTTCAGCGACAAATCGCTCGCCATCCGCGACTCCGTCCACGACGTGAAGTTCACCCTCGTGCTCGCCATCGTCTTGGTCGTGCTCGTGATCTTCCTGTTCCTCCGCTCGGCCTCCGCGACGATCATCCCCAGCATCGCGATGCCCATCGCCATCCTCGGCACCTTTGCCGTGATGTATTTCTTCGGCTTCAGCATCGACAACATCTCGCTGCTCGCCCTCACCCTCTCGGTCGGCTTCGTCGTGGACGACGCGATCGTGATGCTCGAAAATATTGTCCGGCATATCGAACTCGGCGAAACCCCGATGGCCGCCGCCCTCAAAGGCTCCCGTGAGATCGGATTCACCATCCTCTCGATGACCATTTCGCTCGTAGCCGTGTTCATCCCGGTGCTCTTTATGGGCGGCGTCCTCGGACGCCTGCTCTACGAATTCGCCGTCACGATCAGCGCGGCGATTCTGGTCTCCGGTTTCGTCTCGCTCACGCTCACACCGATGCTGTGCAGCCGTTTCCTGAAGCCCGTCGACCATGCGGCTAAACACGGCCTGTTCTACCGGACCACCGAGCGCATCCTCCAAGCCAGCGTCGGTCTCTACGAGCGGACCCTGCGGATCTCCCTGCGCTACCGCCTCGTCACCATGCTGGTCGCATTCTCGATGGTCGGCCTGACGCTCTGGCTCCTCAATCTCGTACCCAAGGGCTTTATCCCGACCGAAGACACCGGCCGCATCAGTGTCGCGATCGAAGCCGCCCAGGATGTCTCCTTCGAATCCATGGTCCGCCACCAGACCGCGGTGATGGCGGCCGTGAAAAAAAATCCCTACGTCGCCGACACCTCGGCCATGATGGGCTCGTTCGGCCGCAGCGGCAGCGGCGGCGGCAATACGGGCCGCATGTATGTCGGTCTCATCGACCGCGACAAACGCCCCAACGCCACCGTCATCGCCCAGATGTTGCGCGCCGAAACGGCCGGCATTCCCGGCGTGAAAGTCTTTCCGCAAGTCCCCCCCAGCATCCGCCTCGGCAGCCGCGGCTCCAGTTCCGTCTACCAATACACCCTCTCCGGCACGGACCTGCAGGAACTCTATCGCGTGACTCCGCTGCTCCTGGAGCGGGTCAAAGAAATTCCCGGCCTCATCGACGTAAACTCCGATCTGCAGATCACGAGCCCACAGATCATCATCGACATCGATCGCGACAAAGCCTCCTCGCTCGGCCTCACCGCCCAACAGGTCGAAGAAACCCTCTACAGTGCCTTCGGCTCCCGGCAGGTCTCCACCATTTATACGTCGACCAACCAATACTCCGTCATCCTGGAACTCGACAAACAATACCAGCGCGACCCGAGCGCCCTCGCCTTCCTTTACCTGCGCAATCGCGAGGGTAAACTGATCCCCCTCGAGTCCGTCTCGAAAGTCAGCTCGACCGTCGGACCCCTCACCGTCGCGCACATGGGCCAGGTCCCCGCCGTCACGCTCACATTTAACCTTACCCCGGAAGTTTCCCTCAGCGAGGCCACCGCTGAGATCGAACGCATTTCGCGCGAGATTTTGCCGCCGACGATCAGCGGCACCTTCCAAGGCACCGCCGCCGCCTTCACCAGTTCGCTCAACGGGCTCGGTTGGACGCTCCTCCTCGCCGTCCTTGTGATCTATCTTGTGCTCGGCGTCCTTTACGAAGACTTCGTGCACCCGCTGACGATTCTCTCCGGCCTGCCCTCCGCGACCTTCGGCGCGCTCGTCACGCTCGTGCTCTTCAAACAGGAGCTGAACATTTACGGCTACGTCGGCCTGATCATGCTGATCGGTATCGTGAAGAAAAACGCGATCATGATGATCGACTTCGCCCTCGATGCGAAACGCAACCGCCACAAAGGCGCCGAGGAAGCCATCTTCGAGGCCTGCATCGTGCGCTTCCGTCCGATCATGATGACCACCCTCGCCGCCCTCGCCGGCACCCTGCCCATCGCCCTCGGGTGGGGCGCCGGTGCCGATGCCCGCCGCACCCTCGGCCTCGCCGTCGTCGGCGGACTCGTCGTCTCGCAGATGCTCACGCTCTACATCACTCCGGTGTTCTACCTCTATATGGAGAAGTTCACGAAGCACCTCACGCCAAAATCGGTCGATGACATCGAACGGGAGAGCTCCGCCCCCGCCGGCTCCGCCGTTGCCGTCAGCATGGCGAAATGATCCCCGCGAGCACGTCCCGGCCCGGGTCGAAAAACCGGCTCCGGCCCCTCGCGCTCGCGTTCACCCTCGCCTTCGCGGGTATCGGCACCGCGTTCGCCGCGCCCGAAAAATGGTCCGCCGCGATCGATAAACTCACCAAGGCCGACGCGGCGACGCCTCCCCCCGCCCACGCCGTCGTCTTCATCGGCAGTTCCTCCATCGTAAAATGGACGTCCCTCGCCCGGGATTTTCCCGGAGTGCCAACGATCAACCGCGGCTTCGGCGGCTCCGAGCTCGCCGACAGCGTCTCCTACGCCGACCGTATCGTCCTCCCCTACCAACCCCGCACGGTCGTCGTCTACGCCGGCGACAACGACCTCAAAGCCGGCAAGTCCCCCGAGACCGTCGCCGCCGACTTCAAAGCCTTCCGCACGAAAATCCACGCCGCAATCCCCGCCACCAAGATTGTCTTCATCGGTATCAAGCCCAGCCCTTCACGCTGGGACATCCGCGAAAAAGGCCTCAAAGCCAACGCCCTCGTCGCCGCCGACTGCGCCACCGACCCAAAGCGCCTCGCCTTTTTGGACATCTGGCCAGCGATGCTCGGCCCCGACGGACTGCCCCGCGCCGAACTCTACGTCGCCGACAAACTCCACCTGACCCCCGCCGGCTATGCCGTGTGGACACCCCTCCTGGCGCCCCTGCTGAAATAAACGGCGCCGGCGCCCTCACTGGTTCCGCCACCGGCCGCGCACCGCCGCCCGACTGCGCTCCGGCATTGCCCCGCCCGCCGTTCGTGACTTGGGTGTCTTGCGTGGTTCCTCCCTCTGCCAACCCGGTCACCCGCCTCGCCCAGCAAATCGCCTTCATCGCCGAGTGCGACAAGCTGAAGGAAATTTTCCGCCAGACGATCAACACCCAGAGCCGCCGCCCCGAAAACGACGCCGAGCACTCCTGGGCCTTCTGCCTCTGTGTCATCGTCCTCGCCGAATACGCCAACATCCCGCAGCTCGACGTTCTTCGCGTTCTCAAAATGGGCCTCATCCACGACCTCGTGGAAATCGACGCCGGCGACACCTTCGCCTACGACACCGCCGCGATGGTCAACCAGCACGACCGCGAAGCCCGCGCCGCCGACCGCATCTTCGGCCTCCTGCCCGCTGATCAATCACTTTCCTTCCGCGCCCTCTGGGACGAGTTCGAAGCCCGCACCACCGCCGAGGCAAAATTCGCCCACGCCTGCGACCGCTTCCAACCCATGCTCCTCAACGCTCGCACCGAGGGCGGCAGCTGGCGCAAGCATCACGTCACCCACGACCAGGCCCAAGGCCGCAGCGCCCCGGTCGCCGACGGCTCCACTGTCCTCTGGGAAGCCATCGAGCAAATGCTCCGCGAAGCCGTCGCCGCCGGCCACCTCGCGCCGACTCTGAAAAAATAATCCCGGCCCTCCCTGTATGCACCACGGTCTGCGCCTCGTCCTCGCCGTCGCCCTCACCTGCGGTGCGCTCTCCGCCCGCGCCGCGTGGACCCCTCCCGACACCGCGCAACTCGCCCGGCTCGAACGCGCCCTCGCCTCGCCCCACGCGCAGTGGGACCCGACGGAGCAAATGCTCAAGCGCCCGTTCTCGTCACCCGGCTACCACACCACGCTCAAAGGTGGCTTCGTGCACGCCACCCGCGATGCGTTTACCTACGCCGTCGGCCTCCTCGACACCGGCAAACCCGCGCATCTCGACCGCGCCTGCGCCATTCTCCGCCGCGTGATCGCGCTCCAAGACTCCGATCCCGTCAGCAAAACGCACGGCATCTGGTCGTGGTTTCTCGAAGAGCCGCTCGCGAAAATGAGCCCGCCCGATTTTAACTGGGCCGACTTCAACGGCGTCTCGCTCCTCCAGGTCGCCCGCGACCACCGCGCCCGCCTCCCCGCCGACCTCGCCGCCGCCGTCGACACCTCGATCCTCCGCGCTTGCGCCGCCATCAAAAAACGCAACGTCGGTCCCGGCTACACCAATATCGCGATCATGGGCACCTACGTCACGCTCGTCGCCGGCGAACTCCTGTCGAACGACGAGTCTCGCACCTACGGGCTCGAGCGCCTCGCGCGCTTTCACGCCTACACTCGCGACAATGGCACCTTCGAAGAATACAACAGCCCCACCTACACGATCATCGCCCTCCTCGAACTCTCGCGCCTCAAGGCCCACGTCCGCACGCCCTCCGCGCAACCGCTCATCGACGATCTCCTCCGCCACACCTGGCAGGAAATCGCCACGCACTTCCACGCGCCCACCCGCCAGTGGGCCGGCCCGCACAGCCGCGCCTACCGTTCGCTTTACTCCCACGGCACGCTGGCCCTCATCCAACGCGCCACCGCCGGTCGCGTCGATTTCGGCGTCGACGCCCCCGACCGCGAAGAACTCCGCCTGCCCGTCCACTGCCCGCCCGACCTCGCACCGCTCTTCACCTCACTCACCACCCCCCGCACCGTCACCGAGACCTTTATCCAGCGTTCGCACACCGTTGGCACGACCTACCTTCATCCGGCGTTTGCCCTCGGCTCGATCAACCATGGCGACCTGTGGAACCAGCGCCGTCCCCTCCTCGCCCACTTCGGCACTGCCGCCGCGCCCGGTTACCTCCAACTGCGCTTTCTGAAAAACGACTACGATTTTTCCTCCGCCATCTTTCACGGCACCCAACGCGAAGGCTTGGTCGTCGGGGCCGTCAATCTCATCACCAACGGCGGCGACACCCATATCTCACTCGACAAAGTGAAGCAGGCCAAAATCCGCGCCCGCGACCTCCGCCTGCGTTTCGAACTCGGCGGCCCCGCCGCAAAAAACGCCGCCCTCACCCTCACCTCGCCCACCCACGCCACGCTCACCGCCGGCGAGCTCACCTTCCACGTCACCCTCGCCCACGCCCGTCTCGGCGATCTCACGGGCAAACTCTCCGCCGGCCAAGCCGGCGACCTCCGCTTCCTCGACGTCGAATTCTACCACGGCCCCGAGCGCGAATTCGACCTCGCCCTCCTTGGCGAAGCCCTCACGGCCTTCGCCCTCTCCGTCGGCCCGCACGGCCCCGCCACCACCCAGACCGACGCCGGCAAACTCACCCTCACCTGCGACGCCCTCACCGTCACCGCCGCGACGAAGCCCAGCCCGTGACACGGCGCGCTTCCGCCCGCGCTCAAACTGTCCGTCCAACCGTCTCGCATCGCCCACCCACGTCCCGCGTCAGGCGCGCAACCCTCACCCAATGCGCTCACCCTTCCGTGCTCTTTCCCGTCTTCGGTGTCTCTCACGTCTTCCAGATCTTTCCCGTCTCTCCCGTCTTTCATATCTTTCCTGTCTTTTCCTCCGCGCCGTCGCCGCTGATTCCATTCCCGCCGCCGCCCCGCCCCCCCGCGACTGGATCGATCCCGACACCGGCCACCGCGTCATCCGCCTCTCGCCCGACCAAGGCGGCTCCAGCCTCTACTTCCACCAAAACGGCTACACCCCCGAGGGAGACAAACTTATCATCCACACGCGCACCGAGACGCCGGGCGTCAGCGATCTCGCCACTGTCAGCCTCACCACGCTCGGCCTTTCCCCGCCGAAGCTTGAGATCGTCGCCCCCAACACCCGTGCCATCGCCACCGCGTGGCGCACCCGCGAAGCCTACGTCCGCCGCGACAACACCATCGTCGCCCTCCACCTCGACACGCCCGCCGAACGCCTCGTCCTGAAACTCCCCGAGGTCGCCCTCGGCCGCGGCGCCGCTTACGCCCTCAACTGCGACGAATCCCTGCTCGTCGGCATCGCCCGCGATCCCGACGGCCAGACCATTCCGCGCACGCCACCGACCGGCGGCGCCGGTGGCACGCTCGAAGCCCAATGGGCCGCCGGCACACCAAAAATGATTTACACCATCGACGTCAAAACCGGCGCCTTCCGCGTCATCCACCGCGAGAACGATTGGACCAATCACCTCCAATGCTCGCCCACCGATCCGCTCCAAATCCTCTTCTGCCACGAGGGCCCGTGGCACTTCAACGACCGCACGTGGACCATCCGCGCCGATGGCTCTCCCGCCCGCCTCCTCCACGAACGCACGATGAACATGGAGATCGAGGGCCACGAGTTCTTCAGTCCCGACGGGAAAAAAGTCTGGTATGACCTCCAGACCCCGCGCAGCACCGTCTTCTGGCTCGCCAATGTCGACCTCACCACCGGCCACCGCACGTGGTATAATCTCAAACGCGAAGAATGGTCCGTGCACTATAACGTCTCGCCCGACGGAAAATTCTTCGCCGGCGACGGTGGCGGCCCTGGCAGTGTGGCGTCCGCCTCGGGCGACGGCGTGCGCCTCGATCCCCCCGGCAACGGCCAATGGATCTATGCCTTCTACCCGTCGCCCGTCCGCGGCAGTTCCTTCCGCGACCAAAAGCCCCTCATCGAGATCGGCGTCCTCAAATCCGAACGCCTCGTGAACATGGGGAATCACAGCTACAGCAAAGAAACCGGCGTCGAGCCCAACCTCACGTTCACCCGCGACGGCAAGTGGCTGATCTTCTCCGGTAATTTCCACACCAACCCCGGCGGCGGCCAAAAAGCCATCACTCATACCTACGCCGTCCAGCTTGCCAAGTAGGCCGGACTTCGGGCCGCCTCCGTCAACGGTTACTCCTTCCCCCCAACCATGAAAAACCATGCTCCGTTAACGTTCCTCTGCCTCGCCTTCTTCGCTCTACCCGTGGCCTTCGCCGCATCCGCCGACCGCGCCATCATTCTCCTCTGGCCCAACGGTGCCCCCGGCTCCGAAGCGCGCAAGACCGAGCCCGAAAAAATCGTCGGCTCCAACGTATCCAATATCCACCAACCCACGCTCACCGCTTACCTTCCGCCGCCCGCCCTCGCCACCGGCTGCGCGATCATCGTCGTTCCCGGCGGCGGCCACTCAAAACTCGTGATGGAACACGAAGGCTACAACGTCGCCCGGTGGCTCGCTAGCCAAGGCATCGCCGCCTTCGTCCTCAAACACCGCCTCGCCAAAGACGACGCCACACCCGCCGGCTCGCCCCAGCCCTACACCATCGAGCGTGACGCCGTCGCCGACGGCCAACGCGCCCTCCGCCTCGTTCGCAGTCGCGCCGCCGAGTGGTCGATCAATCCCGCCACCGTCGGTATGATCGGCTTCTCCGCCGGCGGCGAAGTCGTCGCATTCACCGCCATGCGCGCCGCCCCCGCCGACGCCACCGCCGCCGATCCCATCGACCGCCCATCCGCCCGACCCGATTTTCAAGCACTCATCTACCCCGGCAAGTCAGGTCAGATCATCCCCGAAAAAGGCGCGCCGCCCGTCTTCCTTGCCGCCGGCTACGGCGACCGCACCGATATCTCCGAAGGCCTCGCCGAGGTGTATCTGCGTTTCAAGCGCGTCGGCGTCCCTGCGGAACTCCACATCTACGCTGGCGCCGGCCACGGCTTCGGACTCCGCGAATCGAACAAGTCTCCCGCCGGCGCCTGGCCCACCCGCCTCCGCGAATGGCTCATCGACCGAAAACTCCTCCCCGCGCAATGAGTCCATTTTTCGCTCCGCCCTCTCTGCCTCTGTGCCTCTGTGGTTAACTCCGTCGAGTGCTCACGCCATCTCCCTTCGTCCTCTCATGCCCCGCCTCCACCTGATTTTTCTTACGTCTCTTTCAGTCATTTCGTGGGCCATTTCCGCCCCCCTCCCCGTCGCTCCTTTCCCGCAAAACC
>CAMBVX010000109.1 GCA_945871085.1 Opitutus sp. GAS368 | reverse complement strand
ACCTGTTCATCGCGTTCCTCGCCTCTTGCCTCTCGATCACCTTGCGCCAGCAACTCCGCACCGTGACCGGCGGTCTGATACCGCGCGTGGTTCTCGAAAAACTCGCGACCGTGCAAATGCTCGACGTCGTCGTGCCGACCACCGACGGCGCGAACTTCTGCTCGTGCGCCGCACCGAACCCAGTCGTGACGTGCAACTCCTCCTCGACCACCTCAACCTGCCACTCCCGCCGCAGCCGCCTCCCGGCATCACCGCCCCGCAGGTGCCACAGGCGTTGTCGTGGCGACCTTTGGGGGTGCCTCCGCGAGCAATCAACGACTGGCCCGGTTCAAACCCTCCAATCGCGGAAGTCGGGCTACTTCTTTTTCTTGAACGGGGCAGCGCTGCGGGTGGCGGGCAGCACGCCGTCGGCGGCCATTTCTTTGAGGAGACTCGAGAGGTAGGGAATCAGCTGCTTCTTGCGGCTCACGATGCCGGGTAGATCAAAAATTTCATCCTGCTCCACGTGTGCATAACTAATCCGCTGGATGAGGGTGGAGTCACCTTTGACGAGGAGGAGCGAGTTTTGGGTATTGATGTCGGTGACGAGCAGGGCGGCGAAGGCGAGGTGTTCCTCGTCGCGGAGTTCACCGAGCGCGGCGGCGATGGGTTTCGCGTGGTCCCAGAAATTACCAAAGCCGAGCTCCTCGACTTGTGAAACGGCGAAGCGGATGCCTTCTTCTTCGTAGATTTTGTAATCGGAGCGGACGATTTTTTCCGGCGGGTTGGCGAGAATCACGGAGCCGGAGTTGAAGATCTCGTCGGCCAGTTGCTTCGAATTAACGCCGGCGATTTCGGCCAGCCACGCGAGGATGATCGCATCCTTGGAGGTGGTGGTCGGGCCATTCAAGTGGAGCGTGTCGGAAATAAGGCCGGACATCATAATGCCGGCGATGTCGGGTGAGGGCTGAAGGCCCTCGCGGCGAAAGAGGTCGGCCACGATCGTGCAGGTGGAGCCGACCGGTTCGTTGATGAAGAGAATCGGCTGCGCGGTGTTGAGCGCGCCGAGGCGATGATGGTCGATGATTTCTGTGATCGGCACTTCGTCGGCGCCGGGCACAGCTTGCGTGATTTCATTGTGGTCAACGAGCACGAGGCGGGTGGAAACGGGCTTCAGAATATCGGTCTTAGTGATGATGCCGAGGAGCGCACCGTCGTCGGAGACCACCGGGATCGCGTGAGCGTTGCCGGCCGAGAATCGTTTGCGGACATCGACGATCCGCACGTCGGCACCGACGGTGAGCACATCACGTTCGATGACGCGTTCAATGGTGGAGGCGGTGCGCACGACCCACGCGGTGGTGGCGGAATCGTAAGGACTGACGATGAGGCTGACGCCGCGGGCTTTGGCGAGTTCGATGGTATCGTCGTCGGGCTCGAGGTTGCTTGTAATGACGAGCGCGCGGATGCCGAGTTCGATGGAGCGCCGTTGGATATCATGCCGGTCGCCGACGATGACAATAGCCTTGTTGGCGGGGATATTTTCCCGGATCGAGACACTCCAGAAGGAGGAAATATCCATGGTGCCCAGGCGGATGTAGAGCTCTTCGATTTTTTTGTCGCCGACGACGTGGAGGGCACGGGCGTTGAGGGCGCGGGTGATATTGGCGAGCGAGGTGTTTACCTGACGCATGGCGCGAGGCTCGCTCACGCGGGGGATAAAAATGCTGCCGAGTGCCGCGAGAGAAACAACGCCGGCAACGCCAGGCACGCCTTTGCGCGAGCTGGTGACCGGAAGGACGCGGACGTGGTGGCGGTCGAGCAGTTCGAGGGCCTCGGCGCAGGTGGCGTTTTCAGAAACGGAAAACACATCCGTCGCCATGAGGTCCCGCACGCGAGGGAAGATGTCGCTCAGGTAGTAGGGGAGTGGCGTGTGGAAACGCGCGAGAATGGTATCGATCCGGGCGTTAGAGTTGCCACAGCGGGCGGCGATGTAGCCGCGTTCGCCGCGCGCCTGCTTAAAAGCGGCGTAGGCGATAGCCGAGCAGATGGCATCGGCATCGGGATTTTTGTGGCCGACGATGTAGGTCGTGGGTGGGACGGGCGCGGAATGAAGGGAGGGCGTCATGGAGCGGATCGCAGAGAGTGGGGGGCGAAGGGACGCGGGGGAAGGGGGAAATAAAAAACCCGGTCGCACGGGCGACCGGGTGGCGGGAGAAACGAGAATCGAAATAAATTACGGTCCGCGAGCCGCCGCCGTGCCCGTAGCACGGCCGAGGATTGTGCCGGCACCGGGTCCATTAGGTGGTGTGCCGTAGATAAAGCCGGCGACTGGGATGGCCTGCTGGATATTATTGGTCTTCCGGGCACTGCTGTTGGAGGTAAAGATACCGGCTGCGGCGTTTGCGCCGGCATTGGGGTAAAAGGCCACATTGCCACCGAGGAATCCGATGTAACCGCCGATATCTTTGTAGGTGCCGCTGTTCAGGGCCCACGTGCCGTTGGTCTGGAGACCACGCGTCCAAGCCACCGGCATGGCAGCCCCGTCACTCATCTTGATGCCAGAGGCAAATTCCCAAGCTAGGGCTTTGCCGGTGCCGGTCGTCATCGTGGTGTCGAGCTGGCGTTTCGTCGTATCGGTCGTGCTGATAATTGAAACCGGGTAGACGCCGAGGAAAAATGGATCACTCTTCGAATAGTAGAAGGTGGGGTCGGTCAAAATGTTGTTGCGGGCCAGAATGCCGGGCCAAAGCAGCGCGGGAGTCGGGCTGGTCATCGTCGCTGCGGGAATCGTCCGGGGATCGGGCAAGCGGTCGTTGTTGTCACCGGCATAGATCTGCGCCGCTTTGATGATTTCGCGCAGGTTGTTTCCGTCGACGGCACGTTGGGCCTTTTCGCGGACGGCGCCGACGGTCGGGATAATGATAGCAGCCAAAATGCCGATGATTGCGATAACGGTCAGCAACTCGATCAGCGTGAACGCTGAGGTGAACGAACGGGGTGATTTGCGCATGTTTTATTGAAAGGGGAAAGGAGAGAGACGCAGAAGCGGCGCGACAGTTTCGGTGAAAAATCGCGAGCACAAGCAGAATTTCCCTGCGCAGGGCTCGACAAAACTTTTTCCACCGCCCTAGGCTCGCGACGATGAAGATCTATCTGGATGGCAAGTTCGTCGATGACGCCGAGGCAAAGGTGTCCGTGTTTGACCATGGCCTGCTTTACGGCGACGGCGTGTTCGAGGGCATCCGGCTGTATGGAAGAAACATCTTCCGTTTGGATGAGCACTTGGAGCGGTTGGAATACTCGGCGAAGGCCATCCTTTTGAACCTGCCGCTGACGCGGAAGGAACTGGCTTGGGCGACGGCTGAAACCTGTCGGCAGAATGGGCTGACTGACGCCTACATCCGGTTGGTGGTCACACGAGGTGTCGGCGACCTCGGCCTCGCGCCCTGGACCTGCCCGAAGCCCACGGTGTTTATCATCGCGAGCAAAATTTCACTCTACCCGCAGGAGCATTACGACAACGGTTTGTCGATTGTGACGGTGCCTACGCGCCGGATCAACTCGGCCGCCCTGCCGCCGACGATCAAGTCGTTGAATTACTTGAACAATATTCTGGGCAAGATCGAGGCACGGCAGTTTGGGGCACTGGAGGCCATCATGCTGAATGATCAGGGCTACGTCGCCGAGTGCACGGCGGACAACGTGTTTACTATTCATAAAGGCACTATTTACACGCCGTCCGCGTCCCAGGGAGCGCTGAAAGGCATCACCCGCGGGACGATCTTCGATATCGCGCAGGAGATCGGCGTGCCCATTCAGGAGGTCAATATGACGCGGTATGATATCTGGTGCGCCGATGAGTGTTTCCTGACCGGCACGGGGGCCGAAGTCATTCCCGTCGTGAAGCTCGATGGTCGCGAAATTGGGACCGGCAAGCCGGGGCCCATTACCCAGCGGGTGCTGACCTCATTCCGTCAACGCGTCCTCGTCGAAGGCGAGCGGATTTGAGTTCGTACGTTGTGGGGGCTTACGGCCAGTCGCCGAACCGTTTCCTTCTCCGCTTAAGTTTTGCCGGAGTGACACGATTGCACTCGTGGCACTCGGGCTTGCGACGGCGCGACGCACAGTCACGGACTATGTGCGCGCACTTGCCAGCGAGAGCCTCTGTGGCATGGTGCGTGCAGAACCACTAAAAATTTTCATGGCCAACCCGCTCAAATGTGATCTCTGCGCCAAACCCGCGACGGTCCACCTTACCCAAATTGTGAACAATAAGGTGCACAAAGTGGATTTGTGTGAGAGCTGCGCGCAGGCGAAAGGGGTGACCGATCCCAGTGGGTTTTCGCTCGCCGATCTCTTGCTAAAAGCCTCGCTCAACCCGGAAGCATCCACGGCGAGCGTCCGTTGCGAGCAATGCGGATTCACGCCGAACGATTTCAAGAAACATGGTCGGTTCGGTTGCCCGACCTGCTACGAGGCGTTCAAGGGCTTGGTCGAGCCGATGCTCGACAATATGCACAAGGGCACGACGCATACCGGAAAAATTCCGCAACGCGCCTTGGAGCGTAAATCCATTTACGACCGTCTGACGAAACTCGAACTCGATCTCACGGAAGCGATCAAATCCGAGCGTTATGAAGATGCTGCCCGTGCCCGCGATGAAATCAGCCAAGTCAAACAAACCATCCCGTCCAACCCGAAGTCCGCGCGTTGAGTCCATGACTATTGCATCGCTCATCGACAGCCCCTCCGAGTTGACGGACGCCGCCAGCAGCAAAACCGCTATTGTGTTGATGACGCGGATTCGCCTCGCGCGGAATCTCTCGGGCACGGCTTTTCCCGGCTGGGCCAAACCCGCCCAGCGCGAGGAGATTCTCAGGATTTGTCGCGAGGCCGTCACCGCGACCTCGCCGATGAAGCGTTCGCTCAATATCACGGTGGGCGAGCTCAGCGACCTCGAGAAACAAATCCTCGTCGAGCGCCACTTGATCAGCCGCGAACTCAGCGGCGCGAAAGGTGGCGCGGGCGTCGTGATCAGCAAGGACCAAGCTTTTTCGGTGATGGTCAACGAAGAGGACCACCTGCGGATTCAGGTGCTCCGTTCCGGGTTCCAGCTGAAGAAGGCTTGGAACGCGATCACTGAGCTGGATTCCGCCTTGGAGGATCACCTCGACTACGCGTTCACGCCGACCTTGGGGTACCTCACCGCCTGTCCGACCAATCTCGGCACGGCCATGCGCGCCTCGGCGATGATGCATCTTCCGGCCCTCGTCATCTCAAACCAGATGGAAAAAGTTGTCCGCGCCGTGAACCAACTTGGCATGGTGGTGCGCGGTTTGTTTGGCGAAGGATCTGATGCCAGCGGCAGTATTTTCCAGATTTCCAACCAGACGACGCTCGGTGAGTCTGAAGGGGAAATTATCAAGCGACTTCACACCGTGCTCCAGTCGATCATTGAGCACGAGCTCAACGCCCGCGAAAAACTCCTTGAGGCGGACGCGGGGAAACTTTTCGACAAGGTCGGCCGGGCCTTTGGGATTTTGCAAAACTCCCATCTCCTGAGCTCGGGCGAGGCGATGAATCTCCTGTCCCTCATCCGCCTCGGCATCGATCTCGCGGTGTTTCCCGACGCGAGCCGCAGCGTGATCGATCGCTTGTTCATCGAAGCCCAACCCGGCCATCTGCAACACGCCCAAAAAGGTGAGTACGATCCGGCGCAGCGTGATTTGTTACGTGCGGCGCGACTACGCTCCGAGTTTGCCAATTTTGTTCGTCCGGAATTTTCTTTCAGCACCAACAGTAAAAACTAAATCGCCCTCAGACCCAAATATATGTCCCAGGAACCGATGAATAACTTCACGCCGCGAGCCCAACAGGTGCTCGCGCTCGCCCGCAAGGAAGCCGACCGCTTCCACCATAACTACGTCGGCACCGAGCACATTTTGCTGGGGCTGATCAAGCTGGGGCAGGGTGTCGCCGTGAGCGTTCTCCAGAAAATGGGTCTCGATCTCGAGACCGTTCGCAACGCCGTGGAGAAACAAGTCGGCACCGGACAAGAAACGAAAACCCAGAGCAGCATCCCCTACACGCCGCGCGTGAAGAAGGTGCTCGCCCTCGCCGGCAAGGAAGCGAAAACGCTCAACCACTCGTATGTTGGCACGGAGCATATTTTGCTCGGGCTTCTCCGCGAAGGCGAAGGCGTCGCCGCCCGCGTCCTGAAGTCCCTAGACATCGACATCGAGCGCACGCGTAACGAAATCCTCCGCGAGCTCGATCCCCAGTTTTCGGGCAGCCAAGGGGCCGAAGGTCCCGCTGAAGAAGCCGCCGCTGGCAGCCCGCAGCGCCCGGCCGGCCAGGCCGAGGATAAGAAAGAAGTGAAGACCCCGGCACTGAAGGCGTTCGGTCGTGATCTCACGGAACTGGCACGCAAGGGCGAGATGGACCCGGTCATCGGTCGTAAGAACGAAATCCGGCGCGTTATCCAGATCCTGTGCCGCCGCACGAAGAACAATCCCGTCCTCATCGGAGAGGCGGGCGTCGGCAAGACCGCGTTGGTCGAGGGCCTCGCGCAGGAAATTGTCAGCGGCAACGTCCCGGAAATCCTCGCCGAGAAAAAGGTCATCACGCTCGACCTCGCCCTGATGGTCGCCGGCACGAAATACCGCGGCCAGTTCGAAGAGCGCATCAAGGCCGTCATGGATGAGATCAAGCGCGCGAAAAATATCATCCTCTTCATTGACGAGCTCCACACCATCGTCGGTGCCGGTGCCGCCGAGGGTGCCATGGACGCCTCCAATATTTTCAAACCTGCGCTTTCGCGCGGTGAGTTGCAGTGCGTCGGCGCGACCACGCTCAACGAATACCGGAAATACATTGAGAAGGATTCGGCCCTCGACCGCCGCTTTCAGTCTGTGAAGGTGGAAGCTCCTTCGGTCGAAGACACCATTCTCATCCTCAAGGGCATCCGTTCGAAGTATGAGGACCACCACAAGGCGACCTTTAGCGACAAGTCCCTCGAAGCGGCGGCCAAGCTCTCCGACCGCTACATCACCGGTCGTTTTCTCCCTGACAAGGCCATCGATGTCATGGATGAGGCCGGCTCCCGGGCGCGTATTGGTGCCCTCGTGCGTCCGCCCGACGTGGAAAATCTTACGAAAGAGATCGAGGCGATCTGCGGACAAAAGGAAAAGGCGATCGCCGAACAGCACTTCGAAGAGGCGGCGAAGTTCCGCGACCAAGAAAAGCAGCTCCGCACGAAGCAGGAGCAAATTACGGAACAGTGGAAGAAAACGCGCGATGAGAAGCGGATCGCCATTGACGAAGACCTGATGATGCAGGTCGTGGCTGATTGGACCGGTATTCCGCTCTCGCGGATGGAGAAAAAGGAAAACGAGAAGCTACTCACGATGGAGTTCGAACTCCAAAAGGCCGTGATCGGACAGGATATTGCGGCCGTTTCGGTGGCCCGTGCACTCCGTCGTTCACGCGCCGACCTCAAGGATCCGCGGCGGCCGATCGGGTCGTTTCTGTTTGTCGGTCCGACGGGCGTCGGCAAGACGATGCTCGCGAAACAGCTCGCGCTGCAAATGTTCGGCAATCAGGACGCGCTCATCCAGATCGACATGAGCGAGTATATGGAAAAATTTGCGGTCTCGCGACTCGTGGGCTCGCCTCCGGGCTATGTCGGGTACGAGGAAGGTGGTCAGTTGACCGAGGCCGTGCGGCGCAAGCCCTATGCGGTGATCCTCTTCGACGAAATCGAGAAGGCTCACCCGGATGCGCTGCAACTCCTCTTGCAGATCATGGAAGACGGACGCCTGACCGACTCGCTCGGTCGCGTCGTGGATTTCAGAAACACGATCATCATTATGACGTCAAACGTCGGGGCGCAGCTGCTCCAGCGGCAGACGTCGATGGGTTTTGCGGCCGCGGGGTCGAGTTTCAACGACGCCGAGAAGATGCGCGAGAAAGTGCTCGAAGAAGCGAAACGGGTCTTCAAGCCCGAGTTCCTCAACCGTATTTCGGACATCATTTTCTTCAGGCCGCTGGACAAGGCGGACCTAATCAAGATCGTCGAACTCGAGATCACGCAGTTCGCCAAGCGGCTCAAGGAACGTAAAATCGCCTTGGAGTTTTCCCAAGGGGCAAAAGATCTCCTGATTGAAAAAGGCTACGACGAAAAATACGGGGCCCGGCCGTTGCGCCGGGCGGTCGAGCACTACCTGGAAGATCCCCTCGCCGAGGCCTTGCTGCGCGGAGAAGTTAAGGATGGTGAACCGTGCACGGTCGACCGCGACGGAGAGAAGCTGATTTTCAAACAAAAGACGCCTACCGCCGACACCGGCGTGGCGCCCTAAAAAAAGCGGCCAACCGCCGCCTAACGAAAACCCCGGCCCCGAATAAAACGGGCCGGGGTTTTTCATTCCCACGAGGAGAGACGGTGACCAACCTTGCAGAATGAGACTCGCGCGCGGATTCTTGCTATGGCTGGGCGGGCTGGGTGCCCAGCTCGCGGCTCAGCCGGCGGTTCTTCCCGAGTCGGAGTTCGTCCAGTTGCCGAGTCCTGTCCGGCTAGCGTCGATTCACGCGGCGGCCCAGCGCGACGGTTGGGCACCCCACGTCGCGGCGCTGCGGGCGGCGGCACTCGGAGCCTACGAGCGAGACAAGCTCGCGGCGGCCGAGGCATGGTTTAATGTTTATCGCTGGGCGGCGCTCTGGAGTGAAACGGAGGCCACCTTCGTGCCACGGTGGATGGCGGCCGTGGAGTCGGCGAAAGTTGCCCACCGCAATATGCCCACGCGTTTTGCCACGCGTGGGGTGTCGGTCGGCCTGGCCGTCTCGCCGGGCTTGCAGGCTTGGCTGTTGGGTAACGCGATTTTTTCGGCGGATTTTTTTGATCTGCTTTCACCGGTAGATTTCATCCCCCAGGTGCTGCAGATCATGGATACGTTGTATCGCGCTGATCCGGCTCGGTTCAAAACCTACGCCAACCTCGCGCTCGCCATCGCCGTCGTATTTGACGTCCCGCCGCCACCGGACTGGCCCCACGGGCAGGTGTCGGCGACGGCCTTGCCCCGCAAGCTGCCGGCTCCGGCGGAGGCGTTCGCGTGGTGGATCAAGCAGGACCAGCTGGGGCACGGCTATCACAAGCTCACGCGTCTGGGAGCAGCGGAGCTGAAGTTTGTGGTGGATGCGGCGGCGCCGTTTGCCGAGCTGGAATGGGCGGAGAAAATGGCGGACTATCCGTTGAGCCAACTCGCGCGCGCCTACACCATGGTGCGGTATCGCACGGACCGCGTGGCCAACAACAATCCGCATTGGATGGGCCGCACCTACCGGTTGGCCGACATTTTGGCGGCCGGTGGAATCTGCTGTGACCAAGCCTATTTCGCGACGCAGGTCGGGAAGTCCCGGTGTGTGCCGACGCTCCTGTTTCATGGCGCGGGAAAAGATGGACGGCACGCTTGGTTTGGTTTTCTTGATGGCAACCAGAAGTGGCAGCTCGACGCGGGGCGTTACGCCGAGCAGTGCTTTGTCACCGGGTTCGCACGTGACCCGCAGACGTGGCGGGAATTCTCCGACCATGAACTGCACTTTCTGTCGGAGCGGTTTCGCGACCTACCGTCGTTTCGGCAATCGCGGGTCCATGCGGAAGTTGCGGCGGACTGCCTCGCGGCCGGCGATGCGGCGATGGCGGCGGCCGCGGCGCGCAAGGCGGTGAATTTCGAACGGCGCAATCAGCCCGCGTGGGATACGCTCATCGCAGCGGGTCAGAAGCTCGGGCGAGATGCGAAGACCCTGGAGGCGGTCATGCGGGAAGCGGTGATTGCCTTTCAACGAAACCCGGATTTGGAAGCGCTCTATATCAGTCGCACGGCTGCGAGCCTGCGCGCGCGCGGACAAACAAGTCTAGCGGACGCGGAGTTGCAGCGCATCGTCAGCAAGAATCAGGGCGCGCGTTCCGATCTCAGCGTGCAACAGTCACGCGAAACGTTGTTGCGCGCGTTCGCCACGCAACCGTTACCGCAGCAAATCAGCACCTACAATTCGCTGCTGGATAATTTTGGCCGCGGTGCCGGCATCAGTTTCTTTGACCAAGTGGTCGTCGTGTTTGCCGAGCATCTGATGCGGTTGCAGCAACCGGTGGAGGCCGTGCGCGCCGTCGAGCGGGCGCGCCGCACATTGAAGGTTGAATCCGAGAGCCAGTTGGAAAGGGAGCTGGTGCGAGTGCTAAAGGACCTCAAGGCGGCGAAGTAACGGATGGGCCGCCCGCGGATCATGCGGGTAGGTTTGGCAAGCGTGCGGGAGCCGAAAAATCTTCGCGGGCCGCCGTTGTGACTATTTTCACGCGTTTCCCATCTCGCCGTTGGGTTCCTCCTGAAAAAATAGCATCAGACGGCCGTGATCGCGTGGGGCGGCATCAGGCGTGGCGATGACTCAGAGCCGCCAGGCTCAACGCGTGGTCGCAGTAAGGATCTGCTGGGCCTGCGTGGCGATGACGTCCCAATGATGGTCGGGAATAACCGGGCCCATGTGCCGCACCGTCTCGGCGCCGAGGATCGAGGCGACGGTCCCGCATGCGGGTAACGGCAATCCGCGAAGATAGGCGGCGAGAAATCCGGCGGCCCACGCATCGCCGGCACCGTTGGAATCGATGGCGTCTGAAATCGCGACGGGAGCGATGCGATGAAGTTCCGTGCCGCGTGCGATCCACGCGCCGTCTTTGCCGAGTTTAACCGCCGCGGTGCCGCCGAAACTGGCGAGCCGGCTCGCGTGCGCCGCATAATCTTCGGGAGTTTTGGCCGGCAGATCGGGAAACAGTTCGCGGATTTCGTCTTCGTTGGCGACGACGAGGTCGAGGCCGGTCTGGAGTTGGCCCAGCAGCCAGTCACGGGCCAGGCGGACAATTTCGAACGAGGCGACATCGAGGCTGATCTTACAGCCGGCGGCGCGGGCAGCGGCCAGCACGGCGTCGGCGAGCGGACGGTTAAAAACAATGTAGCCTTCGATGTGGGCGAGGCGGCAGCCGGTGAAATCGGCTGCGGAGACCTCGTCGGGCGAAAATGAAAACACCGCGCCGAGTTCGGTGCGCATGGTGCGTTGCGCATCGGGAGTGGTGAGAATGAGGCAGCGCGCGTTGGGGAGCGGGCTGTGTTTGTAGCGCTGGGTGTCGACACCGCCCGATGTAAAACGCGCACGATAGGCGCGGGCGGTGTCATCGCCACCGAGTTTGCCGACAAACGTCGTGCGCAGGCCGAGGCGAGCGGCGTTAAAGGTGGTATTCGCGGCGGAGCCGCCGGGAGCGGGCGCCGGAGGCGAGGGGAGGAGGGTGATCAGACGCGCGATTTCCTCTGGCGAGATGTTAACGGACCCGCCCTTCTCGCCGGCCGTGTGGGCGAGAAAGGATTCAGGCACCGTGGCGACGAGGTCCATGATCGGAGCGCCGACGCCGACGAGGTCGAAGGAGGGTTGCGTGGCAGCGGAAGCGGAGGAGGACATGGGCAGGGCGGACAAATAACTCGTGTTTAAGCAGCGGGAGGCGCGCGGTACGTGGATGAGGGAAAGGTTAGCCTGAAACCGTGAGGCTCGTGGCGAGGAGGAGTTCGTCGTCAATCTCGACGAGTAACTCGTATTCGCCGGCGCCGGGGAAGGAGAGGTTGCGGATTTCGTTGATAAGATTGATGCGGTGGACGGGGCTTTGAGATTCGAAAGGACGTTCGAGGAGTTGCTGCGGAGCGGTGCCTTCGAGGCCCATCGAGATCTTCAACGAGTGTTTCCCGGGAGAGACGTCACTGATCGTCATGAACCAAATCATGAACGGATGCGTGACGGGGAATTGCCGCGCCTGAATGTTGGAGAAAATACCCAGAATAGTGTGTTTGCCGGAGCCGGGGTCGATATGGACGCCGTCACAGGTGAGCCAGGCGAGAAGTTGTGGTTTGGATTGCACGAGGGGCGAGCAGGGCCGTGCCGGTGACGGGGGGCAAATCATTTTGCTTGGAGAAGTGCCGCCGTCGGGACTTCGTGGGCCCGTGTTGCTCGCGTTGCTCAGTAAATTGTCCGCGTCCACGATGCTCGACTCGCTCGCGGACTATCCGCGGTGGGTCGTCGTCGCGTGTGTGACCATCGTTTTGGCGGCGGCGATTTGGGTGATGATGAAGTTGCTCAAGTGGACGTTGTGGTTGCTGCTGTTTGCCGTCTTGATCATCGGGCTGGGGACAGCGGCGTGGCTGGTGTTTCGCTAGGCGGGTGCGAGATTTTTCAACTTTGTCTTGCGCGGTCTAAACACGGGGCGTCAGCGTTGGCACCCGTGAAATACATTTTCGTCACGGGTGGGGTCGTTTCATCATTGGGCAAGGGTCTTACGGCAGCGTCCTTGGGCGCGTTGCTGGAGATTCGTGGGCTGGTCGTCCGCATTCAAAAATTTGATCCGTATCTCAATGTCGATCCAGGCACGATGAGCCCCATGCAGCACGGCGAGGTTTACGTGCTGGAAGACGGGGCCGAAACGGACCTCGATTTGGGGCACTACGAGCGGTTCACGAGCGGTAAGCTTTCCCGCGTCAACTCGCTCTCGTCCGGGCAAATTTATGAGAGCGTAATCAAAAAGGAACGTGACGGCGAATATCTCGGACAAACCGTGCAGGTGATCCCGCACGTCACGAATGAAATTAAGAAACGGATTTACGCTGGCGGCACGGGCGCGGATGTGTTGATCACCGAAATTGGCGGCACGACCGGCGACATCGAAGGGATGCCCTTTCTGGAGGCGATGCGGCAGTTCGCCCTCGAAGTCGGACCGCAGGATGTCGTTTTTATCCACGTGACACTGGTGCCGTTTCTCAAGGCGGCGGGTGAACTCAAGACGAAGCCCACGCAGCAGTCGGTCGCCAAGCTACGGGAGATCGGTATCCAGCCCGACGTGCTCGTTTGCCGCACGGACCATCCACTCGATGCTGACTTGCGGCGAAAGCTTTCGATGTTCTGCAACGTGCCGGTGTCGGCGGTGGTCGAGTGCCGTGACGTCGATCATTCGATCTACCAACTGCCGCTCGCGTTGCAGAGGGAGAATCTGGATCAGCTCGTGATCGACCTGCTCGGACTGAAAAATCCCTGGCCCGAGACGAATATGTGGGACGGGATCGTCGAGCGCATCCTGACCCCTAAATACGAGGTGACGATTGGCGTCGTCGGCAAATACATCGAGCTCCAAGACGCTTACAAATCGGTTTACGAGTCGATCACGCACGCCGGAATCGCGAACAATTGTAGGATCAACGTCCGCCGGATCGACGCGGAAGATCTTGAAAAGAGAAACGGGGTCGCGCGGCTCCACGGGCTCGACGGCATCCTCGTGCCGGGTGGGTTTGGCGACCGTGGCACCGAAGGGAAAATCATTGCCGCGAAGTATGCGCGGGAAAATAAAGTTCCCTACTACGGAATCTGTCTCGGACTGCAAATCGCGGTGATCGAGTTCGCGCGCAACGTCCTCAAGCTGAAAGGCGCGAACAGCATTGAGTTTAATCCCAAGCCGCCGCATCCAGTGATCAATCTGATGGAGGAGCAGCAAGGCGTGACCGAAAAAGGTGCGACGATGCGACTGGGCAGCTACGAATGCGAAATCACGCCCGGTAGCCTCGCCCATAAATCATATGGTGCGACCACGGTGCGGGAGCGTCACCGCCATCGTTACGAGGTGAACAACGCCTATGTCGACCAACTCCAGCGGGGCGGCTTGATTGTGAGCGGGGTCTACCGGCGGTTAAACTTGGTTGAGATCGTGGAGCTCAAGGGGCATCCGTGGTTTCTCGGCACACAGGCCCACCCGGAATTTCAATCGAAGCCGAACAAAGCGCATCCGCTCTTCGCGGCATTTGTCGCGGCGGCGATGAAAAACAAAAAAGGCGGCGCGTTGGCCAAAGTTAGCACGAAGCGGAAGACCAAAACGGCCCCCAAGCGCGTGCAGAAAAAGTAAGTGATGATCTTCGATCCCCGAAAACTCCTGCTCATCGCCGGTCCGTGTTCGTTGGAAAATGAGGGCGTGTGTCGCACTGTGGCGGAAGCGCTCGTGCGGGTGCGCCGCACGCAGCCGGATTTGAACATCGTGTTCAAAGGATCGTTCGACAAAGCCAACCGCACTTCGCTGGCCGGTGATCGCGGCACGGGCATGAAAACGGGGTTGCTCCTGCTGCAAATGGTCAAGCAGGATTACGGGTTTCCGGTGCTGACCGATGTGCACGAGACGGCGCAAATATCGGCGGTTGCCGAGGTGTGTGACGTGATACAGATCCCGGCCTTCCTCTGTCGGCAGACGGATCTTTTACTCGCGGCGGCCGCGACGGGTAGGGTGGTCAACGTGAAGAAAGGACAATTTCTTTCGCCCCAGGAAATGGTTTACGTGACGGCGAAACTGCGCGAGGGCGCGGCGCAGGAGATTTGGCAAACCGAGCGCGGCACGACGTTTGGTTACCAAAACCTGGTGGTGGATATGCGGTCATTTACGATCATGGCGCAGAACGGTTATCCGACGATTTTCGATGCGACTCACGCCGTGCAGTTGCCGGGAGCTGGCGGCGGCAAGAGCAGCGGCCAGCGCGAATTTGTGCCGCCACTCGCGAAGGCCGCGCTCGCGGCCGGGGCGGACGGACTCTTCATCGAGACCCACCCCGATCCGAGCCAGGCGATCAGTGATGGACCGAACATGATTGCACTAAAGGATCTGTCTGCGCTGTTGGCGACGTGTGTCGCCGTTTGGAAGAGCGTGCGGGCCTGACGGCGGTGGAATTTCGCTCGGGCGAGAGTCGGGCAGCGGATAACTGCGCCGCGGACGGCTGCGCCGCTCCTTGACCAAGCCGCCGCGGGGCGCACACTCGGCAGCAATAAAATCTCTGATGGCTAACTTTATCATCGACGTCCCGGTGCCCTCGATGGGCGCGACAGTGAGCGAACTCACGGTTATCACGATCAAAAACAAACCTGGCGACCGTGTCGCCAAGGGCCAGAAAATCGCGGAATTGGAGAGCGATAAGTCGATTTTCGAATATGAAGCTCCGGCCGACGGACTCGTGATCGCACTAGCGGCCAAGCCGGGTGAGGTGTTGCAATCGGGGGCGCTGTTTCTGCGGCTCGAAACGGATGATGCCAGCCTGCGCCATTTGGAGTCTAAGGTAGCCTGTGGCGTGACACCGGTGGCCGCAACGTCTGCGAAATCGGCTGCGGCACCGGTCTGGACGCCGCGGGCGACCAAACTTGCCCAAGAGGCCGGACTCGATCCGACGAAACTCACGGACATCGCTGCCACCGGTCCCGGTGGGCGCGTGTCGGGTGACGATGTCGCCGGTTACCTCGCGGCGCGGAAGTCTTGAGTCGACGCCGCGGGTAGGGCGTCCTTTTCTACTAATCAACAGCGCATGATTTCCGATACCGTTTGTATTGCCGGCGTGGGTCACGCGGCACCCTCCAAAATCCAAGCCAACAGTGAAATTCTGAAGGCGTTTCCCCATCGCACGGAGGACGAGATCGTGCGGCTGACCGGCATCCGGGAGCGACGCTACGCGGGGGACGACGAAAGCGCGACCGACCTCGCGGTGGTTGCGGTGCAGCACGCGTTGACCCAGGCCGGGATGAAGGCCGCACAGATCGATGGGATTATCATGGCCACGCTCATTCCAGATCAGCCGGTGCCGGCGATGGCGAGCGATCTTGCGCGGCGACTACTGATCCCGCGCGTGTTGGCTTTCGACCTGAATGCCGCGTGTTCGGGTTGGCTCTATGCCCTCGAAGTCGGGCGGTCTTTTATTTTGTCGGGCACGGCAAGAAATCTGATCGTCGTGACGGCGGAGCTTCTGTCGCGGATCACGAATCCGCAGGACCATGAAACGGCGTTTCTCTTTGGCGATGGTGCTGGCGCAGCCATTTTGACGAACGGGGTGGGTGGCCATCGGCTCCACCGGATGGGTTTGGGCGGCGATGCCGACCAGTTTGAGGCGATCCAACGCAAGGGCGGCGGCGCCCGGATGCCATGGCCGGTCGCGGAGGACGGACACGAGGAGCACTTCTATCTGCAGATGAACGGGACCTCGGTGTTCAAGCACGCGGTGATCGGCTTTGCAGAACAGATCGAGCAGACGCTGGCGCGGCAGAACTTGAAGCCCGAAGACATCGCGTGGATCGTACCGCATCAGGCCAACGAGCGAATCCTGAAAGCCGTGAGCAAGCGGGTCGGGATTCCTTACGACAAGTTTGTCGTGACGATCGGCAAATACGGCAATACGAGCGCGGCGAGCGTCTCGATGGCTCTGGGCTGGGCGGCAGAGGAGGGGATTTTTACCGATGGAGACAAAATTATTTTTTGCAGTGTCGGTGCGGGGCTCACGTTTGCGGGCGGCTTGTTAGAGTGGTGAGGAGCGGGCACGCCCGTTAGGCCGCGTGCCGGTTCGCCCTGTGGAAGCGCCGGTCGGCCGACTACTTCAGCTGCCGCCAAAGAAACGCACACGCGAGCGCGCCCATGAGCGCCTGTTGCTTGTTGTCCGCAGCGTCGGCGTGGTCGTCCGCGTTGTTTTCGTAGACGAGCACGTCGTGCTTCTGCGCCTCCAGCAACGCGGCCATTTGCGCGCGTGACATTCAGGATGTCGTCGTCGTCGGCCTCTTCCTCTATGGCCCCGACCGAGAGTTGGCCAAATTCCGGTGCTGGCAGTGGTGCCCGTTTTCAACGGATGCCGTCACGTGTGACCAAATAGCGAGAGCCGGCTGCGCACGTGACCGAGTTCGTTGACGATGAGGTGGTGGGCAAACGTGGTTACGCCCGAGAGTGATGTGCGTGGGCTGACCGTGAAGATTTGCTCGAAGCTGCGCCTCATCGAGGGGAATTTGTCCCACTCGAGGATAGGAAAGGCCCCGGCGGGAAACGTCTGGTCGGCGACGGACCAATATTTACGTATCTCCGGCGTAAAAGGTGATGCCTCGGCGAATCAAGTCGCGGCGGAAACCGAAGCGATCCGACAGCCGGGCGCTGGCACCGACATCCCCGATTTGTCCTTCAAAAATCGTCTTTGCGCGCCAGGGGCGTGCCGCGCTTCCACTTTTAGGCAATATGCGTGTAGCCGGAAGTCGTCATCGAACCGCGGTCGGAAGCGAAGCGCACGCAGAGCAGTGGAGCGGAGGTGAAATGCATCGACGGAGGCTTGAACCGTCCGCACCGCGGGCAAGGACAATGGCGCCCGAGAGCGACTCACCGGCGGACGCGTTAGGGATTCTGCAGTTCGTAGCTCAGCACGCTGAGCGCGTAGATCGCGGCGGTTTCGCAGCGGAGCACGAGCGGGCCCAGCGTGATCGGCGCGAAGCCGTAGGTTTGCGATCCGCTCATCTCCGCCGGCGTGAAGTCGCCCTCGGGCCCGATCAGCCACAGAACCTTTTTCGGCGCGCGTCCGTTCGCCGCCGCAAACACCGCGAGGGTTGCCTTCAGCGACCGTGCGCCGGGCTGCAGGCTCGCGATCAGTTTCAAATCGTAGCCGTGGGCGGTCGCCATGAACGCCGTGGCGGGTTGAATCGGCAGGACTTCGGGGACGAACGCGTTGCCGCATTGCTTGGCGGCCTCGAGCGCGGCGGTCTGCCATTTGTCAATTTTCCGGTTAGAGCGATCAGTGTCGAGGTGGACTTGGGTGCGTTCGCTTTCGAGCGGGATGATTCGCGCCGCGCCCATCTCGGTGGCCTTGCGTACGATAGCGTCCATCGTTCCTCCCTTCGGCAGGGCTTGGGCCAAGGTGATCTCGTAGGGAAGGGAGGGGCGTCGTCGCGTCGAACGAACGCGGAGAATCGCGTTGTGCTTGTGGGCCGAAGTGAGGTCGCAAATCCACTCGGTGCCGTCCCCGTCGAAGGCGACGATCGTATCGCCACAGCGAGCGCGGTTGACGACGACGAGGTGATGGGACTCTGCGGGTGACAGGACAATCTCAACGGTCTGGGCGACCGGTGGAGTGCAGTAGGCGCGAAAGTCAGGCATGGTGATCAGTTGAGGGTCGAACGAGGAAAGTTCAAAGCCCGATTCACGTGGAGGCGATTCACGTGGAGGACGAGCCCTGCGAAACGCTCAGGGAGCCAAGCCTTCTCGCAGCCCCCCTTACCTCCTTTCAGTGCAAACGGTGATTCTCGAAAGAGATCGGGTCGTCTCGCCGAATAATTTCCCCTCTGCGGCAATGGTTGGCCACCAACATGAACCACTGGGTGATCGAAAGCGGCCTGCACGCCCGCCTCGACGCGTTACGCAGGACGATACCCGCCGCCTGTGCCGGCTTCAGCCCGGCTTCGCCCACGGCATGTTCAATTGCCGAGGCAACCTCCTGCGCATCCATTGGTGCACGCGCGAAGCCCGGCAGGCGCCGACCGACTGCACTTCGCACGTGGCGGAAGACCGTGATCGCCGCGCGGTCTCCGCCCTCGTCTCGCGCACTTTCCCACCGTGAAAACGTGCTGGCGAATTCGCACAGTTCCAAGTTTCGGGAGCTCCAGACAGATCCTGACCCACATGGGCGTCGAGGAGAATGGGGGGCAGGAGGAGGATTTTGGGGCTGAGGTGAGGGGCGCGTGTGGCGAGGAGATCGGCCGGTGTGAAGTCGCCGCGGGAGCGATTTTTGCGAGCGAAGT
>CAMBVX010000108.1 GCA_945871085.1 Opitutus sp. GAS368 | reverse complement strand
GTCCAATTCCTCCGCGTGCTCGACCGCGCCAATATCCAAATTGAAATCTGGGAGCGCGGCGCCGGCTACACGCTCGCGTCGGGCAGCAGCAGCAGCGCCTCTGCCGCCGTCGCCCACCGCCTCGGCCTCGTCGATCGCAGCGTGACCGTGCACATGCCCGGCGGCCAAATCGGCATTGAAATCG
The DNA here is from genome assembly GCA_945871085.1 of Opitutus sp. GAS368. Taxonomy (GTDB): domain Bacteria; phylum Verrucomicrobiota; class Verrucomicrobiia; order Opitutales; family Opitutaceae; genus GAS368. Next base: position 18,479 of record CAMBVX010000108.1, on the reverse strand, counting down.
GCGATAATTTTTCGATCAGCATGACTGGCACCGTGAACAAGGTCGCCGAAGGCACGATGCACCCGGAGCTGTTTGCAGTGAAAGTGTAGCCGAACCGCTTCCCCTGTTCATTTCGTCAGCCACGGTCGTTTGCACTTTTCTCACCCGTATCTGGCTCCGCGCGCCCGTGACGCAATCGCCGGACTAAATTTACCTCGGCAGCGGCGTGCCGTCCGCGACCATCGGCCGACCTAAAACAGTTTGCCGACACCTCTTCCGCCGCTACCTTTCGCCCGTGCTCGGTTGGTTCGCTGATCTTTTTCGCCTCACTTGGGGCCTTCTCTACTGGAACACGCGCAAGTCCCTGTTCCGGCTCCGCCGCGGTCGCGCGCGCAGTCCCTGTCAAAGCCCCAGCGATTCCGGCCGCGCGTTCGAGACTCACTGCGATGCCTGTCTCCATTGGGACCAGCCCGCGCGATTCCGCCGCGTCTGCCCACTCCTCGTCGAGGGTCAGGACGGGTTCGTTTGTTCCGCGAACACCGCGGATGTGCGGCCCTTCTGGGGCCGCTTTATCGGCTACTACGGCGGCACGCTTGCGGCGATCTACGCGGTCGGCGTTCTCACCTTTTTTATTTTTCTCCGCACGATCGGTTACCCGGTGAGCATCGTTCACGTGGGCCTGCCATTTCTCTGGCACAAGGTCCCGCAGGCGCGGAGCTGGTTCTTCGTCGAAAAATCGAACCGCGCGTTCGCGGCCGGCCAGACTTCCGAGGGGCTGCTTTACCTCAACAACGCCTACCAGTTCGACCCGACCAACTACGCCGCGGGCCTCTTTCTCGCGAAGAACTACCAGGCGGGCCAGCCCCGCGTCTCCGATGATTTTTTCGAGCGCCTCCTGCGGGACCACCCTGACCAACACGGAGCCACCTCGCAGGAGTGGTTCCGCGCGCTCCTGTCACGCGGTGATTTTGGCCGCGCCGCGACGCTCGCCCACACGGCGCTGCTCACCGACACCGCCCGCGCCCAAGTCTGGATCCGCTGCCTGCTCTTCACTACGCGCCAATCCGGCGATGATGCGCCGCTCCGCCAGATCCTCGTCAACCGGACTCCGTCCGCCGCGCTCTGGCATCGCGTCCTCGAAGCTGAACTGCTCCTGCGCTCCGGCCGCAATACCGAAGCGCGCGCCCTCCTCGAAAAAACGTGGCCCGGCCGCTCGCCCTCTTTCACCAGTTTCTACCAGATAAATGCCCTGATCGGCCTCGGCCAGCACTTCGCCGCCCTCGACCTGCTCGCGGCGCAGCCGCTGGGTCGCATCGACGACGAAGCCGGTCTCACGCTTCGCCTTGAGGCCTACGCGGCGAGCAAGAACGCCCGCCTCCTCCAGGCCGAATTTGATCGTGTCCTCACGCAACTGAACCCTCCCCGGATCAAGATTCTCTGCGCCCACCTGATCCGCCACCCGGACTTGGCGCTGTTCACGAAACTGTGCACCCGGCTCGAGCGGGCGGATTTCGCTCTCACCACGGAAAATGCCGGCGTGTGGTTTTCCCTGCTCTGCACCGCCGGTGCCGTCGGCAACGACGCCCAACTCCGCACGTTCGCTGGACGGCTCAAACAAGCGTCCAACACGCCCTTTAGTTCCTTAAACGCCGTCGCCGCGTTCTTCCGCGGCGAGACTGTCGAGAAACGCATCACCAGTTTCCTCCCCATTCTCCCGCTCCCCCTCGAGGTCACCTACGCCCTCATCGAACGTTACCCCGTCGCCCTCCGCCCGGCCTCTATCGTTTCCCCCGGAAAATCATGAGCGCCGCCGCCCCGCTCCGACCCGCCGCACTCCGGCAGACGTCCCCGCTTGTGAAGTGCCTCGGCGCAGCTCTCGCCGTCGCCGTCGGGCTCGTCAGTTGGCGACTGTGGCCTCATTGGCAACAGAACCCTGATCTCTCCCACGGCCTTTTTATGCCCGTGGTGTTCTTGCTGCTGCTGCACGACGCCCGCTCCACCGGCACGCCCCGCTTCTTGCGCGCCGGCTACGCGTCCGCCTTCACGTTGTCGACGCTCTTGCTCGGCTCCCTCCTCTCGCTCGCTGCGGCCGGCCTTTATGCGGCCGCTGTCGGCTGGTCCCACGCAGTCGTCAACTTCATGCTCACCGTGGCCTTGGTGCTTTTGCTCGGGGCCAGCCTAGTGGAATTCGCCAGCGAACGCGTTCGACTTTTCCCCCTCAATTGGAGTGCCGGGATCGCCCTCGCGCTCTGGGTGCTGTGCGCGCCGATCCCGCCGGGCACCTACGCGCGCTTGACGCTCAGCCTGCAATTGTGGGTCAGCGAAAACGTCCTCCGCGCTCTCCACCTCCTCGGCGTGGCCGCGCTCCGGCATGGCAACGTCATCGAGCTCGCTCAAGGCCGCGTCGGCATTGAGGAAGCGTGCAGCGGCGTGCGCAGCCTCATCTCGTGCGTGTTTGCCGGCCTGTTTTTCTCCGCCACCTTGGTGCGCCGCCCTTGGGCGCGGGCGCTCCTCATCGGCCTCTCGGTGCCGCTCGCCGTGACGATGAACTTCATCCGTTCACTCACGTTGACTCTCCTCGCCAACCGCGGCGTCGACATCGCCGGCCAGTGGCACGACGCCACCGGTTATGCCGTGCTCGGCCTCACCGCTGCTTTACTCGCGAGTCTGGCCCTCCTGCTCGAACGCCGCGAGCGCCACTCCACGGTCGCCTCCCCCGCCGCGCCCGCGCCCGCCTTCGTCCCGTCCGCCTCCCCCGTGCTCAACGTCCAACGGCTCGCTCTCTCTGCGGGTCTCGCCCTCGCCGCCGCGCTGGTCGTCATCTTCGTCCTCAACACTCGCTCCACCGCAAAAAAGGATTCACCCATCCCCAACCTCTACTCGGTCCTCCCGGCCTCGGTCCCGGGCTGGGAAGTCGATACCACGACCGACCTCTATCAGTTCGCTGATCTCCTTCAGACCGACCACCTCGCGCAGCGCACTTACCTCAAGCGCCACGCGACCGGGCAGCCGATCCAAGTGACCCTCTACGCCGCCTACTGGCGCGCCGGCCAAGCCTCGGTCAGCTCGGTCGCCTCCCACACCCCGGACGCCTGCTGGCCCGGATCTGGCTGGCAAGCCCGCCCCGCTCCGGTCCAAAACGCTCCCTTCACCGCTGATGGTCGCACTCTCGCCGCCCCCGAATACCGGCTCTTCCAGAGCGGCGAATTCCCCCAACACGTCTGGTTCTGGCATCTTTTCGCCGGTCGCCCCATCGCTTACCGCGACCCCTACTCCGCCACCGAACTCCTCCGCATTGCGTGGCGTTACGGCTTCCGCCACGATGGCGACCAACTCTTCGTCCGCATCTCCAGCAATGCACCGTGGTCCGTCATCGGAGCCGAGCCCCTTCTCGCCCAGTTCTTTTCCCGCACCGGTCCGCTGGGCCTCTGACCCTCCGTCCGCCACCTTCCGTCCCACCCTCGCGCTGCCTCCCTCCGGCCATGCCACTCCCCGTTACCCGGCTTGAAAAACAAATCTTGGGCGCCCTCGCACTCCTCATCGTGCTCGGCCTGATTGGGCAGGCGATTCTCTAAAATCCTCGCCATTCCTTCCTCGCCTGCATCTTTTCGCCGCTGACGCACGTATGAATCGGAAATGCCGCTCCTGCTCTCGCCTCTGCCCGACCTGTTCACCTATGCGGTGGCGCGGGCGGCCGACGCCCCACGCCTGCGGGCGCACGGACGCATGAGCAACGCCGCTCCCACCCCGCCTCCCGACGAGCGCCAGCTGGAGGACGCGCGCCTCCTCCGCCGCGTCGCGCAGGGCGATAAGACCGCCTTCGCCGAACTCTACGACCGCTTTTCTGGCCCGCTCTACGCCACCGCCCTGCGCGTCATTCGCGACGCCACCGAAGCCCAAGATATCGTCCACGATACCTTCGTCACTCTCTGGGAAAAGGCTTCCTCGTTCGAAGCCGACCGCGGCACGGCCTTCGCGTGGGCCCTGACGCTCGTCCGCAATCGTGCCATTGACCGGGTCCGGATGCGCCGCCGCCGCGCCGAACTCCTCACCGCCTCGGCTCCCGCCGACCTCGGTTACGACGAAGACCACTCCGGCACCGCCGCCGCCGACCAAGCCATCCTAGGCGACGAAGCCACTGCGGTCCGCGCTGCGGTCGCCACCCTCCCCGCCGATCAAAAGCGCGCACTCGAACTCGCCTTCTTTAGCGGACTCACCCAGCAGCAAATTGCCGAAAAACTCTCCGAACCCCTCGGCACCGTGAAGGCACGTATCCGCCGTGGCCTCCTCAAACTCCGCGACTCGCTCGCGCGTCGGCTATGATCGACGCCTCCCACGAAGAACTCGCGGCCCTCTATGCCTTCGACTTGCTCGCCGGCACCGAACTCGCGGCCTTCGAGTCCGCTCTCGCGACCAATGCTGCACTGGCAGCGCTCGTCTGCGAACTCCGTGCAGCCAGCGTCACCCTCGCCCACCTTGCCCCGAGCGCCACGCCTCCACCCTCCCTCCGGATTCGCGTGCTGGCATCCGTTAGGGCTTCGTCGGAGCGCACCCCGGCCCCGGTGATTCCGTTTTCCCCGTTCGCCTTTCAGCCTTGGTTTGGCTGGGCCGCCGCTGCCTGCTGCGCCCTCTCCGCGGCTTGGCTCGGCGTGCTTTATGTCTCCAACCGCGCGGACGCCGCGCTTCAGCGCGACACCCAGGCCTTCAACGCCCTAGCTCTCCAGAGCGCCGTTCAACAGCTCGAAGCCGAACGCATCCTGACTCAGCGCCAACGCTCGCTCCACGAAAGAGAGCTCGCGGCGTTCACCCAGCGTATTGACAAGCTCACGGCCCGGACCGCCGACCTCTCCGCCCAGTTAAAACGTGAAGGCGATCTCGCCAACCTCAAGATCACCGCCCTCGCGTCGCTGTTGAAAAACTCGCCGCAAGCCCTCGCCCTCGCCGTCTGGAATCCCGCGAAGCAAGAGGGTGTGCTTCAAGTTGAAAAACTCCCCGCGCTCGCCACCGATCAGGACTACCAACTCTGGGTCGTCGATCCTCAGTATGCGGATCCCTTGGACGCCGGGACCTTCACCGTCGATCCCGAGACCGGGGCGTGCCGACATCAGATTAAGTCGAGACAGCCGATCCAGAATATCGCCGCCTACGCCATCACCCGGGAAGTTAAAGGCGGCGTCGTGAAGTCCGCCGGCCCCTTTTTGCTCCTCGGCAAGTAAGGGTTCAGTGCCGTGGGGCAGGGTTTATCCCGGCCCTCCCTTTCCTGTCATCGAGCCCCGCGCCCTCGCTGCTCAACCCGCCATCCTCCTGCGGCAACTCCCCGCTTGCTCTCCGCCCCCGCGCCGCGAAATCTCTCCCGCGCATGATTATTAAACCCAAGGTTCGCGGCTTCGTTTGCGTGACGGCCCACCCCGCAGGCTGTGCTGCGCATGTTCAAGAATGGATCGCCCACGTGCAGGCCCAAGGCCCGATCACGGGCGGCCCGAAGCGCGTCCTCGTCCTCGGCTCCTCCACCGGCTACGGCTTGGCCTCCCGCATCACCGCGGCCTTCGGTTCCGGTGCCGCCACCCTCGGCGTATTTTTCGAACGTCCCTCCGAGGAAGGACGTTCCGCCACCCCCGGTTGGTATAACACGATCGCCTTTACCCAGGCCGCCCGGGCCGCCGGCCTCTACGCCAAGAATTTCAACGGCGACGCCTTCTCCGCCGACATCAAGCAACAGGCCCTCGCCGCCATCCGCACCGACCTTGGCCAAGTCGACCTCGTCGTCTACTCCCTCGCCTCCCCTCGTCGCACTCACCCGACCACCGGCGTCGTGCACAAATCCTGCCTCAAACCCGTCGGTGTCTCCTACACCAACAAGACCGTCGACACCGACAAGGGCATCGTCAGCACCGTCACGATCGAGCCCGCCAACGAACAGGAAGTCGCCGATACCGTCACCGTCATGGGCGGCGAGGATTGGGAAATGTGGATGAACGCTCTCTCCGACGCCAAACTCCTGGCCCCAGGCGCACAGTCAGTCGCCTATTCCTACATCGGACCCGAAGTCACTTGGGCGATCTACAAAAATGGCACGATTGGTCTCGCAAAAAATGACCTCGAACGCGCCGCCCGCCACATCGATTCCCTCCTGAAACTCAACGGCGGCGGACGCGCCTTCATCTCCGTTAACAAAGCCCTCGTGACGCAGGCGAGCTCCGCCATTCCCGTCGTGCCACTCTACATTTCGATACTTTACAAGATCATGAAAGCCGCCGGCACCCACGAAGGTTGCGTCGAACAGATCCAACGCCTCTTCGCCACGCAGATGTATAACGGCCACAAACCCACCTTCGACGAATCCGGCCGCGTCCGCGTCGACGACTGGGAAATGCGCCCCGCGATCCAAGCCGCCGTCGCCAAAATTTGGCCCGGCGTCACCACCGAAAACCTCGCCGCCGAAACCGACATCGCGGGTTACCGCACCGAATTCCTAAAACTCTTCGGCTTCGGTCTCCCCGGGATCAACTACGACGCCGAAACCGAGCCCCACCTCCCGATGCTGTAACTACGGCCCCCGCTCCATTCATTGGGGGCAGGATTTACGCCTGCCACCCGACCACTCTCCACCCGCTCGCGACTTCCACCGCTTGGCGGGTGTCCTTATTTTCCCCTTACCTCGTTCGGCACCAAAAACCCTCCGGAGTTTCACCCCATCGCCCTCATGCGCGCCGTCATCCAGCGAGTCAGTGAGGCCCGCGTCCGCGTCGCCGGTGCCCTCGTCGGGGAAATCGGCCTCGGCCTCCTCGTCCTCCTGGGTGTGCAGAACGGTGATACCGACGCTGACGCCGTGTGGCTCATCGAAAAAATCGTCTCCCTGCGCATCTTTCCCGACACCGCTGGCAAGATGAACCTTTCCGTCCGCGATACCGCCGGCGGCCTCCTCGTCGTCAGCCAATTCACCCTCATCGCCAGCACGCGCAAGGGCGCGCGCCCTTCGTTCAACGACGCCGCCCGCCCTGATGTCGCCGTTCCGCTCTACGAAAAATTCCTCGCCCTCGCCTCCACGGCCCTCACCCGCCCGGTCGCTCGCGGCGAGTTTGGTGCCGACATGCAAGTCTCCCTCGTCAACGACGGTCCCGTCACCCTCATCATCGACTCGCGCTCCCGCGAGTAACCCGCCCCTCCGCCATGCCTCCCTCCTCCCCCTCCCGCCCCCTCCTTCTCTTTCTCTTACTCTTTCTCTTTCTCCCCGTCCATTCGTCCGCCGCCGCATCCGCCGCCGAGGATCCCCACCTCGCCTACTTCCGCGACCTCACCGAGACCCGCAGCTACACCCTCGGCCGCCCCGTCTCCCCGAAACTCACGCCCGACGGTAAACACGCCCTTTTCCTTCGCAGCGCCCCCCGCGACCCCACGCTCAAACTCTACGAACTCGACCTCGCCACCGGCCACGAACGCGAGCTCCTCACGCCCGCCCAACTCCTCGGTGACACCACCGAAGCCCTGTCCGCCGAGGAAAAAGCCCGCCGCGAGCGCTCCCGCCAAAGTCTAAAAGGCTTCACCACCTATCAACTCTCCCGCGACGGCACCCGCCTCCTCGTCACCCTCTCCGGCAAACTCTACCTCGTCGAACGCGCCTCGCTCCGCGTCACCGAACTTCCTGGACGCGGCTGGATCGACCCTCGCTTCTCCCCCGATGGTCGCACGGTCGCCGCCGCCGGCGCTGATCGCGAACTCCATGTCATCGACGTCTCCGTCTCTCCGCCCACCACGCGGGCCGTCACCACCGGCGCGACCGCGACCCTCTCGCACGGCACCGCCGAATTCGTCGCGCAGGAAGAGATGAACCGCTCCCAAGGTTATTGGTGGTCGCCCGACTCGCAGTCGTTGGTCTTCCAAACCACCGATGAGTCCGACGTCGAAGTGCGCTACGTGGCCGATGCCCTCCACCCCGCCACCGCCCCCACCAAATTCTTTTATCCCCGCGCCGGCACGCCCAACGCCAAAGTCTCCCTCTCGCTCGTCACCCTCAAGGGTGGCACCCCGCGCCCGATCGCTTGGGACCACGAAAAATTCCCTTACCTCGCCGAGGTCACCTGGAAAAAAAACGCCCCACTCACTCTCCTCGTCCAAAACCGCGCGCAGACCGAACAGGTTCTCCTCGCCGTCGATTCGACGTCGCTCCAGTCGCGCGAACTACTCCGCGAAACCGATGCCGCCTGGCTGAATCTCGATCGCGCCGGTTCGTTTCCTCACTGGCTGGAAGACGGGTCACAATTCCTCTGGTCCACCGAATCCCGCGGTTCGTGGCAGGTGGAACTGCGCTCCGCCGACGGTAAACTCGTCCGCGCATTGACCCCGCTCACCTGGCGCTATCGCGGATTTGTCGGCCTCGACGAAACGTCCGCCACGCTCTTCGCCAGCGGCAGTCTCGATCCCCGCCAAGGGCAGGTCTGGAGATTTCCGCTGAGCGGCGGCTCCGGCACGCCCCTCTATGCTGCGCCCGGCCAACACAGTGCCACCTATGCCAAGGAAGCCCGTCTCCTCATCCACAGTTCCGATACGCCGGATGGCCGCGCCAGCAGCGAAGTGACGACCCTCGCCGGCCAGCCACTCGCGGCGCTCCCCTCCGTGGCCGAAACCCCACCAAAACTTCCCGGCACTGAAATCACCCGCACCACCGGCCCCCTCGCCTTCGACGCCGCGCTCACTCGCCCCCGTGCCTTCGATGCTAAGAAAAAATATCCCGTGATTCTCCAAGTCTACGCCGGCCCCACCTCCAAAACCGTCAACGCCGGCCTACGCGGCTACTTCAACGATCAATGGGTGGCCGACCAGGGTTATGTCGTCGTGCGCATCGACGGCCGCGGCACGCCCGCCCACGGTCGCGATTGGGAACGCGCCATCAAGGGCAACTTCATCGACATTGCCCTCGCCGACCAAATCTCCGGCCTCCGCGCGCTCGCTCAAATCTACCCTGAGCTCGACCTCACCCGCGTCGGCGTGACCGGCTGGTCCTTTGGTGGCTACTTCGCCGCCATGGCCGCCATTCGTCGCCCCGACATTTTTCAAGCCGCCGTCGTCGGTGCCCCCGTCATCACTTGGGAAAACTACGACACCCACTACACGGAGCGCTACCTCGGCCTCCCGCAATTTTCCCCGGAAGCCTATCGCGTGAGTAACGTCACCACCTACGCCGCCCAATCCACGCGCCCCCTCCTCCTCATCCACGGCCTCACCGACGACAACGTGTATTTCCAACACACGCTCCAACTCGCCGACGCCCTCTACCTGGCCGGCAAGCCCTACGAACTGCTCCCGATGCTCGGCACGCACATGGTCAGCGACCCCCTCGTCAAACTCCGCCAACAAACCCGCATCATCGATTTCCTGAACCGCTCCCTCCAGCCCACGACACTCCGCTGACCGGCGCGGCGCAACGCCCGGTCGTCGGTCGCCGCACAACTCACCCGTCCGACGGACCGGCGGCTTTCCAGCCGCCGTGCGGGTTCGATTTCGACCTGCCCCCACCAGATTCTCGCCCGGACCAGCGCCCGGACCAGCGCCCGGACCAGCGCCCTTGCCTACCCCGCCCACGGGTTCACCGTGACGTCGGCATGAATTCACGTCCGAATTTTTTTCCCACGGGAATAGCGGATTCGTTGGGTCCGCTTGTCGCAGAGGATAGTCGTGAAACCATTTTCCCCACGTCCTCTCCCTCGCTTCGCTCCGCGCGACGACTCGCGGCCACCCTTTTCAGTCGCCCGCTACCCCCGCGCTTCGCTCCCATCGACTCCGATGCCTGATCAACATCCCCGTTCCGATTCCTCCGCCGGCAGTCCACCGCCGGCCCCGCCCCCCGACTCGCCACCCCGCGACTTCGCTTCGCTCTACCGCGCCACCCTCTCCCCGCTGCGTCGCTACCTCGCCCGCCTGCTCGGCAACACCACCGAAGCCCAAGACGTCGCCCACGACGCCTACCTCCGCGTCTATCCCTCCGTCGAAAACCAGACTGCCGAAAAACCCGAAGCCCTCCTCTACGTCACCGCCCGCCGCCTCGCCATCAATCGCCTCAAGCGCCGCAGCATCTCACCCGAAGGCACCGCCGGCTCAGCCGATCCCGCTCACGAAACCACCGCCTCCGCCGCCCCCTCCATTCCCCACCAGGTCATGGCCCGCCAAGAGCTCGCACTCCTCGAGCAGGCCATCGCCGAACTCCCCGAGGGCTGCCGCGCCGTCCTGCTCTTGCGTAAAATCGAACTCCTGTCCCATCGCGAAATCGCCGACCGCCTCGGCATCGCCATCAGCACCGTTGAAAAACAACACGCCCGGGCCCTCCGCCTCCTCCGCGCCTCCCTCCCTGCTGAAACCCTCCCGTCCCATGACACCGACGAGTCCTCACCCACTCAGGAGGCCCGCTCATGAATAACTCCACCCGCACCCTCCCCCCGGCCGACTCCGCGTCCGACGAGCAGGCCTCCCTCTGGGCCGCCCGCCTCGAAGGCGGCACCCTCGAAGCCGCTGACCGCATCGCCCTCGACACCTGGCTCGCCACCAAGCCAGCCCATCGCGCGCTCCTCTCCCACTACTGCCAGTTCTCCGCCGACCTTGAACAATGGCTCCCCGCCCTCGTCTCATCGGGTGCGGTGAAAATGCCCGCGCCCGCGTCACCTTCGCGCCGCCGCCGGAGCTTTTCGTGGCTCACGCTCGCCGGCGGCACCCTCGCCGCCGCGGCCGTGGTCGCCCTTTTCTTCACCCTCTCGCCCTCCGCTCCCGCCATCGAAACCCTCGCGACTTCCGTCGCCCAGCGCCAGTCCTACACTCTCAGCGACGGCACCCGCGTCGAACTCAACGCCCAGACCAGTCTCCGCGTTGAAAACACCCGCGACGAACGCCGCGTCCGTCTCGCCTCCGGTGAAGCCTACTTCGCCGTCGCCAAAGATCCCTTACGCCCGTTCATCGTCGAAACACCCACCGGCTCCGTCCGCGTCACCGGCACTGTCTTCAACGTCCGCACCGACAAAACCTCCGAGCTCGAAGTCACCGTCGCCGAAGGTTCCGTCCAAGTCCGCCCGATGGATTCGCCCACCAGCGGTCCGCGTCAGCCCTCATCCCTCACCGCCCGCGAGCACCTCACAACCACCTCCGGCAGCGTCACCCGCGTTACCCTCACTGACGCTGGCGTCGCGGATGCCCTCGCGTGGCGCCAAGGAAAAATTGTCTTCGACAAAACCCCGCTCCGCGTCGCGCTCGCCCGCTTCGCCCAGTATCACGGTCGTGGGATTACCGTCACCTCGGCGGCCGAGAATCTCCGCATCACCAGCCTCTTCAGCCTCGATGACCTCAATGGCTTCCTCGATATGCTCGCCCAAATTCACCCCGTCCGTGTCCACCGCGAGCCGAGCGATCTCCTCCGCGTGAGCCTCCTCACCGAGCCTTGAGTCGTTCAATTTCTTCCGTGGATTCCGTGTGTTCCGTGGGCCACTACCGGTCTCTCCCTCTCTCCGTCTCTCCCTCTTCGGCCGTCGTGTCCCTCCGCCTTTTTCTCTGGCTTCGGCTCCTCGGCACCCTCCTCGCGCTGAGCCCACTCTTCGCCCACGCCGAACCCCTCGAGTTCGCCGTGCCGTCTCAGGCCGCCGACACCGCACTGCTGGAGTTCGCCAAACAATCGCAGACCGAAGTTCTCTTCGCCTCCGATGAACTCCACCGTGCCCGCTCCAATGAGGTGTACGGCCGTTTCGAACCGGTCGCGGCGCTCAGTCAATTGCTCACCAACACCGGGTTCTCCGCCCACCACCACGGCGGGGGGAAATTCGTCATCACCGCCACCCTGAAGCCCACCGGCTCGATCCGCGGTCGTCTGCTGCGCCCCGATGGTCACCCCGCCCCCGGCCTCCGCGTCACGGTCGTCGAGGTGCAGCAAAGCGTCCTCACCGACTTTCGCGGCAACTTTTTTTTCAGAGTTCTGCCCCCCGGACTCTACCGTCTCGTGGCGACTGGCGCTGCCTATCAAACCCTCGAACTCACCCACACCCGCGTGCTGGCCGACCGCATCGTCTCCCTCGTGCCCCAGACGATTCAGCCCACCGCCGATCCTTCGCTGCTCGCGCCCTTCGTCGTCGAAAGCCGCATCGACCGCGCCCGCTTCGCCGACCGCAGCGAACTGCAATCTCCCCCGCGCAACGCCTCGGGCAACCTCGATCTCGTCCGCTCCCAAAACGACGCGATCGCCTACACCGTCTACGACCGCGATCAGATCACCCGCAGCGGGGTCGTCACCCTCAATGAGTTTCTCCAACGCGAACTCCTCGACGCCAACTCCGCCGCCCGCTCCCCCGAACAGGATGCCAGCTCCGAGGCGAAACTCTTCTCCGCCGGCAACAACAACCTCTCCCTCCGCGGTTACACCTCCGACGAAACCGTCGTCCTCGTCAACGGCCGCCGCCTCCCGGAGGTTTACATCGGCGGCAGCGGCGCCCAACCCCCCGATGTAAACCTCATTCCCCTCAGCCTCGTGCACCAGGTCGAAGTGCTCCCCGCGTCCGCCTCGTCCTTATACACCGGCAATCCCGTCGGCGGTGTCATCAACATCATTCTCCGTCCCGGCGTGGACGCCAACGCCACCGAGGTCACCGCCACCTACACCAACGCCCTCCGCTCCTACGACGCCCCCCAGTCCTCCCTTTCCCTCATCCACGGCGCGAGTCTCCTCGGCGGTGCACTCCGCGTCCGCTTCAACGCCAGTATCAACCAAAGCACTCCCCCCGCCGAATCCGAGCTGCGTTACCTTCAGCGCCGCCCCGCGCCTCTCCTCGCCCCGTGGAGCGCCGTCTTTCGCGCCACCCCCACGGTGCGCAGCCTCGAACTCGACCCGCTGCTCGGCCCCGGTTCCGCCCCCTTCACGTCCGTTGCCCCCGGCGCCGATGGCACGGGCGGCCTCGGTGCCTTCGCCGGTCGCTCTGGCCTGCGCAATCTCACTTTCTTCAATTCGCCCGGCTCACTCGCCGTCTCCCGCGACAGCGTCGATTTTCCGTATGGGCGCAAGCAACGCCGCACCTCGTATTTCGGCTCCGTCGTCTACGATCTTTTTCCGCGACTCGAGGTCGGACTCGATGTCACGTTCGCTCGCACCGTCGCCAACCGCGGCTACGACGTCTTCGCCGCCGACCTCTTCCTCGCCGAGACCGCACCACAAAATCCGTTCCGCCAAAACGTCCTCGTCTCCCTCAACGAAATGGCCCCGCTGTTGGGCGAAAACTACGGCGAATCCCGCGTCGATTACACCGCCGCCGTCCTCGGCTTCATCCTCAAACTCCCGCCCGATTGGCGGCTCTCCCTCGACGGCCAGTATGGTCACAGCGTCACGAAATATCGTGGCCTCTTCGCCGCCGATTCCCATCGGTGGCAAAAGCTCGTCGACGACGGTCGCTACAACCCCCTGCGCGACACTCAAGTGTTCGGTCCGCCCACCGCCTTCTACGACGAAGTGCTCGTCTACCGCGGCGAGCGGGGGAAATTCTCCCGCCTCGGCGATTACCAGACTCTCGATCTGGCCGCCCGCGCCACCAACGAATCCCTGCCGCTGCCCACGGGCCGCGGCATTCTTAATGTGGGCGGCGACTACCGCCTCAATGGTCTCGCGGCCTTTACCGAGAAAAAAACCTACTCCGACGGCACCCTCTACGAACCCCTCGCCGACTACCGGGCCCGCTCCATCGAACGTTACAGCATCTTCGGCGAACTCCAGGCCCCCGTCCTCCCCGCGCGCTGGCTCCCGCGTTGGCTGCGAAAAGCCGACTCCGACCTCGCCGTCCGCTACATCGCCTCCAGCTCCGATCCGGAGGCCAACATTGCACCCACCGCCGCCCTCAAGCTCGACTTCGCCGGCGGTTTTTCCGTGCGCGGCAGTTTCACCACGTCCAACCGGTTTCCGTCGCCCAATCTCAGCCGCCTCTCGCTCGGTCCACCCGCCGCCGGCGGCATCGGCGTCGACCCCGAACCCATCACCGACCCCCGCCGCGGCCATGAAGCCTACCCGGCCTACGTCACCGAAATCACCAACTACTCCCTCGCCACCGAAGCCACCGTGACCCAGACCGTCGGCACCATTTTCAAACGCGCCAGCAAGACCCAACGTTTTCGCGGCTCGCTGGACTTTGTGGATACGCGCAAGACCAGCGCCCTCGTCTTCCTCGACGCCACGACGTTGATCAGCCTCGAGCCCATCTTCCCCGATCGCGTCTTCCGTGCACCCGCCGCTCCGGGCGATCCCTACGGTCTCGGTCGCATCACCGCGGTCTACACCGGCACCGTCAACGGTCTCGACCGCCGCTCGCTCAATTGGAACGTCTCCGCCGACTACGCCTGGACCCAATGTTTCGGTGGCACGCTCGAGGTCTATGGGCGCCTCCTCTATTTTCAACGCTACCGCAGCCGCACCGCCCCCGGCCTTCCGTCCGTCGATCAACTCCGCCGCCCCGACGGCACCGCGCCCGGCCTGCTGAAATATCGCTCCAACTTCGGCGCCAGTTGGTCGCGCCGCTCCTTCGGCTTTGGCGTCGACGGTCACTATTATCACTCGCGTGTCCTCCCCGTCGATTTGTGGGCCGCGCAAGGTCACGACCGCCTCCGCCCGCTGTGGACCTTCGATCCCTACGTGCACGCCGACCTTGGTCGCTGGCTTCCGTGGCGCGACACCCGCTACGGCCTGCGCGCGCAGTTTCGGGTGAACAACGTCCTCAGCGCCCCGTTCCCCAAATACGTTTGGGATTCTTCCGGCGCCGGCGTCCAGCCCTACGGCGACTGGCGCGGCCGCAGTTACTCCCTCTCGCTCACCGCGACGTTTTGACCACGATACGGGGAGGAAAGGGATCGAACCCGCCCCTCCCTCCGAACCGGACCGGCGGGTAAACCCGGCGGCAAACATCCTCCGGTTGCCGTGCAATCTTTGGCGGCCGCGGAGTTCGTCAGGTCGGGGTCGCGGCAGGCGTCCCGGCCTGCCGTTCCGAAAATCCTCCGCGCGCCCCGGCCCGAAAATCACCCGTCCGCGCGGCCGACTGCACCGATCCGCGACGAAATCAGCGCCGTGTTTTCAGAGACGCCGGTGATGCTGCGGGAGATTTCCGCCGTCGCCTGCACTTGTTCGCCGACCGAGCGAGAAATCGCGCTCGCCCCGTCGCTCACGCGGGCGATCGCGGCGTCGATGGACTGCATGTGCTCGCTCACCAGCCGCACCGTCTCCTGCATTTTTAGCACCTGCTGACCAATGTCCTCCGTCGCCTTGGCCGTATTGCGCGAGAGATCCTTCACCTCTGCCGCCACAACCGCGAAACCTTTGCCCGCCTCGCCCGCTCGCGCCGCCTCGATCGTCGCATTCAGCGCGAGCAGATTGGTCTGCCCGGCGATCGTGTTAATCAACCGCACAATGCCATCCACTTTTTTGGCCGCGCCCATCAATTCGATCACCGCCAGCCCCGCCTGCTGCGCGATCGCCACGGTCTCCGCGCTGAGCCTGGCCGACCCGCCCGCCTGCTGCGAAATTTCTGCGCTCGTGCTCGAGAGCTCTTCACACGCCGCCGCCACCGTCGTCACGTTGGCCGCCGTCTCCGCCGCCATGCGGGCCACATAACGGATCTGGTCGCTGCTCTCCCGCATTTTTAATCCCGCTTGGTTGATCACCCCCGCACTCTGCCGGTAGGCGCCCTTGAGGCCGCGCAGTAAGACCGGCCGGTAATACAAATCCCGGCTGCAATGATCCATCGCCGCCGCACCTTCGCGCACAAACGAGTCGGCCAGATCCAGCATCCGGTTGATCGCCGCCGCCAGCGGTTGCCAGTCGGGGTCGCCCGCCAGACCGGTGACGCGCGCTTCGAGGTCGCCCTGCGCCGCGCGGTCGCAAATTTGCGTGAGCGCCCGGATCCGTTGGGCGGTGGTCGTAGCGTCGGATGCGGGCACGGGGGCGGGGCGGAGCGTTTCGAGGGACATGGGCTTAGGCGGTCGTGAGTTGGGTTTGCTGCGACAGGCTGAAAACAAATTCCGCGTAGTCCATTTTCTGAGACTCGAGGACGCTCGCGAGCAATCGCCGCCCCGCCTCGACCGCGCGGGCCGGTTCCTTGTGCTTCTGCTCCTCGTGCCGCAAGCGCGCATAGAGCTCCCGCACTTTGGGCAACGCATCGGCATACATCGTCCGGCGATTCGAGTGGTAGCCGATCTGGCGCCCCTCGGAGTCGAAGCTCGGCGTCACGTGGGCAAACACCCAATAGTGGTCGCCGTTGCGCGCAAGGTTGACCACATACGCAAAAATTTCCTTCCCCGACTTCACCGTCTCCCACAACAGCGCGAAGACGCAGCGCGGCATATCCGGATGACGGATAAAATTATGCGGCTGCCCCAACACGTCTTCTTCTGCGTAGCCCGCGACGCGCAGAAACACATCGTTGGCGTAGGTGATGACGCCGTGGGTGTCGGTCTTGCTCACGATGATTTCGTGTTCCGCGAAGTGAACTTCTTTGCCGGTCGGGGTGGTGGTGGGTCTGGCCATGGGAGGAGCGGGGATTGAACGGACTTGAAGACCGCGGCTGCGTTCGTGCGGAAGTCGCGTGGTGAGAGGGCAAACGACCGCTCGCTCGCGGACTTTAGCCCCGGCGGACCGCAGTGTACCGAATGACAAAATCTGCGCAGTGATTGCGCCAAGAAGTGCGCGGGTAACGTGGCGGCGGTTCGTAGCGTAGCGCGCAGGCGTCCCTGCCTGCCGTTCCGAAAAATCTCAAACCCCACAGGAACGGAGGCCTGTGGCTACGCCGATCCACCTCTTTCTCTTTCTCCTCCTCTTTCTCTTTCTCCTCCTCGTTCTCGTTCTCCTACTCGTTCTGGTTCTCCTCCTCCACTTTCACTTTCACTTTCTCTTTCACTTTCACTTTCACTTTCTCCTAATCGTTCTCGTTCTCCTAATCGTTCTCGTTCTCGTTCTGCCTCCGCGTAGCGCGCAGGCGTCCCTGCCTGCCGTTCCGAAAAATCTCCCCGCCCGCTCCGCCTCGTTCTCGTCCTTAATTCTCTGATCTTGGCCTGCACTTTCCCTGAACGGTGATCAGTCATGCCAATCAGCGCCGACGGGCCGACCCTGCCGCCGTTCATCACCGCGATCTCGGGCGAGCACGTTCGGCTTCTTCCGAGCGACTCAAGCCGAGTGCGGGATGATGGCGAAGACGGTGATTACCTGATTCTTTTTCTTCGTCTTGGCATCCCGTTCGTCAGGTCCGTAATACCAGAATATCCGATAAGCGCCCGGGGTGTTATTCTGAGCATAGGCCTCAAAGACCTTGCGACCCCGCGTCGAAAGCGCCGTAAACTCGTGCGTATTCAAGCTGGGATACGCGGGGTTGATTTGCAGGTAACCCAAGGCCTTGTTCACCTGCTTCAAAGTCCCACCAGTCGCCGGAGAACGCCCGAGTTCGGCCAGTTGCTCCTTGGCTTCGGTGGAAAATCGCAAGACGCGAAACATCGCTGCTATCCCTTCGCGTGTTTCGAGAAATCACCCATGTTATGAGTTTCACCCGAGTCTGCCTGTTCGAATCCGCGCCGGACCGACGCCAACTTCGCGGGGGATTCAAAAAGCCAAGCCTCATCGGCGGGAATGGCCTTCACCGGATCGAGGAACAGTTGACCCACGGCGTTTCT
The DNA here is from genome assembly GCA_945871085.1 of Opitutus sp. GAS368. Classification (GTDB taxonomy): domain Bacteria; phylum Verrucomicrobiota; class Verrucomicrobiia; order Opitutales; family Opitutaceae; genus GAS368. The sequence continues at coordinate 842 of CAMBVX010000108.1, read as the reverse complement.
GTAAACGTTAAACGCGCTCGAACCAACCAGCGCTTCTCCGAGTGAAAGCCTCTTTTTCGCGTCGGTGCGCGCAAACTCTGTTACGAGTCGAAAATCAGTGTTCTTGATAACGGCGGAGGCCATGAACCGAGAGTGATTCGTCGGCTTTGAGCGTCAAGTGGGAATAGCCCACAACGGCAATAACGGGTGAGCTCAGGATCTCTCGCCCCCCCCCCAGCCACCCACCCCGCGCCCGCCCAAACCCCACAGGCACGGAGGCCTGTGGCTACCCCGATCCGCCATCGTTCTCGTTCTCCTCCTCCACTTTCACTTTCACTTTCACTTTCACTTTCACTTTCACTTTCACTTTCACTTTCTCCTAATCGTTCTCGTTCTCGTTCTGCCTCCGCGTAGCGGCCGGCGTCCCTACTGTAGCGCGTCACGATATACCGTTATCTGGGCTGGATGTTTTGCTGCGGGCATTTTCAAGCCGCTGATTTTTTGCACCGCAGAGACGCGGAATTCGGCGACGCAGAGAAAACCCCGACCTTGCTCTGCGCTCTGAAGATGGGGTCTCTGCGGTGCAAACCGCTTGGGGTTTGAGTTTGGTGGGAGCGGCGCCGCCTTGGGTTCTTTGCGCTTAAATCAATCCGGATTTATGCCGTTATCTCGGTGGGTTGTTTTGCTGCGGGCGTTTTCCAGGCAACTTCAAGTCGCTGATTTTTTGCACCGCAGAGACGCGGAATTCGGCGACGCAGAGAAAACTCCTGCCTCGCTCTGCGCTCTGAAGATGGGGTCTCTGCGGTGTAAATCGCTTGGGGTTTGAGTTTGGTGGCAGCGGCGCCGCCAACCCCACAGGCACG
>CAMBVX010000107.1 GCA_945871085.1 Opitutus sp. GAS368 | reverse complement strand
TGGTAGGTGCGGAGCGCGGTCTTGCCGACCGAGCCGCCGCTGAGGAGCGACTGGCCAGAGGTGAGGGCGGTGCGCGCGAGGGTGCGTCGGCTGTCGGTCGGGAGCAGCGCGGGATTGTTGGCCCACTGTTCGAAGGTTGCCTGCTTGGAGCGGAACCAGGCGGTGAAGGCCGGAGCCTGCTCGACGATCTTTACGTCGGGCAGGGCGAAGTTGGCCATGAGGCGGAAGGAGCGCGCGGCGTTGGCGGTGATGCGCGCCTCCCAGCCAGACGCTTGGGTAATTTGGGAATCGGCGACGGAGATGTTCTGGGTGACCGCATTGCCGGCGGGGATGAGCGGCTGGCCGTTGGCGGCGAGGGCTTGGTTGTAGTTCTGCACCCCGACGTTGAAGACGCTGGTTTGTTTCGTGTCGTAGTGCTCGAGGGAGCCCGTGATTTTTCCCTGGAAGAAATTCAGACGCAGGCCGGCGGCGAAGCTGCGCGCGGGTTGGATGGCCGTGGGGCGGAAACTGCCGTCGAGGCTGGGGTTGGGATTCGAGACGACGTTGAAGCCCTCGGCGTAGTTGGCGAAGACGCCGACGAAACGGACCGGGAAATAGACGAGGCCGGCGGTGGTGGTGTTGTTGAGTGCGTGGAGGCGCGTGGTAGTGTAGCTGGTGACATTGCCGGTGGGCGCGTCGCGGGTGCCGATGGCGCTCGAGTAGGACGTGTAACGCTCGCGGCGGAAGCCGCCGATGACGGAGAGGCGGTTGCCGAAATAATTGCCGGCAGTGGCGATGGTCGCGGAGTCGTCGACGTTGTCGGAGCTGGTATCGGTATCCTTCACCATACGGATCATGGGGATCGTTTCGGCGAGGTTGGGGAGCGAGGGGCTGGGATCGTCGAAGTAGCGGAAGACGTAGATGACGTTGTTGGTGCTGACGAGGGGCGAAGTGGAGTTGGCGTTGAAGGCGCGGTTGATGCGCGAGCGGTTGCGGTTTTCCTGGTGCTGCACGATGAGCGAAAAATTCTGGGTGCCGAAGCGGCCGAACTTGACGGGGTAGTTGATCGCGGTGCGCTCGGCGGTGGCGATGCGGGAGGTGCCGTCGAGATTAAAGTCGTATTCGAGCTGGCCGTAGGGCTTGCCGACGTTGGGGTTGGGCTGGCCGTTGGGGAGGAGACGATTCGGGTCGAATTTGAGCGAGTTGATCGCGGGAGAGAAACTGGACTTCCAGCCTGCCTGGAAAATCGTGGCGTAATCGTAGGCGAACTCGACGGTGAGGCCGGAGTCGAAGCTCTTCAGGAACGAGGCTTGGATGTCCTTCGTGTCGGCGGTGACGTGCACCTGATCGGGCGCGATGTTGAACTTGCGCGACGGCGAGCGCGGCAGGTTCGGGATGGGGCGGTTGTCGGCGTAGTTGCTCGGATAAAGGTTGTGGCTGGTGCCGGTGGTCTGCGCGTAGCCTTTCCAATTCATGAGGCCGATGCCGTTGATCCAGGCCCAGAAGGCGGACTGGGTGGCGCCGGAGGCCATCACGCTGAGTCCGGCGGCGGCGGCGGCGGTCGTGCTGACCGGGCCACTGAACAAGGCGCCGTTCCACAGCGAGGCGTTGTCGACGTAGGCGTCGTAGTTCCACGAGCGGTCGCTACGGCCGATGTCCACATCAACGCTGAGCTCGGATTTTTTCCACGGGCGGTAGATGGCGCTGAGGGCGTTGCCGCGGACGTTGTTCTCGACGCGTTCGCGCAGGGTGCGGCCGGCGTTCCAGAAGCCGTTGTAACGGACGTCGAGCTGGTCGGTGAGCTTGCGGTTGATGTCGAGGGAGCCTTCGAGCGAGCCGTAGGAATCGGTGCGCAGGCGGGTGCGGCCGAAGTTATAGCTACGGGCGCGCTTGGTGATGTAGTTCACTTGTCCGCCGGCGCCGCCGACGCCGTAGAGAATGGCGTTGGGGCCCGCGGCGCCCTCGAGGCGTTCGACGTTATATTCGCCGGGGGTGGTCGAGCTTGGGAAATAGTTGCGTGTGCTCGGCTGCGTGGCCTGGCCGCGGAGCTGGGTGTTGGCGCCGCTGTCGCTCGGATCGACGTTCATCGAGGATCCGTTCACGGCGCCCTGCGGTTGCTCGATGCCGCTGGTCAGCCACGAGGACGCCTCGACCATCGTGGCGGCGCCGAGGTCGTTGAGGAAATCGCGCGTGAGCACCGTGGTGGACGACGGCGTCATGAGGAGATTGGTGCTGAGGCGGCCGGAGCTGATGGTGTCGGCGGCGGCATAGCCGGTATCCTTGTCGGTCGCGACGAGGAACGGGAGCATTTCGACGGTGGCTGTTTTTGAGGCTGCGGGCGCGGGTGGCGTCTCGGCGGCGGCGAGATGGTCGGCGGAGCCGGCCAAAACGAGCAGGGCGAACGCGGTGGCGGGGCAGCGAAGCGAGAACGTTCTCGGGTGCGTGAGCGGAGCGCGGAAATTCATGGGTGAGGCAAATGCTTCTGGAAGCGCGAGTGAAAGAAAACTGGAAATTCGCCGTCGCCGCGGGAAATGCGCAAGCGGGTGTCCCCTTGCGCGCAGCGGAGAAAAACGTCAACGGTCGCACGTGCCGAAGCCCAAAAATGATCGGCCATCCTACTCTATGAAATCCTGCCTCCTGTTTGCCCTGATGCTGTTGGGTGTTTCCGCGATTGGCGCGGAGCCGGTGCTCGCGTCGGGCGTAAAAATTACGACGGACGTGGCGTTCCTCGGGGCGGGCCGCGCCGAGAAACTGGACGTTTACCTTCCGGTGCCGCCGGCGTCCGGGAAATTCTCGCCGGCCGTCGTGTGGATCCATGGCGGCGGTTGGGCCGGCGGCACAAGAGCGGAGGCGCGGGCGAAGGCAATTTGCACCACGCTCGCGAAGGCCGGCTATGTCGCCCTCACCATCGATTATAAACTCGGCGCGGGTGCCTGGCCGACCAATCTGCTCGATTGCAAAAATGCCGTGCGCTTCCTGCGCACGCGCGCGGCGGAGTGGCGCGTCGATCCTGATCGCATCGCTGTGGCGGGCGGCTCGGCGGGTGGGCACTTGGCGTTGATGGTCGGCTACACGGCCGGCCTACCGGAGCTCGAACCTGATGCGCCCTTTCCGGGAGTTTCGAGCGCCGTGCGTGCGGTGATCGACATGTATGGCATCAGCGATCTGCGCACGCGGCGCACCACCACAGCAGACGGCGTGGTGCAGGAGAACTTCCGCTCGGTCGGGCCGGTGAGCGTCTTCGGGAGTGCCGACAACGCGACGGTCTACGGGCTGGCTTCACCGGTGACGCACATCCGGGCGGGCCTTCCTCCCACGCTCATTTTGCACGGCGACAAGGACACCACGGTCGACTTGCGCCAGTCGCAGGACTTGGCCGCGGCGCTCGCGAAGGCGGGCTTGAGGCACGAACTCGTCGTCGTGCCCGGCGCGGGGCACACGTTTGATTTCGAATCGTGGGGTAAAAAACCGCTGTCGCGCGATCTGCGGCCGGTGGCTTTGGCGTTTCTGGAAAAACACCTCGCCCCGCGAGTGGCGAAGTAGTGTGACGGAGGTTTGGGCGAACGAGACGGAGAGAAGGCGAGAGGGGGGAGAGGGGCGTCAGCGGTAGTCGGCGCCGGTGAGGCTTTCGAGGACGGAGCGCTGCCAGGTTTGCAGGACGGCGGCGAGTTTTTCGGCTTCGGCCGCGTGCGTGGCGATGAGGTTGTTTTTCTCGGCGGGATCGGCGCGGAGATCGAAGAGTTCGCGGCCGCTGCCCTTTGTACCGTCGACGACGAGTTTGTAGCGGTTGCCGACGACGGCGCGCGGGCCGGCGAAATCTTGCGGGAGGATTTCGTGGTGGTGATAGTTTTTAAAATCCCGCGTGGCGGTGCCGTCGGGGCCCAGTTTCACGAGCGGAGTCGTGCCTTTCTGCAGCTCGGGATCGAGGTAGGGTTTCGCGCCGGAATGGCGGGCGATGGCGTCGTCCCAGAAACAGATCGGTGCGGTGCGTTCGGCCATCGTGCCATCGAGGAGAGCGCGGAGTGAAAGGCCGTCGAGGGGGCGGTGCGGGAGCGGGCGACCGACGAGGTCGCAGAGCGTGGGGAGGATGTCACTGGTGACGGCGTTGACGTCGGTCGCGCGCGGGCGGGAGATTTTCGCGGGCCACTCGATCAGGCCGGGGACGCGGATACCGCCCTCGTAGAGGGAGCCTTTGTGGTTGCGAAACGGCACGGTGGCGACGGCTTCCTGTGGGGTGCCGTTGTCGCCGCAATACCAGAGCAGGGTGTTGGCGCGGAGGCCGACGGTGCCGAGGTGATTGCGGAGCTGGCCGATGGAGCGGTCCATGGCGGTGATCTCGGCGAAACGCTCGCGGAGCACGTCGCGCTGGAGGCGGGTGGTATTACGGCCCGTGGTGTTGGACGTGAGCTTGACCTGACGATTCGCGAACGTCGTGGGGAGATTGTCGTAGAGCGCGAGATCTTGGGGCAACGCTTGGTAGGGCTCGTGCGGCGAGCCGAACCACACGACGATGAAGAACGGTTTTCCAGCGCGCCGGGCGGCGTCGATGGTGCGGATCGCTTCGGCGATGATGATCGCGGAACTCTCGCCCTTGATGACTTGCGGAGGGCCGCCGTTGCGCGAGAAGGACGGATCGAGTTCGAAAAAATTATCGTGCGAGAGCCACGTATCGAAGCCCATGGCACCGGGGTTGGTGGGCGATGAGGCTTTCACCGGACCGAGGTGCCATTTGCCGAAATGGCCGGTGGCGTAACCGGCGTCGCGGAGGAGTTGGGCGACGGTGATTTCTTGGGGCCGGGTTGACCAACCGGGGGCGAAGGTGCCGGAGCGATGGTGGTGGCGGCCGTTCATGACGGTCGCGCGCGTGGGCGAGCAACTCGCGCCGCCGGAGTAGAAGCGGTCGAGGCGGAGGCCGGTGCGCGCGATCTCGTCGAGGACAGGCGTCTTCAGGTAAGGGTGGCCGTTGTAACCGGTTTCGTCCCAGCCGTGGTCGTCGCCCATGAGGAGGACGATGTTTGGGCGCTCGGGGGCCGAGGCGGCGTGGCCGCAGACGGAGAGGGAGAGAAGGAGGGAAAGAGAGAGGGGGAGCAGGAGACGGAAGGAGAGCATGGGGACGGAGTGCGGCTGGTATTACTCGGCTAACCGGCCGATCAAAATCGGCCCATAGTCAGAACAATTTGTCACTTATTAAGTGACAAATTATTCGGGTATTTTTCAGTTTGTATGTCACTTATTAAGTGACAAATTGTTTGGATGATTATTGAGGAGGACGGCACATCGTGATGCGGGTTGGCAAACGAGACGCGCGGAAACGCTACACGCCCCAGCCCGGGCGGTAGTCGTAGCCGGGGCCGATGAAGCGCTGGGCGCTCGGGGAGTTCGTGACGCGGCCGGCGGTGGCGTCCCATTCGAGGCGGGTCTGCGCGCGAATGGAGGCGACGCCGAGCAGGGCGATTTCGGCGAGGGGCGCGGCGCGTTGAAAATCGGAGCCGCAGCGCGCGCCGGCGCGGATGGCGTTGACCCATTCGACGTGCGGGCCGCCGACGAGGCGCGGGATCGTCTTCGGCGGGAGTGAGCCGCGCAGTTCGGCCATGCGGGCATCGGGCAAGAGGCGGGCGCTGGAGCTGTGAGAACCAACGGCCATGATGCCTTTTTCGCCGTAGAAAATACTGCCGCCGGCGTGGTTGAACTTGAAACCCTCGACGGGCTGCGGGGGCAAGATCCCGCCGTCGAACCAGCGCACTGAAACCGGTGGCTGCTCGCCGCGCGCGGCGAAAGTGTAGTGCAGGGTGTTGGTGGTGGGGAACGTGCCGGGCGGGAGCGGAGTCGTCGCGGGTTCGACGGAGAGCGGAGCGCTGAGGTCGAGGGCGTAGACGGCGGCGTCGAGCTGGTGGCAGGCCCAGTCGCCGAGGCAGCCGGTGCCGTAGTCGGAGTAGCCGCGCCACGAACTGTGGCTGCGCACTTTCCGATACGGGCGTTCGGGCGTGACGCCCTGCCAGAGATCGTAGCGCAGGGAGGGCGGTGGGGTTTCGTCAGTGGCATCGGGCACGGGGCCGAGACCGAGTGAATAAGAACCGCCGACGGTGTCGTTCCATGCGTGGACAGTATGGACGCGGCCGAGGAGGCCGGCTTGCACCCATTCGCGGGCGAGGCGGATGCCCTCGGCGGCGCGGCCTTGGTTGCCCATCTGCGTCACGACACCGGCTTCGGCGGCGGCGGCGCGCAGGGCCCGCACCTCGGTGATGCAGCGGCACAGCGGTTTCTCCATGTAGAGATGTTTGCGCTGGCGCAGCACGGCCAGGCCGATGGCGTAGTGCATGAAGTCGGGCACGCTGACGACGACGGCGTCGATCTGGTCGGCCATCTGCGCGAACATTTCGCGGTAGTCATGAAACCACCGCGCGTCCGGGAAACGCGCGAGGGCACTGGAGGAAACTTTGTCGGCGGCGACCTGTTCGCGTCCGCGCACGTGGTCGACGTCGCAGAATGCCACGAGCTGTTCGCCCTGCAACGCGGTGAGGGCGGCCTTGCCGCGACCGCCGACGCCGATGAGGGCGATTTGCAGGCGCGAGTTGGCGGACTTCGAAGCATCGGCCGCGCGGGCAGTCGCGCGGGTGAAGAGGAGCGAGCCGGCGGCCAGCGTGGAGGTCTGCAGAAATTCCCGGCGGGAAGCGGGGGCGGCAAGGGGGCGAGTTTTCATAACGATGGGGCTGGTGGCGGGGCGACTGCTGGCCGTCGAGCAAGTCGCCTTGACGCGTGAAAGTCCAGAGTGCGCCGGCAACCAATCGTGGGCTGCACGAACTTCCCGTGGCGAGTCGAGTTGCCAAAGCGGCGGGGTACGGCTCTCTCGCGTCACCCATGAAAATCTTCCGCTCAGTTTTGTTGGTCCTGTCCTTACTCGGATCGGTCAGTCTGGCCGTCGCTGCCGGGGAGACGCGACCGAATATCCTGTGGTTCATCGTCGACGATATGTCGGCGAATTTTTCGTGTTATGGGGAGAAACTGATTGAGACGCCGCACGTGGACCGGCTGGCGCGGGAAGGCACGCGGTTCAGCCGCGCGTTTACGACGGCGCCGGTGTGTTCGCCGTGTCGGTCGGGATTTATCACGGGCCTGTATCAGACGACGATCGGTGCGCATCACCATCGGAGCGGGCGTGGGACGGAAAAGGTTGTGCTGCCGAAGGGCGTCGTGCCGGTGCCAGCGATTTTTCAAAGCGCCGGATATTACACGTGCATCGGCAGCGGGCTCCCGGACGCGGGGCGGGCGGGCAAGGGCAAGAACGCGAAGAAGGCCGGGGCGGGTGGGGGGCTCGGCAAGACCGACTACAATTTCGAATGGGATGCGAAAATCTACGACAGCCACGATTGGGCGGGGCGGAAGACGGGTCAGCCGTTTTTTATGCAGGTGCAGCTGGCGGGCGGCAAACTTCGCGGCGGCAACGATACGTCGGCCCAGGCGCTCGCGGCGCGGGCGAAAGCGGAGTTGGGCGCGGCGACCGATCCGGCGAAGGTGACGCTGCCGCCGTATTATCCGCGTGATCCGGTGCTGTTGCGCGACTGGGCGGCGTATCTCGATGCGGTGCGCTTTACGGATAAACATGTGGGCGACGTGATCGCGCGGTTGGAGCAGGAAGGGGTTTTGGCGCAGACGCTGGTGATTTTTACGACGGACCACGGGATCAGCCATGCGCGTGGAAAACAGTTTCTCTACGACGAAGGGACGCACGTGCCCTTCGTGGTGCGCGGACCAGGGATCGCCGCGGGCAAGGTACGCGACGATCTCGTGGAGCTGATCGACCTCGGGCCGATCTCGCTCGCGGCGGCGGGCGTGCCGGTGCCGGCGGTGATGCAGGGGCGAAACGTTTTTGCCGCGGGCTACCCGGCGCGCGCGGAGGTGTTTGCGGCGCGTGACCGGTGCGATGAGACGGTCGAGCGGCTGCGCAGCGTGCGCGATGGAGAGTTTCTTTATATTCGGAATTTTTATCCACTGCGCCCGCCGCTCCAGCCCAACGCCTACAAAGACGGCAAGTCGATCGTGCAGGCGCTGCGCGCGCTCCACGCAGCGAAGACGCTCGATCCGCTCGCGGAGAAACTGCTCTTCAGTCCGACGCGGCCGGCGGAGGAACTCTACGCGTGGACGAAGGATCGTTGGCAGGTGAACAATCTGGCGGGCGATGCGGCGCACCGGGCGACGTTGGAGAAATTGCGTGCGCGGCTGGACCGCTGGATGACCGAGACGAAGGACCAGGGGCCGGAGTCCGACGCGATGTATGACAGCGACATGAAGGTGTATCTCGGCGACGGAGGTCGGAAAGGGAAGTCGACGGGTGAGAGCGTGACGGAGAAAAATATCGCGCAGATGAAGGCGTGGGCGCGGGAAGGGAAGTGAGTCGGGGAGGAGGGCAGGCGTGAAGCCAGCCCCACAGGGGAGGAGTCGGGGCGCGTTACGTGGAGGCGACGGAGAATTTTTGTCGGGTGAGGAAACACGGCGACAGGAATGTCGCCGGTCCGTTGGGCGGGTGAGCGCGGCGGAGACCGGTCGGGAGATGCACCGGGAACGAGTCGCTGGTATCAAAGTCGTTGTTGTCTCCGGTAATCTTGCTCTTGCCGTTTTCGCTTAAGTTTTCTCCACCGCCGGCAAGGCCGGACGAAAGAGAACGATAAAGAAGAACGAGAAAGGTCGACGAACCGACTTTGATCCTGGCCTGGCGGATCGAGCGGGTGGCGCACTGTGCGCTTTCCTTTTTCGGGGCGAGTTGCACGCTGCCCACCATGGCGCAAGCCGACGTTGCCACCTCCCTCTCTCCTGCGATGATCCCCGCGGGTTTTCGTGCGGGCACGCTGCGGGGGGCGGAGGGATTTTTTCGCGCGGGGCAGGACCAGGCGGGACGGTGGTGGCTGCTCGATGCGGAGGGGCGGCCGTTTTTTTGTCGCGCGGTGCATGGCGTGCGGGCGGCGGCGGTGCCGGTGGACGAGACGGTGGGGGGACGCGCGGCGAGCGCGGGGCCGTATGCGCCGGATGAACACACATCGGCGCGGCTGCGGCGCTGGGGCTTCAATGCGCTCGGCGTGGGTGGCGATGGCGCGGCGCGGGCAGACGGCTTCGCGTTTATCGAGAGCGTGGATTTTTGTCGCACGGGCGGCCTGATTCAGGCTCCCGGGGTGAGGTTGCCCGACGTGTTTGATCCTGCATGGCCGCAGCGGGCGGCGCTGCGGGCCGGTGAGGTCTGTGCGCAGGCGGTGACGAATCGGGCCTTGATCGGTTGGGTGGCGGATGATCTCCCGGGTTGGGCGTCGGCACCGACGGCGGTGGGGGACGCGGTGCGGCCGGGCTTGCTGCAGATCTGTCTGAGCCTCGAACCGAACTTTGCGGCCTATCATGCGGCGTGGGAATTTGTCCTGGCGTTGCACGGTGGGCGGATCGAGGCCCTCGCCCGGGCGTGGGGTGTGGCGGTGACGAACAAGGAAGTCGTGCGGGAGTGGACGCGAACGGAGCAGGGGATGGCGACGCGGGGCTATGGGCGGGACGAGGCGCGGTGGTCGCGGGAATTTGCGCGACGGTATTTTACGAGCACGGCGGCGGCGATCCGCGCAATCGATCCGAACCATCTCGTGCTCGGCTGTCGCTTCGGCGGGCGGGTGGCTGAGAGTGTGCGGGCCGAGGGTGTTTATCCGGCGGTGGATGTCGCGCTGGTCGATGCGAGCGCAGTGCCGGCGCTCGCGGCCGGGGCGACGGGGCCGGTGTTGGCGGGAGATTTTGGGTGGGCGGACGCGGGCGCGGCCGAGGTGCCGGTCCGGGGGCGGGGCGGGCGGGGGCTCACGACGGTGGAGTGGATGTTGCGGCGGGGGCGGGCGGCGTTGGAGCGCATGGCTCGACACCCGGTGGTGGTCGGTTATGTCTGGCGGCAGTGGCTGGACGAGCCCGGTGAGCAACCGCCGTTCGCCCGCGGTTTGGTGCACGTCAATGGCACCGAGGCCCGCGAGCACACGGAATTGCTCACGGCGTTCAATGCCCGCGCGGAAACCCTGCGCCGGGCGCCGGCGCGCAAAACTATTTCACCATGAAAAAAAACCCGACGATCGTCTTTCTGCTCAGCGCGTGTGTGGCACTGTTCACCGGCGCCGGTTGTAGCAGTATCAGCCTGACCCCCGAGGGCGACGTTGAGCGGGTGATCACGGGGCGGGTCAATTTCCGGAGTGATCTGGTGTTGCCGGCCGATGCCGTGGTGGTGGTGCGGATAGTGGATACGGCCGCTATGAGCCAGATGAACCATGCAGCCGACAAGGATCTGCCGCTGGTGGGCCGACCCAAGGCGGACCTCGTGCCGCAGGTCTTGGGTGAGCAGACCATTCAGGCGCCGGCGCCCGGTCCGGTTCCTTTTCGCATCGCCTATCAGGCGTCCGACCGGCTGTTGCGTCATGGACTCAACCTCGAGGCGCGGATCTCCTATGGCGGCCGGGTGCAGCTGCGGACCGTCGAGGTGCGGGCGGTGACGCTGGGCAACGCGACCGACCCTCACCAGGTTTCGGTGCAGACGGTGGGGCGGTAGGGCTGGCTCGGTTACGCGGCGGGGGGCTGGGGCAGAAGCTTCGCGACGACGACGAGCAGGCCGACGATGACGAGCGAGAGCACGGCCCAGAACAGCGGGCCGCCCCGCAGGCGGCCGAGCAGGTCTGAGGCGGAGCGGTCGGCGCCGAATTTTTCCTCGGCACCGAGCACGGCGGCGGATTTTTCGGCGGCGAGGAGGCGGCCGGCCACGAGCGCGAGATCGTAGCGCGGGGTGGTCGCGGCGCGGTTGCCGTAACAGAGCGCGAGGGGCGTGTCGCTGGGTTCGGGTTTGAACAGGACACGCACGACGGGATAAGCGACGCGGGCGGAGGCGAGGGTGAGCGGGGGATTGTCCCCGTTGTCGGTTTCGAGGAAGAGCGTGGCGGTGGCGGGCGGCGTAGCGAGCTGCACGGTGAGGGCGCGGTCCTCGCCGGGAGTTTTACTCCAATTGGTCTCGGCGAGAGTGCGCTCGACAGATTCGCCGCGGGCGTCCACGGGTTTTTCGAAGAAACGGAGGTGACGTTGGAAGAGGGCGGTGGAGGCCGTGAGGGTCAGACGGGTGACGGGCAAACCGGCGCGAGGGAGTGTGATTTCCCAGCGGCTGAGGCGCGGGCGTTTGGGGTCGTTGGCGGGGGTGAACGTGAGCGTGGCCCAACGCGTGAGGTTGGGCCGCTCAAGCAAGTAGGGCAGCTGGGTGCCGTCGCGGATGAGGCGCAGATCGGCGAGGCCGGACTGGGCGTGGGCGAGGACGTCGAGGTCGAGTTCGAGTTGTTGCACGCCGGGAGAGGCGAGGCGGACGGTTTTGCGAAACGCCCACGGGGCGACGTCGAGGGCGGCGCCGCGCAGCGGCGTATCGGCGAGGGCCTCACGCGCGCGGTAGGCGGGGTTGGGCTCGGCGGTGCCGGGGACAAGCTCGCTGGGCGCGGCGTTGCGCAGGGCAGCGGCAAGCGTCGCGAGATCGTAGCGCGGGGCGGGGATTTGCGGGTGACCGGCGAGGAAGGCGTAGGTGCCGGGAGTGGCGGCGCGGAAGACGAGCCAGCGGGGGCGTTGGCGGGCGGTGACGGCGTCGATCGCGAGGGGCGGACTGTCGCCGTTGGCGACGTGCACGCGGAGTTCGCGCGACGGGCCGCTGAAATAAACCGGCACGTCGAGCCGCGCGGTGGCGGGCAGGCCCTCGGCGGCGACGCGCCAGATCGGGCCGGAGCCGAGTGTGCGCTCGACGGCGGTGTCGTCGCGGAGTTCGCTCACGGTGAAGGTGAGCGGGCGCGCGAAGAGCGGCTCGGGGGTGGCGAATTCGAGGCTGGCGAGAGGAACGTGAGCACCGCCGAGGTCGAGCGTGAGCACGGATTCGCCGGCGAATTCTTCGCGGCGAAGGACGCGGACGGGGATGGGTGACGTGAGTTCGGGCGAGGCGGTGCCGGCGAGCTGGAGAGTCGCGCCGGTGAACGGCACCGGGCGGGTGCGCGTATCGTCGATGGTCACACGCAAGTGCGAGGCGGAGCGGCGTGAGAGTTCGAAACGGAGTTGTTCGGCGCCGAATTGGCGGAAGAGGGCGGCGCGGTCGACGAGGGTTTCCCAGGACGCGCCGTCGGTGGAAATTTCCAGGCGCACGGCTTTGAGGAAATTAGGCGCGGGCGCGGTGAGGGTGAGAAATTCGAGCGGCGTGGTCGTGCCCGTTTCGATGAGCAGTTGCGTGGTGGAGTCGGTGAGGTTCGCGCGAAATGCCGCGGGCGGGCGCAGCGTCACGGGAATGGCGGGCGCGAGGGAAGTGAAGGCGAACGGCACCTCGTGGCCTTCAGGATCGAGCAGGCGGAGATCTTCGAGGTCGGGGCGGGCGAGGCCGAGCGTCGAGGGCGGGAGGGCGAGTTTGTGGACGCCGGCGCGGTCGACGGGGAGTGGCTGGCGGGTTTTCCAGTCGGCGGGGTCGAGGGCGCGGACCGGAGAAAGAACGGCGAGGAACCCCAGGCTCGCGGCGACGGAGGCGTTACGAAGCGGGAGGCGGAGGAGATTTCTCATGGCCGGGGAGGAAACGTTGGTAGGCGAACGAGGCGACGATGGCGATGACGGCGACGGCGAGGAGGGCACCGACGCGGTAGAGCGCATCCAGGCGCGCGAGATCGTGGAAGAAGAGTTTGAGGAGTGCGACGCTGAGGAGGGAGAGCGCGGCGTAGCGGCCGGCGCGGGTTTTTTTCCAGATGCTCAGCAGGAGCAGGCCGAGGGCGAAGAGGGCCCACGCGATGGTGTAGGTCATGTCGCGGGCGAAATTCCCGGAGAACTTGAACGCGAGCACGCGTTCGCCGGGCGCGCTGAAGAAGTCGGCGATCTCGAGGTTGAGGAGGAGAAATGCGAGGATCGTGCCGAGGGCGCTGAGGAGCGGCGGGGCGTGGGTGCCCAACACGCGGTCGCGGGGCGGAGCGAGCAGGCGCGCGCCGAGGAAGAGGCAGACGGTCACCGTGCCGTAGCTGTAGAGAAACCAGTTGAGCAGCGGCGTGTCGGCACGGGCATGGTAGCGGAGGACTTCGGGGTTGAGCGCGAGGCGGGCAAAGGCGGTGCAGAGGAGGATCACGCCGACGGCGCGCAGGCCGGCGTGGGGGACGCGGTGATACAGCCAGAGCAGCGCGGCGCCTTCAAGGGCCCACCCGAGCGTGAGCCACTGACGGTCGAACTGGATGGGGAAGATCAGCGTGATGAACAGCAGCGCGATGCCCCCGAACCACGCGAGCTGATTGAGCCGGATGCGTTCGTCATTCGGCGGTTGGCGCAAAATGACGATGAGACTGAGCAACGGGGCGACGGCGAAGAGTGCGGGGAGGAGGCCGAGGAAGGCTTTGAATTGGTCGGGCCAATTCGCGAGCACGAGCCGATGCACGAGGGGGAATTGCGTAAGACCGGCGAGGGCGGCGATGGCCCACGGGCCGGTGAGGCCGGCGAAACGGCGGCGGAAAATAAACGGGTAGACCGTGAAGATCGCGTAGAACGTGAGATACCACGCAAGGGGAACGGTGGCGTCGATGGAGGTGAAGTGGCGGGAGCGCCAGGCGTATTCGAGCCCGGCCACACCGAGGAGCGCGCAGGCGGGCAGCCACTCGATCGCGAGGATCGCCGCGAGCCCGAGCACCAAGACGACGAGGAGCAGCGCGAGCCCGAAGACCGACGACGGGTTGGCGAGCGGGAGCCGGGCGGTCATCATGATGAGCAGCACGAAGGGCAACAGGGCGGAGAACGCGGGGATCTGCGCGCGAGTGTCGCCGAAGAACGAAGGGAGGGTGGGCGCACCGCCGACGGACGAGAGGCGATCGCCGAGCCGGCGGGCGATCCAGAGGCCGGCCGCGAAAAACACCACCGCGAAGCTGCCGATCACGAGGAGCAGCGAGGGTGCGGCGGCGACGGTGGCGGGCACTTGAAAGATCCAGACGCCCGCGGCGACGAGCGTGAGCAGGAGGACGATGCCGAGGGCGGCGATGGATGCGGTGATGACCGCGAGCCCGATCGCGAGCAGGTCGACGAGCAGCACGCAGGGCCAGAACAGGAGCGAGAGTGCGTCGAGTTTGAAGAGCGGGAGCAGCAGGAGCAGCAGGGCCAGCGGCGGGAAGAGCTGGCTCCACCATGACGGCGTGGCGGCGGGCCGGTGGCGTTCGAGCAACAGTGGAAACGCGGTGTGCAGCGCGGCGTGCGCGAGGTAAAACGCGAGGGCCCACGGCAACAATTCGGCGGTGAGCCGGTTGCCCGTCCACAGGGCGAGCAGCAGAAAAACGGAGAGGCCGGCGACGAGGTGGAGTTTGGGATGTTCCTCGTCGAACCACGCGATGGCGAGCAGGCACGCGTCGGCCAAGAGGACGAAGGTGAATAAGAGGCCCGGGCGCGCGGCGACGGTGGACTGGTTGATGAAGAAGAAGGCGAAGCCGAAGGCCACGAAGGGCAGCGCGATCGCGGACCACGTGATTTCGCGAGCGGAGCGGTCAAGCCGCCGCGCGGCGAAATACGTGGCGAGGAAGAAGGCGCAGAAGCCGAGGCAGACGCCCATGGTCGTCAGCGCCAGGGCTGGCGTGAAGAGGGCTCCGGCCCAATTGGCGAGCAGGAGCGCGGTGCCGGCGGCCGCGAGCGCGACGAGCCAGCCGAGGCGCTCGAACCACGCGAGAGTGAGGAGGCAAAAGTTGGCGAGCAGGACGAAGGAAAACAGGAGCCCCATCCGTGCGCCGACCGCGGGATGGGCGATGAACAGGAAACCGAAAGCATAGCAGACGCAGGCGAGAGCGATGGCCGACCACGTGATCTCGGGAGCGTTGGTCTCGCGGCGGCGCGCGATGATGCAGGCTCCGAGGAAGAGGGCGGCGAACACGAGGCAAACGACGACGGCGGTCGGCGCGTTGGCGACGCTGAAGTGTTTTTCCGCCCAGCCGATTTGCATGAGGATCGTGCCTGCCGCGCCGAGGGGGACCAAATAGAACCAGCGGCGATGCAGGGCGACGGCGACCAAGCCGACATCGAGGAGCGCGATGTAGCCGAAGAGGCCGAGCGGGTTGTCGTGACCGGTTTTGATGAGGACGGGCGTGAGGAAACCGCCGAGGATGCCGAGGATCGCGATCACCTGCGCTTCGAGTCGCACGGCGAGGAGGAAGGCCGTGCTGGTGATGAGCACCATGAGCAAGAACGTGGGAATCGCGCCGAAGGAGGCGAAGTGGTAAATCGCGCGGCACGCGAACGTGACCGTGTAGAGGCTGACGACACCGGTCGCGATCAGGGTTTGCGCGGTGACGGCGTAGCGCGCGCGGTCGATTTTGAGTCCGCCGATGACGAGGCCGAGGGCGAGGAGAAAGCCGATGGTGACGCGGACCTCGGGGGGAATGAGATCGTGGTCGAAGGAGTATTTGACGAAGAAACCGACGGCGAGCAGCGCAGCCAAGCCGCCGAGCCACGCGAAGAGTTTCGCGCCCATAAACTGTTCCCAGTTGATGGGCGGTGCGGTGGGCTCCGCTGGTGCGGGTGGTGCGAGCGGCGGAGGTGCGGAGAGGAGCGGGGGCGCGAAGGTTTCGGAGGGAGGAAACGGATCCGCAGCGGGCTCCGGGGCGGGAGGTGGAAGCGGCTTTGCGAGGAAGGGTGAGAGTCGTTCTGGGGCGGGAAGGGGTTCTGACGCAGGTGCTGCGATCACGGCGGGCGCGGGCGTGGCGAGAGGTTGGCCGGTTTGGGCGTCGCGCACCGGGATCGAGATCGAAATCAATTTCTGGCGCAGGTCTCGGAGTTCGGAATCGAGGGTGTCGAGCTGTTGAGCGAGCTCAGTGTGGCGGTTGCCCAGCGAGATGATCTTCACGATCACCCAGAGCGGTAAGACGACGAGCAGGAGCACCAAGAGCAGAACGATGAGTGGGGTCATACCGGTGAGCGATACTCGTCGACGGTTTGTGCGCGAGCGGTGCGGTGATGGCAAGGCTGGGGGGAGCGCGCGGATTTTTGTTTTGCGACGGATGGCCTTGCCCCGCGTTCTGCGCGTCGCTGCATTTAACTAACCACGAAAATCCATGAGCCTCACGATCTGGTGCAACGCCAAGTTTTCCGCTGCCGAGACGCGGCTCCTCACCGAGGGCACGCGCGCGCATAAATTGGTTTTTTCCGCGAATGCGTCGGCCTCCGTGCTCGTCGCGGGGCAGGCCGATCCCACGCTCGTCGGCGCGGACATCGCGTTTGGTCAGCCGGACCCGGCCCAGTGTCTCGCGTTGCCGAAGTTGCGCTGGGTCGAAGTCACGACGGCGGGCTACACGCGCTACGACACGCCGGAGTTTCAGGAGACGTTTCGCGCGCGCGGTTCGATTTTTTCCAATGTTTCGCAGGTGTTTGCCGATCCCTGCGCGCAGCACGTGCTCGCCATGATGCTCGCGCTGGGGCGCCAGTTGTTGCCGTCGCACCAAGATCAGCTCGGCGACCACAGTTGGCAGTATGCGAAACGCCGCTACGATTCCCGGCTGCTGACGGGGCAGACGGTGGTGATGCTCGGCTTCGGCGCGATCGGGCGGCGGCTGGCGGAGCTGCTCGCGCCGTTTGGGATGACTCTCATCGCGGTGCGGCGGCAGACCCGCAGCGAGCGGGGCGTGCGGATCATCCCCGAGGAAGGGATTAGCACGGCGCTCGAGCAGGCTGACCACGTGGTGAATATCCTGCCGGACAACGCGAGCACGTTGAACTACGTCAACGCCCGGCGGCTCGGGTGCATCAAACCGGGCGCCCGCTTCTATAATGTGGGGCGCGGCACGACGGTGGATCAAAGTGCGCTCCTCGAAGCGCTGCGTTCGGGTCGGCTCGCGGGGGCTTACCTCGATGTGTTCGAAGTCGAACCGTTGCCGGTGGGCGATCCCCTCTGGACGGCGCCGAACTGCTGGGTGACGCCGCACACGGCGGGTGGGCGCAGCGATCAGGATGAGGCGATCGTGAAGCATTTTCTGGCGAATCTCGAGGCGTTCGAGCGAGGTGCCGCGCTGGTGGATCGGGTCGTGTGAGTGCTGGCAGCGTTGAAAACCCGCGAGGTGCGAAAGTTCTGCTTGGTGGGTATTTTGGTTCCACCGACAAACGCGACCGCGGCCACGAGAGAAGATTGCCGGCGCCGGTGAACAAACGGGGTTCATTGCCCCTTACACCCAACGGCTCGGCGGTGGTTCCAGTTCTCGCAATGACCACCAGCCAAACGACGCTGGCTGAGGTTAACGCCGATGGGTCGGAGACCTCGCCCGACGGCGGGAGGCGTGCTAAGCTTTGATCACTTTCGTGCCGGCAATGAGGTCGTGGAGGCAACGGTGGTCGGCGCGGAAAATAAAGCAGTAGTCGGCGAGCGTGAACGGGATTCCGACGATCGGAATCGCGCCCACGAGCGCGGGGAGCACCGCGCGGAGCAAAAATACTTTGACGAAGCCGGGGTTGGTCTCGTCGTCAAAGGTTACGATGCGGACGCCGAGGACACGTTTTCCAATCGTCTGGCCGCGGGTGACGACCATCCAGAGTTGCACGCCGGCGAGCACCAGCACGGCGGCGAGGGCGACCATCAAGCCGGCGCCAAAACCCGCAGCGGTCGTGAGTTTTTCGAGGTTCGTCCCGAAGCCGAGGCCGGCGCGGGCGGCAGCGAGGGCCATCATGATCAAGCCGGGGAGCGCACACGCGAGGCCGATCACGTTGTCGAGGATTTGCGCGAGCAAGCGTTCGCCGCGACCGGCGAGCGGTGCGGTCTCGGCGACGGGTTCGGGAAGCGGAGCTTCCGAGGTGTCGGCGTCCGCACCGGAGATGGACGGGGGCACCGGAGCGGGCGCGCCGAAGTCAACGTAGTCGCCGAGGCGGCGCCATTCATCGGCGCCGTGGGCTTTGGCTTTGGTGTCGAGGTTGGCGCGACCGGCGGCGATCCATTCGCGAAGTTGGTTGGCGGGAACCGGCCCGTATTCTTTGCCGTCGCCTCCTATAATGGTGAACATGGGGGGACGAAAACGCGGGGCGGGTGGGTCGTCAACGATGGCGGTGGGGCGGTTGGTCAGTCGGCCCCGCCCGGCGACAAGAATGTCGCCGGTCCGTCGGCAGTGCGGCGGAGGGATTGGCTAAGGACCGGGCGCGAAAAACCGCAGGCGGGTGGGCCGGCGGTTTTTGCCGTGGAGGTTGCGGCGGAAATGCGGGCACCGGGACGTGCCCGCCCACCACGGAGGGCGGGGGAGAGCCGCCGCCCTGCCGGGGCGCGCGAGCGAGCTCGCGGCCTACGGGAGTTCGTAGACTTCGACGAGGGCGACGCCGGTGGTGCCGCCTGCGCCGGAGACTTGCGCACTGTAGTTGCCGGCGCCGAGGTTTAGAATCAGCACGGCGTCGCGCGAATTGGCAGGGAGGTCGAAGCCGCCGACACTCTTTTGCGTGGCGGGAGGCGTCGCGGTCGCATCCCAGTTGTCGTTCGAGGCAATGACGGTTTGGCCGGGATACACTTCGAGCAGCGGGTCGGCGAGCACGCCGGTGACGCCGAGTAGTCGTGTTCTGGGCGCAGATCGTGGCGGTGACGAGCAGTGCGGCGAGTGACGCCGTGCCGCGATGGAACAAGCGGGCGAGTTGAGACGAGTGGGATGAGGACGTGGTGTGGCTGTGGTGGATTGGCGGAAGCGTGACCGAATGGGTCACAGGTGGCTTCACCGGCGGGCGGAGCGGATTCTTTCAAAAAGATGAAATTTATTTTTCGCCGCGTGCACTTTTTTGAAAGACCCGGTGTGGCCCCGCCGTGTTG
>CAMBVX010000106.1 GCA_945871085.1 Opitutus sp. GAS368 | reverse complement strand
TGCCGTCTTGCAAGCGTTGTGCGCACTCTGGCGAAACTATCGTTGCGGGGGTTGCCGGGAGGCCTGCGGCGTCTCGACGTCGACGGTGTCGCGGGCGCGCTCCGGGCATCCGGCAGTGCGGCCGGACGTGTGGGCGAAGTTTGAAGCGGCGGGCGCGAAGCACGGCTATTGGCGCCATGAGCTGGTGGGAAAACTCAGGGCGCACGTGCGCGGCGGGAGAACGCCGTAATTCATCGGAAATCTGGCGGTCTTCCCTGTGCCGTCGGCGGGGCAACCGCGGCTGATGCCGGCGCAACCGCGCATGAGCGCGGGTGCGACGGCCCGGGCGAAGGAGCTGGGTTTTTGAGTTTATGAATTTACGGCGGACCGGGACGGAACGAGGCCAGAGGGATTGGTGAGGGTGCTCCACGCGCGAGGGGTGCAGGGCGTGATTTTTCTCTACACCGAACCGACCGGCTTGATGGCGGATGTTCGTGGGAGGAGTTGGTGACGGTGGAGATCGACGATGAGCAACGGGAGCCGGTGCGGTCCACGGTGTGTCTCGATCATTCCATGACGCTGACGGGAACTTCAGGGTGAGGTCGCGGCGGAGACGATCATCGCGCAGATCCAACGCGGGGAACGCGACCTGCCGACCAATCCCTTGTCAATTATGATGCGGAGGTGTGGGGTGGTCGGGCCCACGCTGAAGAAAACGCGGTCCGTGATAACGGCGGCGAAATAGCGTCGCTGGAGCGGTGGCCGCCTCACTGCGGTCACACGCCCAAGGATCGGAGGAGACGTTCCAGTCCGTAACCGAGCAAACAGGTGACCGGGAGTGTGAGCACCCAGGCCCACAGAATCCGCGATACGACACCCCATTTGACGGCGCTGAGGCGCTTGGTCGCGCCGACGCCCATAATAGACGTGGAGATGACGTGGGTGGTGGAAACGGGGACGCCGATATCAGAGGCACCATGGATGATGAGGGCGGCCGTCGTTTCGGCGGCGAAGCCATGGACCGGTTGGAGTTTTACCATCTTGTGCCCCATCGTGCGAATAATCCGCCAGCCGCCCGCGGCCGTGCCGGCGGCCATGGTGATCGCACACGTAATCACGACCCAGAATGGGATGCCCTTGAACTCGGTTACCCGGAGGAAGGAGGCCCACTCGGGCAAATCCTTGAAGGCGCCCGACGTCGTGCCGGTGAAGAGCGCGAGGGTGATGATGCCCATGGTTTTTTGCGCATCGTTGGAACCATGGCCGAACCCCATAAAGCCGGCGCTGACGAGTTGGGCCTTACCGAAGACCAGATTGACGATCCGGGGCGTCACTTTGCGCAGCACCAGCATTAGGAGCCACATGAGGAGGGCACCCCCGATGAGGCCGAGCAGCGGCGAAGTGAACATCGGGAGGACGACTTTGGGCCAGAGGCCGATGCTGGCGCCCTTGGCGTCTTGGGCGGACCAGATCAGGACGCCCCAATTTCCTTTGGCCGTGGCGAGGGCTGAACCGCAGAGTCCGCCGATGAGGGCATGGCTGGAACTCGACGGCAGACCCAACCACCACGTGAAAATATTCCAAATGATGGCGCCCACGAGGGCACACAATACCGTCAGCATATCGACTGCGCTCGCCAACACGAGGCCGCCACTGATGGTTTTTGCGACGGCGGTGCCGGCGAGGGCACCGATGAGATTCCAGAAGGCGGCCCAGATGATAGCGGCGCGCGGGGTGAGGACTTTGGTGGAGACGACGGTCGCGATGGCGTTGGCCGTGTCGTGGAAACCGTTGATGTATTCGAAGGCCAGCGCGGCGAACAGAACGAGCAAAAACAGCGTCATGGCGCGGAGTCGGGCGGCAGCGCGTTACGAGTGCTTGAGGACGATCTGGACGACGATATTGTCGGCGTTGCGGCAGCGGTCCACGGCCTGCTCCACCATCTCGTAGAGTTCCTGGAGAATCACGAGTTCCTTGGCGTCGTAGGGGCCGTGGTAGAGGTCTTTCAGCAGGGTGAGCATGACCTTGTCGGCTTCGCCCTCGGCGAACTGGAGGCGGTCGTTGGCCTCGCGGATTTTCTCGATATTGGTGCCGCCGCGGAGCTGTTTCACCATGAAGGTGACGGCATCGGCGGCGAGGAGCATGAGTTCGGCCTGACGTTCGAACGCGGTGTGCGGGACGCGACCGGGGTAAATGGAGAGGCGTTCGACGATTTTTTCGACCTGCTTGGGAATCCGATAAAGCGCGAAGGAGAGGGCCTCGATGTCTTCGCGCTCCAGCGGAGTGACGAAGGTTTTGCAGAGCGCTTCAGTCATCGTGTGCCGGATGCGTTTTTCCTTCCGCCGCGTCTGGATGAATTGGTCCAGCGTGCTATTCGGCGAGGCGCCCACGGCGAGGGTCTGCAAATACTGGGAAAAAAGTTCGACGCTGACCTTAGCCTCCTCGGCACCGGCTTCGAGCAGGTCGAAAAACTTGTCGTCTTGGCCGAAGAGTTTCTTGAGGAAAAACATGGCCGGGCAAAATCGGCGAGCCATGTTACAATTGCGAAACAATACTCGCGCGGGTCGCCGCGCGCGGTTGATCAGGGCCGCACGACGAGAGTGGGCGCGACCGCTCAGCCGTAGCGGCCCTCGATGTATTCGGCCGTTTTGGGGTCCGAGGGGGCCAGAAACAAATCTTCGGTGCGGCTATGTTCGATCATCTTGCCGAGCAGCATAAAAATGCACTCGTCGCTGGCGCGTCGGGCCTGGGCCATGTTGTGGGTCACGATGACGAGGGTGTAGCGGCCCTTGAGGGAGAACATCAGCTCTTCGATCGCGGCGGTGCCTTCGACGTCGAGCGCCGAGCAGGGCTCGTCCATCAAAATAATTTCCGGTTTCAACGGCAGCAGACGCGCGATGCAGAGTTTCTGCTGCTGCTCCAGCTGTAGACCAATCGCCTTGTGATCGAGCCGGTCCTTCAGGTCGTGCCAGAGGTTGACCTCGGTGAGCGCTTTTTCCACCGCTTCGTCGAGGGCGGATCGCCGGAGCGCCTCGCCCTCGGCATGCACGCGCAAGCCGAAGACGACGTTTTCGTAGATGGAGAGCGGCAGGGGATTGGGGCGTTGGAACACCATGCCGACGGACTTGCGCAGCTCGATCAGCGAGACATCGGGGTCGTAGATGTTTTTGCCGAGGAGGTGGATCTCGCCCTTGGTGGTCACGTAGCCGTAGCGCTCGTTGACGCGATTGAAGCAGCGGAGGAGCGTGGTTTTTCCGCAGCCGGAAGGACCGATCAACGACGTGATGAGCCCGTGCTTGATGTTGAGCGTCACGTCACGCAGCGCCTGGAATTTGCCATACCACAGGTTGACGTCGCGGGCGGTGATACTGTGGTCGGGCAGGTCGCTCATCCGAAGATTCCCTCCACGTAGTCGCGGGTGCGCTGGTCTTTGGGCTTTTCGCTGAAAATCACATCGGTGGTGTCGAGCTCGACGATTTCGCCCTTCCACATAAACATCGTGCGGTCGGCCAGCCGACGGGCCTGCTGGGTGAGATTGGTGACGAGGACAATCGTCATGTGCCGGCGCAGTTCCTTTAACACATCCTCGATCCGCATGGTCGTAACGGGGTCGATGGCGATGCTGAATTCGTCGAGGCAGAGAATCTCGGGTTCGTGCGAGAGGGCGCGCGCGATCGTGAGGCGCTGCTGCTGGCCGCCGGAGAGTTTGGTGCCCAAGCTGTCGAGGCGGTCTTTCACTTCGTCCCACAGCGCGGCCTGGCGGAGGCATTGTTCGACGATGGTGTCGAGGTCGCTCTTCCGATTGAGCCCGGCGCAGCGCGGAGCAAAGGCGACGTTGTCGTAGATCGAGAGCGGCAATCCGACGGGAAGCGGAGCGACCATGCCGATTTTACGGCGGAGCGCGTAAACGTTTCCGGTCTTCCGGACATCTTCTCCGTCGACCTCGATCGTGCCGGAAACGTGAGTGTCGGGGGTGAAGTCGATCGTGCGGTTGAGACAGCGGAGGAGCGAGGACTTGCCGGATTGAGCCGGGCCGATCACGCCGAGAATCTCATGCTGTCGCACGTCGAACGAGATCCCGTGGATGACCTCCTTCATCCCATAGGAGAGCCGGAGATCGCGGACCTCGATGTGGTTGGCAGTGGCGGCCATGGTCACCATTTTTTCCGGGACCGCAGGTAGACGCGGAGCGAAATCGCAGTCGCGTTTACAATAACGACCAGCGCGAGCAGCACGACCGCGGTGGCGAACGGGATCGAAGGCTGCACGCCCGGCACCTGGGTCGAGATGGTGTAGAGGTGCATCGAGAGCGCCATGCACTGTTCATTGAGATAGTAGGGCAGGAGATCGCCGCGTTCGACGGATTTAAAAAAGACGACGCCGGTGAACATGACCGGCGCCGTTTCGCCGGCTGCGCGGCTCACCTGCAAAATGACACCGGTCAAAATGCCGCTGATCGAGTTGGGAAGGACGATGGCCTTGATCGTCTGCCAACGTGTGGCGCCCACGTTCCAGCAGGCTTCGCGAAAGCTCCGTGGCACACTGGCCAGCGCCTCGCGGGTGCTCGCGATGATCACTGGCAGGGTCATGATCGCGAGGGTTAGCGAGGCCGAGATAATCGAGTAGCCAAAACGCGCGGCATACACGAACGCGCCGAGGCCGAAGAGCGCGTGCACGATGCTGGGCACGCCGGCGAGATTGATGACGGCGAGGTTGATCACGCGGTTGAACCAGTTGTCGCGCGCGTATTCGTTGAGGTAGACGGCGGCCAAGATTCCGATCGGGGCCGAGACCGCGAGGGAGATGAATACAAGATAAAGGGTGCCGATCAGCGCCGGCCAGATGCCGCCTTCGGTCATGCCGCGCTTGGGCACCTCGAGGAGGAATTCGAGGTTGAGCGACGGGGCCGCTCGCACGACGAGGTAGCCGACAATCAGCAGGAGTGGCACGACCATCGCCGCGGCCATCGCGCAAAAGATCCACTTGGCGAGCGCCTCCTGGCGGAGCTTGCGGCGGACCGCCGGAGTTTCGGTAAACCGGGATGAGGCGGGGAGCGCGTTCATTTCCGGCGAATGCCGCGCACAATCGTGTCGGCGATGAGGTTAACTCCGAAGGTGAGCGTGAACAGCAGCACGCCGGTGAGAAACAGCACGCGGTAATGATCCGAGCCGGCGGGCGCCTCGCCGAGTTCGGCGGCGATGTTGGCGGTGAGCGTGCGGACCGAGTCGAGCACGCTATGCGGAATATGCACGGCGTGGCCGGTCGCCATGAGCACGGCCATCGTCTCACCGACACCGCGACCGACGCCCAGCAGCACGGCGGCGAGGAGGCCCTGTTTCGCGGCCGGCAGGAGCACGCGCCAGACGAGTTGCCACCGCGTGACACCGAGCGCGATCGCGGCCTCGCGATACGAATCGGGCACGGCCTTGAGCGCATCCTCGCTGATCGAAACGATGATCGGCACGCTCATCAGCGCGAGGATGAGGCCGCCGTTGAGTACGTTGACGCCGACTTGCGCCCCGGTGAATTGCACGATCAGCCGACTCATGACGGTCAGGCCAATAAACCCCCACACGACGCTGGGCACGGCCGCGAGGAACTCGATGACGATCTTGAGCGTCTCGCGGGTCTTCTGGCCGCAGAATTCCGAAAGATAAATGGCCGCACCGAGACCGAACGGCACGGCGATGACCATCGCGAGCACGGTGACGGCCACGGTGCCCGCGATCATCGCGAAGACACCGTAGCGTTTGTTGGACTCAGAGGTGGGATACCAATCGCTGCTGCCGAGAAACTCCGCCAAGCTGAAATTTTCCCGCGTGAGCACGGGCAACGCTTCCTTGAAAACGAAGATAAAAATCCCGAGCACGAAGACGATCGCGCTGAAGCCACAGAGGTAAACGAGCGCCTCGAGGATTTTCTCGCCGCCGACGGCCCAAGCGGCGCGTTTCGCGGCGCGGACGGCAAAGATCGGTGGAGCGGGTGGGGTGCGCTGCGGATCGGTCATCAGGGCGAAGAGGCGGAGCCGGAGTGGGTCGCAGGTTTCGCCGCAATCAGGGTTTCGGCGTCCCGGCCCGCAGCGGCACATAGCCGCTCTTTTCCACGACCTTCTGCCCGGCGTCCGTCAGGATCCAGTCGATGTAGTTCTTCAGCTCGCCGGTCGGTTCCCCGAGGGTGTAGATGAGCAGCGGACGCGCGATCGGATACTGTTTGCTCAAGGTCGTCGCCACGCTCGGCGCAATCGCAGGCTCGCCGGCCTTCGGCGAAACCTTGAGCATCTTGACCTTGCCCGGCTCGTTATAGCCGAGCCCGCTGTAACCAATCGCTCCACTCGTTGTGGCGACGAGTTCCACGACTTCTTTTGAGCCGTTCATGTCGCGTGACCCCAGCTTAAAATCCTTTTTGCTGAGGACGTGCTCGCGGAAGAATTCATAGGTGCCGGAACTCGACTGGCGGCTGACGCGGATGATGAGATCGTGAGCGGCGGGTACCTTGACGCCCAGTTCCGACCATTTAGTGATTTTGCCTCCTTCGGCGAAAATGTCCGTGAGCTGCGCGTGGTTGATTTCGGTGATCGGGTTGTCCTTGTGGACGTAAACCGCGAGGGCGTCGAAGCCGACGACGAATTCCTTGGGCTCCTTGCCGGTGTTCTTTTTGGCCAAGGCCTTTTCCTCGGCCTTCATGTCGCGGCTGGCGTTGGCCAAGTCGATGGTGCCCTTCGTGAGAGCGGCGAGGCCGACGCCCGATCCGCCGCCGGAGACTTCGACATCCACGTGCGGATGGAGCTTTTTGTAGTCCTCGGCCCAGACTTGGGCCACGTTGACCATCGTATCGGAGCCCTTGTTCTGAATGGTCGTGCGGGACTTTCCGCCACTGGCGCTCGTGTCGCCCGATTTCGGCTTACAGCCGGCGAGGAAGGCCAGGGCACCGGAGGCGACGATCACGGCGGCAAAAAAACTGCGAGACAGGGCAAGGGAGGGGTGCATGAGTGGTCGGTGTGTTGGGGTTAGCGCTTCAAGATGGCTTGCACGAAATCGTCGATGCTTTCCTTGATGGTTTTGTAGGCGCGCTCGTAGGCCTCGGTGGCCTGCGTGGGCGTGCCCGCGAGCACGCTGGGATCTGGCACGATCCAGTCGAGGTAGACGCCTTTGCGGGGGCGGCGCGGAAACGCTTTTTTCACCTCGGGCGACAGCGCGACGATCAAATGGTAGTGATCGAGGTTGGGAACCTGATGCAGAATCTTGGGCACGAGGTAAGAGGTGTCGTGGCCTTTCTGTTGAAGGAAGGTGATCGTCTCTGGCGCCATCGGCCGGGGGTCTAGGCCTGCGCTGGTAAAGATGAACTTGGGCTGGCCCAGCGAGTTGGCGATCAACTCGGCCATCTTCGTCAGGCACGCGTCGTGATCGTCGACAAACAGGACGCGGAACACCTCGGAGCCCGAGTGCTTCGCGTATTCGCCGGTGCACATGTAGAGCACTTCGGTGCAGATATTCTGGGCCTGATCGGCGACTCGTTCGAAGCGGCGCACCATCATCGTCAACGGATCGAGCGCCTCGAACGGCAAGTGGTTTTCCCGAAACAACAGGACGATATCCTTGATCAGTTTGCTGCTCCGCAAATCGATCCCATCCTCCAGTTCGATGGTTTTGCGCGCGAGCTCGGCATCCTGCTCGACGAAGGCCTTGACGGCATCGTGGAGCATCGCGGTCGCGCAGCGGGCGAGTTCGATAAATTGCTCGCGCGGGAACGTCGCGGGCATCTCGCGCAACTTCAGCAGGCGACGCGCAATGCTCTCCGCGTAGTCGCCGACCCGCTCGAGCTCGAGGTTGATGCGAATCGTGCTGTAAGCGAAGCGGAGGGGGCCGGCCACGGGTTGCTGCCGAACGAGGAACTCGAGACAGAGCCGGTCGATTTCCTTTTCTTTCTCGTCGATATATTGATCGCGGAGGATGATCGCGTAGGCGAGTTGCCGGTCGTGCTCTGCCACCGCCTTGATGCAGTCCTGGAGCGCGACCTCGGCGAGGGCACCCATTTCCGTCACCTTGGTGCGAATACGGTCAATGTCGCGCTGGACCGAAGTTTCGAGGTAGGTCGCCATCTGGCGCTAAGCTCGGTCTTTTGGATGAGGGTCGACAAGCACAATTACCGTTGCTCCGGCAATCTTCGCGGGCGGCCGATTATGTTTTTCCGCGCAGCCAAATCCAGAGGTAGCCGATGCGTTCGCGGACGGCCCACGTGCTGCGACCGAGCGATTCGATGTCCCAGAGGAAATCCTGCCATTGCAACTCATCGCCGGCGCGCGCGCTGTAGTCGGCGGGGCACGGAAGCGGGGTGAGGCCGGCGTGCCCAAACAAGGCCATGGTGCGCGGCAGGTGCCACGCGGAGGTGATCAATGCGAAGGGTGCGGTGCCCACGAGGCGCTTCACGGCCAGCGATTCCTCTTCGGTGTCGCGGCCATTTTCAATCAGGGTCGCACGCTGGCGGTCTAGTCCGAGCGATTCGGCCGCGCGCAACACCATCTCGGCGTGGGTGGGCCGATCCGGTCGTTTGGGATCGCCCGGGCCGCTGATGATCGCGCGGGCGTCGGGCAACACGCGGAGGAGGCGGACCGCTTCGGTGAGACGAGCGAGGGCGGAGACCGAGAGTTGGTTGGTCGCGGAAAGGCCGGGGCCATGGCCATTGCCGCCACCGAGCACGACGACGAAGCGGCAGGCGGCGAGTTCTGGTGGAAGCGGGGTGCCGGCGACTAATTCGGGGATGGCGGGATAACGCGCTTCGAGTGGTCGCACGAGGGCGTGGCTCACCAATTTATTGCTGAACAGCATGAGCAGAATGGTCCCGGCGAGGAGCAGGCCGCGACCCAGGCGCACGCGTCGGCTCCAGAGAAGCAAACCCAGTCCCACGGCCAGCAGCGTGAGGCAAAACGGCAGCGGCATCAGCCAGATCGACACAAATTTTTTCAACCAGAACAGCATGGGCCAAACAACAAGCCGGTGCGGCGCGAGTCGGGCAAGCTTGCCGTGAGAGCTCGCCGTGATCGAGAAATTCAGGGTTGAACCGGCTCGGCTAATAATGGTCATGTCGGAGCCAAGATTATCCATTCCCGTCTCAGACGGTTCAGTGTAGCCTCAGTTTGCCCCGAGAATTCCCTCCCCATGAAAAAACTCCTCACCGTCATCGCTTTCGCCGCCGCTCCGTTCCTCAACGCGGCCGAAGCCTATAAAATCGCCGTCATCCCCAAGGGCACGACGCATGAATTTTGGAAGTCCATCAATGCCGGCGCAGTGAAGGCCGAGCGCGAGATCAACGCCGCCGCGGGACACGAGGCGGTGAAAATCATTTGGAAAGGTCCGCTCAAAGAAGATGATCGCGAGCAACAGGTGCAGGTCGTCGAGAATTTTGTCGGACGAAAGGTGAACGCGATCGTGCTCGCGCCGCTCGATCGCCGGGCGCTGGTGGCTCCGGTCGAGGGTGCGATCAAGGCGAAGATCCCCGTGATCGTGATCGACTCCGGCCTCGAGACCAAGGCGATCGCCAGCTACGTCTCGACGGACAACCGCGAAGGCGGCCGCATCGCCGGTCGCCAACTTGGCAAGCTCCTCGGGGGCAAAGGCAATGTCATCATGCTCCGCCTGCAAGTGGGCTCGGCCAGCACGGAAGAGCGCGAGGAAGGATTTCTCGAAGCGATCAAGCAGGGATTTCCCGCGATCAAAATTCTCTCCAGCGATCAACATGCCGGCGCGACTCGCGACACGGCCAAGCAGGCATCGGAAAATCTCCTCAACCGTTTCGGGAAACAGCTCAACGGCATCTTTACGTGCAACGAGTCGGCCACCGCGGGCATGTTGCTCGCCGTGCGTGACGCCGGACTGGCGGGCAAAGTGAAGTTCGTCGGATTTGATTCCGGCGAGACGTTGAACGCGGGCCTGATGGCCGGACATATCGACGGGCTCGTGGTGCAGAATCCGATGCAGATGGGTTACCTCGGCGTGAAGACCGCCTACGCCGTGTTGAAGGGGGAAAAAGTCCCGGCGATGATCGACACGGGCGTCGGCTTCGTGACGAAGGCGAATTTCAATGACCCCGCGATGGCGGAGATCGTGCGGCCGCCGCTCGACAAGTATTTGAAGTGATGATTGCGACCGGCGCCGGGCTGCGACTCGTCGATATCCAGAAAAGCTTTGGCGCGACGCGCGCGCTGCGCGGGGTGTCGTTCCAGATCGCGCCGGGCGAGATCCACGCCCTCATCGGGGAGAACGGCGCGGGCAAGAGCACGTTGATGAAAGTCCTGAGCGGCGCGCATTCGGCCGACTCCGGCACGATGGAATTGGGTGGACGTCCTTACGTGCCGGCGGACCCGCACGATGCGCGGCTGAAGGGCGTCGCGATGATCTATCAGGAGCTGAATCTCGCGCTCCATTTGTCCGTGCAGGAAAATATTCTGCTCGGGGCGGAGTCGACCTCGTTGGGCTGGATCGACCGCCGCACCTCGCGCGAGCGGGCGCGGTCCGCCCTGGCCCAACTGGGACACGCGAGCATCGCTCTCGATCGACGCGCCGGAGAATTCTCCATCGCTGAGCAGCAGGTGATCGAGATTGCCCGCGCCCTGCTGATTAAGCCGCAGGTGCTCATCATGGATGAGCCGACCAGCAGTCTCACGCAGTCCGACACTGAAAAACTTTTCGCGACGATTCTCCGCCTGAAGGCGCAGGGCGTGAGCATTATCTATATCAGTCATTTTCTCGAAGAGTGTCGCCAGCTGTGCGATCGCTACACGGTGCTGAAGGACGGTGAGACGGTCGGCACGGGACAGATGAAGGCGGCGACGCTTGATCAAATCGTCACGCTCATGACCGGACGGGAGGTGAAGGATCTTTATCCCCGCAGCTCGCACGCGCGCGGGGCCGTCGTGCTCGATGTGAAGGCCGTCGCGAGCGAGCCGCGCCTCAAGCGCGCCAGCTTGCAGGTTCACGCGGGCGAAATCTTTGGTCTGGCCGGCCTGATCGGTGCGGGGCGCACGGATTTGTTACGGGCGATTTTTTCCCTCGATGCGCTCGCGGCTGGCGAGGTTTGCGTGGTCGGCGGGGGTGACGAGACGGCGACGCCGCGCCGGCGTTGGCGGCAGGGGTTGGGTTTTCTGAGTGAGAATCGCAAGGAAGAGGGGTTGATGCTCAACCAGTCCGTCGCAGATAATCTCACGCTCACGAAACAGGACTCGTTGGGCCGCTGGGGTTGGATCAACGGTCGCCGCCAGCGAGAGGTTGCGCAGCGCTGGGTGGACGAACTGCGGGTCAAGTGTCGCGATGCGGGCCAGCTGATCGGCGACCTCTCCGGAGGGAACCAGCAGAAAATAGCGATCGCGCGTCTGCTGGAACATCCGGCCCGGATCTTCCTGCTGGACGAACCGACGCGTGGGATCGACGTCGGGAGCAAGGCGCAGATTTATCAGCTCATCGGTGAACTCGCGGCTGCCGGAAAAACCGTTATTGTGGTCAGCAGTTACCTGCCTGAGCTCCTCGGCCTGTGCGACACCGTCGGGGTAATGTGCCGTGGTGAACTCGCCGCGATTCGGCCACGGGCAGACTGGAACGAGGCCGAGATCATGCGCGTCGCCACCGGGAGTGCCTGAATTTTTCGATGAAATCCACGCTCAAAAATCTGCTCGCGAAAGGCGGGCCGTTCATCGGCCTCATCCTCGTGATCGTGTTGTTTTCCCTGCCGACGGAAACGCGCGAGTTCTTCCTGACGTATCACAATTTCAAGATCATCTTTACGCAGACGGTGATCGTGGCGATCGGGGCGCTGGGGATGACGATGATTATTGTGAGTGGAGGCATCGATCTCTCCGTCGGATCGAGCATCGCATTCACGAGTGTCGTCGGGGCGCTGCTGATTCAGCGTGGTTGGAGCGCGGCACCGGTCGTGGGGGCCATGATGCTCTCAAGCGCGTTGATCGGATTGCTCAATGGGGCCGCGATTGCGGGCCTGCGGATGACTCCCTTCATCATCACGCTGGGCACGTTGGGCGTGGCGCGCGGTTCGGCGAAGTGGATGGCTGAAAATCAAACCGTCAATTACGACGCCTCGCCGATCAACCAGTGGATGACGACGGCCGATCCCGCCGGCTACGCGCTGCCGCCCGGAGTGTGGGTGGCGATCGCGTTGGCGACGCTGACCGCGGTGGTTTTGAAGAACACGGTGTTTGGTCGGCACGTGTTTGCACTGGGCTCCAATGAGGCGACGGCGCGGTTGTGTGGGATTCCGACGGTGCGACTCAAGATCATGATCTACGCACTCGCCGGATGCTTTTTCGGTCTCGCCGGACTGTTTCAACTCTCGCGACTCCGGCAGGGCGATCCGACCGTCGCGGTCGGCCTCGAGCTCGACATTATCGCGGCTGTGATCATCGGCGGGGCGAGTCTGTCGGGGGGCGTCGGCACAATTCTTGGTTCGATGATTGGCGCGTTGATCATGGCGGTGTTGCGCAATGGTTCCCAGCAGATGGGATGGCCGACGTATTTTCAGGAAATCATCATCGGTCTCGTAATCATCGTGGCGGTGTTTCTCGACCGGTTGCGGCAGGGCAAGCAGGCGTAAGCGGCCGGAGCTTCAGATTGCCCGCTATCTTGCGGCCGCTTTGAGTTCGGCGAAACGAGTGCGGAGGGCCGCGAGGGTTTTCGCTTGGTCCGGCGCGGACGCGAGGTTGTTGATTTCGGCGCGGTCAACGGTGAGGTCGAAGAGTTCCTCGTGTTTGAAGTCGGGCCAAGAGAGATACTTCACGTTTTTGCGGACGAGGGCTTCGGAGGAAGGGATGAAGTGGATGTTTTTGATGGTGGCGTGCTCGTAGAAAAATTCGGTGCGCCAAGCCGGTGCTTTGGTCGCGAGGTAAAGAGGGGCGAGGTCGCGGCCTTGCATGCGGACTGGAGCGGCGACGCCGGCGGCGGCGAGAAATGTCGGGGCAAGGTCGACATTGAGCGTGAAGTCGTCGTTGGTTTGGCCGCGGTGGGTGGCGGGCATGCGCGGGTCGCGCACGATCAGCGGCGTGCGGATGCTTTCTTCGTAGGGATACCATTTATCGGCGAGGCCGTGCTCGGCGTGGAAGTAACCGTTGTCAGCGGTGAAGATCACGAGTGTGTTTTCGAGGATGCCCTGCTCACGCAACGCCGCGAGCACGCGGCCGCACGTCGTGTCCACTTCGGTGGCGAGACGATAATAGTTCTTCATCATCGTCTGATATTTCTCCGGGGTATCAAAGCGCCAGTGGTAGCGGACGCGGCCTTCGTTCTGCTCGTTGGCGAGGAAGGGCGGGAGGCGTTTGAAATACTCGTCGGACGAGGTTTTCGGCACGGGAATGAGCGAATCCTTGTAGCGCTCCATACTCGCGGGCTGGGGCAGGAACTGGAGCGGATTCTGGTCCTCGGCGTGGGTGGCGAAGAAGGCGAGCGTGAGGATAAATGGTTTGTCGGTGGGGCGCGTGCGGAGAAATTCGAGAGCGTCGTTTTCGTTTTTCTGAGTGACGTGGATTTTGGTGCCGTCGGCTTCCGTGATCCAGTGGGTGCCGCTGTAGGAGCGGCCGAAGTCGAAGTTCTCCTGGGGGAATTTGCCGTTGTGCCACTTGCCGATGTGGCCGACGTGGTAGCCGTTTTTGCGGAGGAGGCCGGGGTAGGTCTCGGCCCATGGCGTGGTGAACATGGCGAATGCCGGGTTGCCGTGGCGCGACATCCATTGACCCGTGAAGAGTGTGGCGCGGCTCACGCCGCAGATGGCGGTCGTGACACAGTTGTGCGTAAAGCGCATGCCCTCTTGGGCGAGACGATCGAGGTGGGGCGTTTTGACGACGGGATGGCCGGCCGCGCCGAGGGTGTCGTGGCGCCAGTCATCGGCGTAGAGCACGACGATGTTGAGCGGTGGGGCGCCCGCTGCGGCGCGGAGCGGGCAGAGAATTGAAAAAAGACTGAGCAGGTAAACGAGGCGTTTCATGGGAGTGGGTGACGTGATTACCTCACCTCGAAGGTGTGCGTGCCGGAGACCGCGGAGGTGAGGTGCCAGTAATTGCCGGAGCGTTTCGCCGGAATGGCGTTGGCCCCGCTGAAGACGCCGCGTGACGGGGCGGCGGCGGGGAGTTCGACGAGGGCCGTCATACCGGCGGGAATGGTAACGGTGAGACTGAAGGTCGCGGCGTTTTTCCAGTTGATCAGAATCGGGCCGCGGGGGGTGGGGATTTTGCCTTCCGCTTCGGTCAGGGTGCCGGGGTGCGGGCGGATTGTGGCTTGGCTCCAGCCGGGCGTGAGCACGCGCGCGCCGAGGACGTAGTTGGGAAACAAGTTCGCGGGCGCGGCGCCCCAGGCGTGATTCCAATCTTGGTTGGGTTTGTATTTCTGGTCCCACGCTTCCCACGTAATGGTGGTGCCGCTCTCGACCATGTGTTTCCAGCTGCGGTCGCCGGGGGCGATGATGAGGGCGTGCGCGGTGTCGGCGGCGTTGTTTTGGAAGAGGGCTTCGAGGAGATATTGCGCGGCGTAAACGGAGCAGGCCATGTGACGCGAAGCGACGAAGGTGGTGACGCGGGCGCGCTCGGTCGCGGGCACGAGGCCAAAGGCGAGCGGGAAGAGGTTGGCGTGTTGCGAGGCGTGGTCGGTGCCTTCGCCATCGCGGTAAACGCCGCGCGTGGCGTCGAAGAGTTTTGCGTGGAAGGCGGCGCGGGCGGCGCGTTCGCGGGACGTATAGTCGGAGGCATCGGTGTCGTGTTTTAATACGCGGGCGAGGTCGGCCATGAGTGCGAGGCCACGGAGGTAGAAGGCGTTGGCGACGGTGTTGACAGGCGTGAAGACAAAGCCGTCGCGTTCGGTGACGGGCCAATCGACGAGGTCGCCTTTCTTAATGTGGGCGGGCGTGCTGGTGATGAGGCCATCGGCGCGGGCGCGCTCGAGCAGGAGCTTGGATTTGAGGGCCGCGTAGCGGGGGGCGAGCCAACGGGTGTCGCCGGTGTGCATCCAATCGGCGTGGACCATAAAAATCAGATGCGTGGCCCACTCGGTGGGCCAGGTGGCGTTGGCCATAAGGTGATCGTAGGTGTCGCGCGCCATCTGGATGTCGCCGTCGGTGGTGTAATGGGAAAGCTGGTTCAGGTAGGCATCGGCCTCGTAGGGGATACGCTCGCGGTCGCCATCGACGTAGACGCCGGCAAAGGTCGTGGCTTTAATCGAGTAGCGGCAGAGATCCCAGATGCGGTTGTAGAGCGGATCGGACGCGCGGAAGGAGGCGGCGGCGTCATCCCACGTGCTGGCGTAGGCGGATTGGCGGCGGAGGTGTTCGGGGCGGAGTTCGCCGGGCCAGCCCTCGATCTCGACCCAGCGGAAGGGTAGCACGACCCCCCAGGCGGCGGGGGTGAGCACGGTCCGGGGTGTGATGTGACCGAACTGGTCGGGCTTTTCGGTGCCGGTGAGTTGGCGGGTGTTACGGGCATCGGGGGCGGGTGCGGCGATGAGCGTTTTCGCGCCGGTGAGCGGGACGGTGGCGGTCGCGTAACGGACGGTGCCGGGCGGTTGGCGGTTGATGCGGCCGGCGGTGAAGGACTCGCCAAAGTGCAACGTCGCGGTGCCGGCGGCCGTCGCGGGAGGGGTGAGCCGGAGGTTACCAAAGGCAACACGGCCGAAGTCAACGAGGTGGACGCCGGGGGCGACCGTGGTGATGGAGACGGGGTTTTCGTCGACGAGGTGGACGGGTGCGGCGGACGCGACGGTCGCGCTCAGGACGAGCGGGAAGAGGCAGCGGAAGAGTCTTTGCATGGCGGTTGGGCGGAGGCGGGAAAGAGAGCCGAAGGGGCGAGCGCGGATTTTGCGGTTACGTTGTACCCGGATTCAGGCTGCGATTTCAGAAGAAGTGTAACCTATTGGGTTACACTCGCGGCAGGCTGTTTTTTGCGCGGCAGGTGACAAAGTGATCCTAGGCGGCGCCGGGCTGGGGTTTGGAGTAGAAGATCCGCACTTCGGGTTTTTGATCGGGGAGGAGTTGTTGGGCGCGCTGGAGGGCTTTTTTCGTGGCGAGGGTAGGATTTTCCTCAGCGGGGAAAATGTTTTCGAGGCCGATGCGGGCGGCGAGGCCGCTGCGCTTGAGCACGAGGGCGACATCACCGTGGGCACCGGAAATCAGGAGATGGCGGCCATCGGATTTGAGGTAGTCGTGCAATTGATCGAGGGCCATCACGGTGGTGGCGTCGAGGTGCCGCGCGTTTTTCATGCGCAAAATAAAGATGCGGATATGGGGGTCGGCGGCGAGGCGGCGGATGCCGTCTTGGAAGAGATCGGCCGCGCCGAAAAAGAGGTCGCCCTCGACGTGGACGATGGAGATTTGGGCGTGGTTGCGCTCGGCCGGTGTGTCGATTTCGGCGAGTTGGCCGAGGTCGTTGAAGGCGTGCTCGGACAGCGCGGGGGCGCTGGCTTTCTGGAGAAAAAACACGAGCGAGATGCCGATGCCGACGTAGATTGCGGTGTCGAGCTGGAGGAAGAGGGCGGCGATGAGGGTGATCCAGAAGACGGCGGCGTCGGCGCGAGTGGAGTTGCGCACCAAAAAAATCTGCGCGGGTTGGAAGAGGCGCACGGCGATCACGATGAGGTAGGCGGCAATCGCGGCGATGGGGATTTCGGCGAGCAAGGGCGAGATGACGAATACGATGGCGAGCACGAAGACGCTACTCGCGACGACCGCGACCTGGGTGCGGCCGCCACTGCGGAGGTTGGCGGCGCTGCGCAGAAACGAGGCGGAGCCGGGACTCGCGCCGAAACCGGCGCCGACGAGATTGCCGAGGCCCATACCGATGAGTTCTTGGTTCGGGTCGATGGCTTGGCCTGTTTTGGCGGCGAGACTCTTGGCGACGGTGACGGCTTCCAACATACCGAGAATGGCGGCGGCGACGGCGATACTGGTGAGTTTCGGGATCAGTTGGATCGTATCGCCGTTGAGCGGGAAGCCCGTGAAAAAAGGAAGGCCGCCGGAAATTTTTCCGAGATCGCCGACGGTGCTGACGCCGTAGCCCGAAAGGTCGAAGGTGAAGGCGGCACCGCCGGCGAGCACGAGGACCGGCAGGCCGTCGGGCCAACTCGGACGCCAGCGGCGCAGCGAAATGATCGCGAGCAGGGCAATGAGTCCGGTGAAGGCGGTGGCGTAGTTGAGGTTGAGCGTGAAAAAACTGGTGACGAGGTGGCGCAGGGTGCCGGGCAGGCTGACATCGGGAGTGTGCGCGATGCCGAGCAAATCTCCGAGCTGGCCGGTGGCGATGAGGATGCCGACGGCGGTGGTGTAGCCGACGATCACGGAGCGGGAGACGAACTGGGTGATCTTGCCGAGACCGGAGAGGCCGGCGGCGAGTTGCAGCGCGCCCATGAAAAAACCGATGAGCAGGACTTTTTGCAGGGGGGCGAGGGGTTCGGCGGCGAGTGAGATCAGCGCCCCGGTCAAAATGATGCTGATGGTGTTGGTCGGCCCGACGACAAGGTGTTTAGACGAGCAGAAGAGGGCGCAGAGCAAGGTGCCGACGATGGCGCTGGCAACGACGGCGGGGACGGGAATGCCGATCAGGAGTGCGAAGGCGATGCACTGCGGGATGGCGACGGCGGCGATCGTCAGGCCAGCGAGTAAATCCGGACGGAGATTGCGGCGGTCGTAGTGGCGCAGCGACGCGACGAGGGGCGGGACGAGGTTGGCGCGCAGCTTGTCGCGGACGCGGGTGAAACGCTTTTCGGCGAGATCGGAAAGTTCGTTGAGTTCGTCCATGGCAAGTCAGCTGACAATAACAGTTGGTTCGAACATAAGGCGCACGACGGGGCGTGCGAGACCGTTGATATTATTTATTGGCGACAGGCCCAGCCTCAACCGCGCGAATCTGGAGCGGTGGTGGTCAGACCAACGTCCTTTGAACTCTGGACTTTTGGTAGCCGCGAGCGCCAGCGAGTGGACGGATCACCACTCGCTGGCGCTCGCGGCTACCCGGCAAAGCAAAGTCGGAAGCTTTTGGGCGATTGATATAACCAGGGTGAGCGTCGCGGTCAGCCGGAGCGAGGTCTGCATGGGTTTTGAAACGTTGGGGCGCACGAGAGCGGAGGTCGGGTGATCGCTGAAGGTCGGCGGTTGGAGAGCCGCGGGTCCGGTGGGTGGTGGCGCGGGATTATTTAGCGGGGTCGTCTGATACCTGCTGGGTGGGCGAGCGCCGGGGTGACGGGACTTTGGCGGAGGCGGCGATTTGCTGGTGGGAGGCAAGCAAGGCGCGCATCGCGACGAGATCTTTTTGGTGGGCGGGTAGACCGGCGAGGTTGTGGTTTTCGCCCGGGTCGGAGGGGAGATCGTAGAGCATCTCGCCGTCCTCGCCATAGCTGGTGTAGATCAGGTGATGGGTGACAACGGCGTCGCCTTTGATAAAGCGCGTGTAAACGGAATCGCGGAATTTCTGATGCGGATGGGCGAGGAGCGCGGTGAAGCTGCGGCCCTGCACGGTCGAGGGAATCGGTAGATTCGCCAAAGAGCAGAGGGTGGGGAAGAGATCGTAGACGCCGACGAGGGCGTCAGATTTCTGACCGGAGGTTTTGCCGGGGACTTTCACGATGAGCGGGACGCGGACGGCGGTGTTGAGGGTGTTGTGTTTTCCCCAGAAATCATGCTCGCCGAGGTTCCAGCCGTGGTCGCCCCAGAGGACGACGATAGTGTTGTCAGCGAGGCCGAGGCGGGTGAGTTCGGCGAGCACGTCGCCCACGAGTTTGTCAGCGTAGCTGACGGAGGCGTAGTAGCCGTGGCGCATCATGCGGTGGAATTCATCGGTGCCGTCCTGGTAAT
>CAMBVX010000105.1 GCA_945871085.1 Opitutus sp. GAS368 | reverse complement strand
ACCTTGGCTCTCACCGGATTTACTGTGGCGTTCTTTCACGCCGCGATTCCGACGCACTGGTTGCCGTTCGTGCTGGTGGCGCGGGCGCGGGGTTGGAATCGAGCAAAAACACTGCTCGTGACGATGTTTGCGGGGCTGGGGCACGTGGCCTTGACGACGCTGCTCGGGCTGGGTTTGGCGTGGTTCGGGTTGCAACTCGACGAGCATATCGGCGAGGCATTTCCGAAGATCGCGGGCGGCGTGCTGTTGGCCGTGGGGCTTTATTATTTTTGGCGGCAATGGCGCGGGGCCGGCATCTGCCATCATCCGGTGCCGGGCGGACACCA
Source organism: Opitutus sp. GAS368 (assembly GCA_945871085.1). Classification (GTDB taxonomy): domain Bacteria; phylum Verrucomicrobiota; class Verrucomicrobiia; order Opitutales; family Opitutaceae; genus GAS368. Next base: position 18,696 of record CAMBVX010000105.1, on the reverse strand, counting down.
TCGGCCGGATGTACATTGCGGTCACGAAGCGGCGGGCCACAGTCACTGGGACGGGGAACTGAAGGACAGCGAACTCATGTCGCAAAAAAAGGGAGATTGGGCGGCGATCAGCGGGTTGTTCCTGATGCTGACCTTATCACCGTGCGAAGCCTTTTTGCCGATCTATCTTTCGGGGGTGCAATTCGGTTGGCGCGGTTTTTTTGTCCTCAGCGTGATTCTCGCAGCGGCGACGTTTGCCGGAATGCTTTTGTTCACTTGGTTGGCGCTCGTCGGATTGGAAAAAATCCAGGTAAAGAAACTGGAGCGCTACGAGGCGGGGCTGCTGGGCGGATTATTCTCGATCGTCGGTCTCCTGATTATGGTGCTGGAGCACTGACCGCAGATGCGGGCGGATTATTTTTTTGCGCCGGGGATCGAGAATTTGATGACGGACTGGGTGGCTTCGGTGGGCGCGGCGGGTTTGATCGTCGGGGGCTGGGGTGCAAGGGACATGGGCGAGTTATCGACGGGTTTCACCGAGGCAAAGGGTGGACCGCCGGCGGGCATCGCCGCGAAACCGCGCTCGATGAGCTCGACGGCCTTGAGGTCGCGGGTCTTACCTTTGTCGACTTGGCCGCCGGGGCCGAGTGAGCCCATGATCACGACAATCACGCGGCGGCCATCGCGCTCGGCGGTGAGGCTGGTGCAGTAGCTGGCGGCGGTGGTATAGCCGGTCTTGAGTCCATCGACGCCGCTGACTTTGCCGAGCAGCTTATTGTGGTTCTCCATTTTCATCGGGCCTTTGGTGCGCTCGGGGCCGAAGTCGCGGTTTTTCACCGACGCATATTTCAGCACCGTGGTGTTGAGCACGAGGTGGCGGCAGAGGATGGCATAGTCACGCGGCGTTGTGAGATCAGTGTCCGCGAGGCGGCGGGTCGAGGGCGGGAGTCCGTGTGGTGTGCGGAAAGTGGTGTGGGTCATACCGAGCTGGCGGGCCTTCGTGTTCATGAGTTCGACAAAGGCGGGCACTGAGCCGCCGGCGAATCGGGCGAGGGCGCGCGCGGCGTCGTTGGCGGACTGGATCATCATCGCGTAGATGAGTTCTTCGACAGGAAACGTCTCGCGCGGATCGAGGAAGACCTGCGTGCCGCCGATGTTGTCCTCGTTTACGATGCGGACGGGCGCGGCGAGGGAGAGACGGCCGGCGACGAGTTTTTCGTGGAGCACGGCAAACGTCATGAGTTTGGCCATACTGGCGGGCGGGCCCTCATAGTCGGCGCGATCTTCGTAGAGGACGGCACCGGTCGCGGCGTCGGTGACAACGGCGCCTTTGTAGGCGGTGGGGTTGTCGACCTCGGTGGGGCGAGTGGGTTTGGTCTTGGCGGCGGCGCACGCGAATGGCGCGAGCGCGACGGCGGAGACAAGCAGGACGAGGCGGCGCAGAAAAATCATCTGCGGAAGGGAGAAAGTTTTTTTCGCCGGTGCGAGCAGAATCCGGAAATTCCGCGCAACGATGGCCGGCGCGGCGCCAGCGTTTACGTTTTGGTCTGCTCGAGCGGGAGGTCGTGGAGGCGGACCGCAGGATTCTTTTCTGCAAAATATCGCATCGTCCATTCGCTGGGGAAAAGCGCGACGGTCTGGTCGAGTTTGTCCGCCCCGAAGGCGACACCGCTGGGAACGAGGAAGAGTGACGGGTCGGGGAGTTTTTGCCCGGGGTCGACGGGCGCGAGCCACTTCATAAGGCTCCACGGCGAGGGATCGAGGCGGGACTCGGCGCCGTATTCGGCTTGGAGCCGCCATTGGACGACTTCGAATTGCAGGGTGCCCACGGCGGCGAGGAGTGTGGAGGTCGTCATGCCGGCGCGCAGTGTGATGGACTGGACGACGCCTTCCTGGAGGAGTTGCTCAAGGCCGGCGCGGAATTTTTTCGCGTCAGAAGGAGTCGGATTGGCGATGAACGTGAAGACCTCGGGCGGGAAGCGTGGAATCTCGTCGTAGAGGATGGATTTGTCCTCCGTCAGGGTGTCGCCGATCCGGAAGCTATCGTGGCCGACGAGGCCGATGACATCGCCGGGCCAGGCTTCATCGACGGTTTCGCGATCTTGACCGAAGAGTTTATGCGAGGAGGAGAGGCGGACGGTGCGGCCGCTGCGCTGATGAATGACGGTCATGTCGCGCTCGAATTTGCCGGAGCAAATCCGGACGAACGCGATGCGGTCGCGGTGCTTCGGGTCCATGTTGGCCTGAATCTTAAACACGAAGGCGGAGAACTTGGGGTAGTCGACGGGGACGGTCCAGTTTTCGATTTGGGATTTCGGATTTTGAATTGAGACCGAGCGGTGCGGCTGGGGCGGGATGGAGTCTTGGAGGAAACCGTCGAGGAGGAGCTGGATGCCGAAATTGTTGACGGCGCTGCCGAAGTAGACGGGGGTTTGTTGACCGGCGCGGATCGCGGCGAGGTCGAACGGGTGGCCGGCGCCGTCGAGCATGGCGAGCTGTTCGGTCACTTGATCGAAGGTGTAGTCGTCGAGTTTCGCGCGGACGGCGGGATCTTCGAGGGACGTGACGTTGACGGGGGCTTGGAATTTGCCGCCGGCGACGCGTTCGAAGAGGTGGACTTCACGGGTGCGGCGGTCGAACACTCCGCGGAAGGAAGGACCATTACCGAGGGGCCAGATGACGGGGGAGGACTGAAGGCCAAGGACGGTTTCGAGTTCGTCGAGGAGCTCAAGGGCGTTGCGCGTGGGGCGGTCGCACTTGTTCATGAACGTGAAAATCGGGACGCCGCGGCGACGGCAGACTTCGAAGAGTTTGCGGGTTTGCGCTTCGATGCCCTTGGCGGCGTCGATGACCATGACGACAGCATCGACGGCGGTGAGGACGCGGTAGGTGTCTTCGGAAAAATCTTTGTGACCCGGGGTATCGAGGAGATTTACGGCGCAGCCAGCGTAGTCGAACTGAAGGACGGTGGAGGAGATGGAAATGCCGCGTTGCTTTTCGAGTTCCATCCAGTCGGAGGCGGTGGCGCGTTGGTTTTTCCGAGCGGTGACGGTGCCGGCGAGGTGGATGGCGTTGCCGTAAAGCAGGAATTTTTCCGTGAGCGTGGTCTTACCCGCGTCAGGGTGCGAAATGATCGCGAAGGTGCGGCGGCGGGCGATTTCTAGGGCGGGCAACATGGCGTAAGGGCCAAAGGAAAGGGGCCGGAGGCGAAGGGGGAAGCCTATTTCTTGAGGGGAGCGGGGCGGTCTTTCATGCGCCGGACAAATTTTAGGCCGGAGTAGGTGTCGCTGATCGAGCAGACCTTGAGGTCGACGAGACCCGTGGCGAGCAGGGTCTCGCGCACCACACTGTCGCGCAGGTCGGTCGGGACGCCGCTGGCGAGTTTGGGCCAAGCGATCCAGAGCGCGCCGGTGGAGGGAAGTTTCGGGATCAGCGCCGGGAGGTGCGACGTGAGGGATTTGAGATTGGCGGCGAAAAAAATGATAAGATCGGCCATGGCGGCGCGCGGGGCGACGGCGACGGCGGACTCAGGTTTCGTGACGATCAGCCGATCGAAGCCAGCAGGGGCCCCGATGAGCAGATAGCGGGTCTCGGGCTTGAATCCGAGTTTTTGGGCGAGTGGGGTCGGGGAATAAGCGGGCATCTTAGAGCGAAGGCGGGCCGGCGGGCTAAAGGTTGGGCGAACTGTGCCGATTAGAGACAGGTGAAAGCAATCTTGTGCATCGCGGTGTATCTCGAACTGGTGTTTGCGCTCGGAATTGTGATGGCGCTGCCGGCACCGCGCGAAACCGGGCCCGCGAACTCCGGGGACGACGATTTTTGAGTGGCGAAATTTTTTCGTCGCGGCGCGGCGTGAACCCGCAAGGGTGGCGTGGTGGCCAGCACTCCTACGCTCAAACTCAAACCCAATGCCAAGCCTCGCGTCCTCAGCGGACATCCGTGGGTCTTTGCCAACGAAGTCGAGGCGCTCTTGCCGGCTGAACATGATGGCGAAGTGGTCGAGTGCCGCGACCGGGCGGACCGTTTTCTCGGGAGCGGAATCTACAATTCGAAGTCGCAGATTATTTGGCGACGTTTCAGTCGCGAGCGCGGGGCGCTGAACGGAGCGTTCATCCGCGGGGCGATTGAACGTGCGGTGGCGCGTCGCGAGGCGGGCAGCAACCGGCGCTTGGTGTGGTCGGAGTCCGATGATTTGCCAGGCCTCGTGGTAGACCAGTTTGGCGACGCGTTGGTCGTCCAGATCCAGACGGCGGCGATGGAGAAGCGGGCCGCGTTGGTCGGAGACATGCTCGCGGAAGTGGTGCAGCCGGCGGAGATTATTTTTCGCAACGATGCGCCGATTCGGAGGCTCGAAGGTTTACCGATGGAGGTGCACACGCGGTCCGGAAATCCGTGGGAACCGCGCTGGGTGACGATTGACGGATTTGACTACTGGCTCGATTTAGAGAGCGGTCAGAAGACGGGGTTTTATCTCGACCAGCGGCCGCAGCATGCGGCGGTGGCGAAGTATTGCGCGGGGAAGCGGGTGCTGGACGCGTTCTGCAATCAGGGCGCGTTCGCGCTGCACGCGGCGCGAGCGGGCGCGAAAGAAGTGCTGGGACTCGACAGTGCGTTCGACGCGATTGGCGCGGCCAAACGCAATGCGGAGCGCAATGGGGTAGCGGCGACGGCGCGGTTTGTGGTCGCGAACGTATTCGACTGGTTCAACGACCCGGTGCGCGCAGGCGACGGATTGTGGGACGTGATCGTGCTTGATCCGCCACCGTTTGCGAAATCGAAGAGCGCGCTCGAAGGGGCGTTGCGGGGCTACAAGGAAATCAATTTGCGTGCGCTCCAACGGCTCGCGCCGGGGGGAGTGCTCGCGACCTATACGTGTTCGCATCACATGCAGGATGCGGAGACCCGGGGGGTGATCGCCGACGCCGCGACGGACGCAAAACGCAAGGTGCGGGTCGTCGAATGGAGCCACCAACCGCCGGATCATCCGGTGCTAGTGACCATGATGGAGAGCGAATATTTGCGCGGCTACATCCTGCGGGCGGAGTGAACTTCTGGGTCCGGTGAGGTCTTGAAGCGCCGGACTGCTTGCCAATACTCATCACCATGGCCCGGCCTACCAATGCCCTGATCGTCGACGACGAGCCGCACGTGCGGATTTTTGTGAAGATGTTGCTGAAGCAACAAGGCATCGAAACGACCTGGGAGGCCGGCGACGGTGTACAGGCGCTAGCGATGGTCGCGCAGCACAATCCGGAACTCGTGATGCTCGACATCAATCTGCCGATGATGAGTGGCATCGAAGTGTTGAGCTGCCTGACGGAGGAGCGGAAGGGACTGCCGGTAATTATGGTTTCCTCCCAGAGTTCAATCGGGACGGTGCTCGAATGTATTCGGCTCGGCGCGGTCGCCTTTATTCTCAAACACAGCCCGAAAGCGGAGGCGCTGAAATCGCTGGGTGAGGCGCTCGATGCGCTGGGCGCCGTGCCCGATGAGGCCGATGACGCGGAGTCGTGATTTTTCGTCGTGCGGCTAAAGTGTGGCAGGGATCGGGCCGATGTCGGACCCATGTCCAACGTTCCTGTTCTGCAGGGCTCGCCTCGCTCCGCGAGGATTGCAGCGCGTGCCCACCTGAGCGCCCTGATCGTCGACGATGAGTCGCACGTGCGTGCTTTCACGAGGCAGATGCTGACGTCGCTCGGCGTCGCGACGATCTGGGAGGCCAACGGCGGAGCGGCGGGAATGGCGCTCTATGCCGAACATCGCCCGTCGGTGGTGCTCCTCGATGTCAACATGCCGTTCATGTCAGGTGATGTGATGATGGCCCGCTTGATGGCGATCGATCCGACCGTCGCGGTGATTGTCATGACGTCAGCGAACAAGGCCGAAATTGTCCGTTTTTTTCAGGAGCTCGGTGCGATCGGGTATGTGCTGAAACATATCCCGCGCGAAGAGGCGATGGACTTGATGGCCGACGCGCTCGACAGTTTGCTGGTCGGGGATGAGATGGACTGAGAGTGCGTTAACGGATGGTGTGCTCTAGCTCGCGGCGAATTTTTTTCAGTGCGTCGAGTTGTTGGCGCAGTTCGGCCTTCTGTTCCTTGGTTTTGGCCCGGCCAATTTCCTCGATAAGGTCGGCCTCGGCTTGGAGGAGGCTAGTGCGCTCGCTGGCCACCGAGGCGCGGGAGGAGGTCGATTGGCCGCCAAACAAAGGGACAGAGATTTTTGGATGATTGAGCGCTTTGTCTAACTCGGTCGGTTTGGTGAGCTCTTTCTCCCGCGCGATCTCCTTTTCTTTTTCGTAGAGTTCGCGGGCGAGGGGATGGAGTTTGCTGCGATTGACTTCGATCTGGGGGAGGACCGTGGCTGGCTCTTCGCTGGCTTTGGTCGGAGGGCTTGGCTCTGTCGGGGTGGCCGTGGCGGAGGCGGAGGCTGGGGTTGCTGGCTCGGCCGGAGCGCCAGGGGCTTTCGCCGGCGAAGAATTGGGTTTGGTCGCCGCGGGCGTCGTGGGCTTGGCCGCTTGGATCTTGGCGTCTTCGACCATCTTGGCGCGCAACGCTTCGTTGCGGGCCGGTTTCTTCGCGGGCGCTTCGTCGGCGGAAAAGCCCGCGGTCGCCAGAGTGGCGGCGAGAACGGCGAGGGAGATGAGGCGAGCGTTCATAACAAGGATCGACGGTGATGAGGTGGCGGGAGCGACACAAGGATGCAACGGATAGGACGGCGCGCCGGGTGGCGAGTTCCGGATGGGCAGGAAAAAGGCCGGGCGGTGAGGCCCGGCCTGAAAGAGATGGCAGGCATAAAGCCTGCCCCACCGTCCGTAGCGACCTCAGAGCGTGCCGCCGTAGATCGCGGAAGCGCCGAGCTCTTCTTCGATGCGGAGGAGTTGGTTATACTTCGCGATGCGGTCGGTGCGGGAGGCGGACCCCGTCTTGATCTGGCCGGCGTTAGTCGCGACGGCGATGTCGGCGATGGTGACGTCTTCCGTCTCGCCAGAGCGGTGCGAGATGATCGTAGTGTAGCTATTGCGCTGGGCGAGGGCGATGGAGTCGAGGGTCTCGGTCAGGGAGCCAATTTGGTTTACCTTTACGAGAATCGAGTTGGCGGTGCCGGTATCGATGCCCTTTTGGAGGAACTCCACATTGGTGACGAAGAGATCGTCGCCGACGAGCTGCACTTTGTCCCCGAGGGCGTCGGTGAGTTTCTTCCAGGTGGCCCAGTCGTTTTCGGCGCAGCCGTCTTCGATGGAGACGATGGGGTATTTGGCGCAGAGGTCTTGATAGTAAGCGACGAATTCGGCGCCGGTGAAGCTGCGTTGATCAGACTTTTTGAAGACGTAGATTTTCTTTTCCTTCACGTAGAACTCGGAGGCGGCTACGTCGAGGGCGAGGAAGATGTCCTTGCCGAGCTTGTAGCCGGCGCCCTTGACGGCTTCGGCGATGGCGTCGAGGGCGTCGGTGGTGGAAGCGAGGTTGGGGGCAAAGCCGCCTTCGTCACCGACGGCAGTCTGGAGACCCTTGGATTTGAGTACTTTTTTGAGGGAGTGGAACACTTCGGCGCCGGCGCGGAGCGCTTCGGAGAAGGAGTTGAAATTCCGCGGCACGATCATGAACTCTTGGAAATCGATGGGGGCGTCGGAGTGTGCGCCGCCGTTCATGATGTTCATCAACGGAACCGGGAGCACTTTGGCGTTCGGGCCGCCGATGTATTTGTAGAGGGGAATGCCGGCGGCGGAAGCGGCGGCCTTCGCGGTGGCGAGGGAGACGCCGAGGATGGCGTTGGCGCCGAGCTTGGCCTTGGTCTTCGTGCCATCGAGCTTGATCATGGCGCGGTCAACGCCGGTCTGGTCGAAGGCGTCGAAGCCGAGGAGCGCGGGGGCGATCTTACCCTTCACGTTGCCCACGGCCTTTTGGACGCCCTTGCCGCCGTAACGGGTCTTGTCGCCGTCGCGGAGTTCGATGGCCTCGTGTTCGCCGGTGGAGGCGCCGGAAGGAACGGCGGCGCGGCCGAAGTGGCCGGAGGCAAGTTTGACGTCAACTTCGACCGTGGGATTGCCACGGGAGTCGATGATTTCGCGGGCGGTAATAGCACTGATGGTGGTATTCATGAGAGAAACGGAGGCGGGATGGGCGGAAAATTGCGGGCGTTGGATGGGAACAGGAAGTTGCAGTGAAGCACGCAGCTTGCCGAGGGGAAGGCGAAAGTGGGCAATGACGCAGACGGCGGGAATGGCCGCTTCACCTGAGCCTGGCGGTGGCCTTAAAACTTCGCGCGCGAGCGACCGAGATTGCGGAAAAAACGCCGCAAAGGGCTCATGGTCTTTGGGCGGGCGGCGAGGGGGATTTGGCCGTAGTGACCGCGGTCGCGGGCGAGGTCTTCGACCGTGAGGCCGTCGTAGTTGCGGGTCAAAATGCGCTCGCTGTTGAGGGCCTCGGGAGGCAGTTGGTCGAGATGGCCTTCATAGGCGGCAGCATGAAGTGGAGTGTCGCCGTTGTCGTTCCGGGTGAGCAAGAGATCCGCCGTGAGTTGGCTGGCGGGAATTTTTTTGAGTTGGCCGGTCTCAGCCGCCGCGTGGATGGCGGTGAAGCCGGTCTTGCTCGAGATAATCAAATTATCGTGAGTGAGCAGTTCGGCTGGAATTTGCTCTAAATGGCCGGAGATGGCGGCAGCGTGAAAGACGGTGTCGCCGGCGCTCGTGGTATCACGGAGGGCAGCGGCGGTCAGCAAGGAGGGGGGGAACTGGTCGAGGTGGCCGTTGAAGGCGGCGACATGGAGGACGGTTTCGCCGCCCAGATTTTTCTGAGCGACGTTTTCGGCGGTGATGAAAAGGGTGGCGAGGCGGTCAAGCGTGCCGTTTTCGGCGGCTTCATGGAGGAGGGTGTTGCCGACGTCGGTCTTGCGGAGGACGACTTCGGCCGTGAGCAGATGCGCCGGCAGCTGAGCGAGCGTGCCCTGCGCGGCGGCGAGGTGAAAGACGGTGTAGCCGGCGTTACTGCGGGAGGAAAGCGCGTCCGCGGTGAGCAGCGTCACGGGCACTTGATCGAGATGGCCGCCCAGCGCCGCGTGATGCAGCGGGGTGTAGCCGGCGTCGTTTTTTACCGTGAGTGAATCTGCGGTGAGGACGTCGGCGGGCAGGTCGGCGAAGCGGCCGAGTTTGCCGGCTAGGTGGAGCGGAGTATTGCCGGCGGCGTTACGCGCGGTGAGCCGGGCCACGGTAAGCTGGGCGGGAGGCAATTGGGCGAGCGTGCCATCGCGAACGGCGTCATGCAGGTCGGGAATTTCCATCGGTGTTGATGCAATAGGAATTTTCGGGCGCGGCGAGCCAAACTAATGTGGACGTCAACCTGACGACCAGAATAACCGTAGAAATGAATTTGCCATGGAGGTGGGGGGAAAGCAGGTTTTGGGGCAATGAACCCAGTTGCTTCCAAAGCCGCCGCTGCCGGTGGTGCACCGAAAAAAGACGAGGTGCTGCTTGTCGATGATGAGCGAGCGTTATTGGATGTTTTTTCGGCGGCGCTGTCGCCGATATTCGAAATTTCGACGGCGGCGACGGCCCGCGAAGCGGATTTTATTCTGCAAAAGAAGAAATTCAAAGTGGTGGTCGCCGATCATTTGATGCCGGGGGGCAACGGCATGAATTTTCTGGTGCGCGCGCGGGAAGAATTTCCTCATATGCAGCGCGTGCTGGTGACGGGTTATATGAAGCCGGAGATGTTGCTCCGGAGTGTCAACGAGGCGGCTCTCTTCCGCTATCTGCTCAAACCAGTGGCGATCGCGGAGTTGATCAAGGTCGTGCAAGACGCGGCGAAAGCGCACGACGTGAGCGCCGCCGCGAAGTGAGACGAACGCAGGTGTCGCGGCAGGGCGGACGTCAGTCCGCCGGGGTTTCGAGGGTCCGCTCAAGAAAGAAGGCGGACTTCAGTCCGCTCTGCTTTTTTAGTTTTGCGCGGAGGTAGGGCGCGGTGGGGCTGTCCTTGGTTTTCAGCAGCCCGGCGAGTTCGCCCTGATACAGGAGTTCGCCGCCGTCGGGTCCGCCGACGGGACCGAGTTCGATGATGTAATCGGCCTCGGCCAACAGGTCGAGGTGGTGCTCGATGACGACGACGGTGTGGCCTTGATCGACGAGCGAGTGGAGCACGCCGATGAGTTTCTCGCAGTCGCTAAGATGGAGCCCGATGGTCGGTTCTTCGAGCAGGTAGAGATTGCGCGGGAGGGTGCCGCGGGAACGTTCGCGGTAGGTCGCGAGGCCGGCGGAAAGTTCGGTCACGAGTTTGAGCCGTTGGGCTTCGCCGCCGGAGAGGGTGGGCGAAGATTGGCCGAGGGTGAGGTAGCCGAGGCCGCAATCGACCATGAGTTTGCAGACCTGCGAAAGCTGCGAATGGAAATCGAAGAACTGGGCCGCCTCTTCGAAGGTGAGTTGCAGGACCTGGCCGATGGTTTTTCCCTTCCAAGTGATATCGTTGAGGTCGGGGCCGTAGCGCGAACCGCGGCAATCATCACAGTGGAGATAGGTGTCGGGCATGAACGCCATCTCGAGTTTGATGCGTCCGGCACCTTCACACGTTGGACAGCGACCACCGGTGGTGTTGAAGGAAAAACGGCCGGCGGTGTAACCGCGAATCTTGGACTCGGGGAGCGTCGCGAAGAATTGGCGAATGAGATCGAAGATGCCGAGGTAAGTAGCGGGCGTGGAGCGCGGGGTTTTGCCGATGGGGGATTGGTCGACTTCGATGACCGAACGAAAAGCGCCGGCCCCGGTGAGTGCGGTGAAGGGAGTGGGTGAGCCCTCGGTCGCGAAGCCGGTGGCTTTGACGAAATCGCGGCCGGTGAGTTTTTTGCTTTTCGTTTTGATCGCGTGGGCGACGGCGGGTTGGAGGACGTCGCGGAAGAGCGTGGATTTGCCCGCGCCGCTGGGGCCGGCGACCATCACGAGGCGGCCGGGCGGCAGGTGGAGATCGAAGTTTTTTAGATTGCGGAACGAGACTCCGGAAAGGGCGAGGGGCGGAGAATTTTCGATTTTGGATTTGGGATTTTGGCTGGAGGCGACCGGGCGGTAGCTGCCGCGCAGCGGGTGGGTGATGCCCTTGGCGAGGAAGAGGCCGGTGAGGGAGTGGGCGTTGGCGCGGATTTCGGCGGGCGTGCCGTGGGCGAGGAGTTCACCGCCGTGGATGCCGGCGGCGGGGCCGAGGTCGATGATGCGGTCGGCGCGCGCCATGAGTTCATCGTCGTGCTCGACGACGAGCAGCGTGTTGCCCTTGGCGCGGAGGGTTTGGAGCGTCTCGATGAGGCGGTCGTTGTCGCGGGCGTGGAGGCCGATGCTGGGTTCGTCGAGGACGTAGAGGACGCCGGCGAGATTGGTGCCGAGCTGGGCAGCGAGGCGAATGCGTTGGGATTCACCGCCGGAGAGCGTGTCGGTGGGGCGGTCGAGCGAGAGGTAACCGAGGCCGACGTGGTCGAGGAACTTCAGCCGTTCCTCAATTTGCGGAACGATGTCTTGCGTGATGAGTTTACCGCGGGCGTCGAGGTCGAGGGAGCGGAGGGAAGCGAGGAGTTGCGACGGGGTGGCAGCGAGGAGCCCGGGGAGGGAGAGCGGAGGGGGGCATTTTTGATTTTCGATTTTTGATTTTCGATTGGACACGAAGTGGAGTTTGACGGCGCGGCCGATGCGGTTGAGGCGGGCACCGAGACAGTCCGGGCAGGGCGAGCCGGTGTCGGAAAGATCCTCGGCGGAATCGACGCCGAACTCGCGGAGGCGGGCGGTGGAGTCGTCTTTGTCATCGTCGTCCGGCTCGAGCATCCAGGGGAACACGCGGCCGTGGCCACGGCAGGTCGGGCACCAACCGCGCGGCGAGTTGAACGAGAAATTTTTCGGATCGAGTTCGGGGAAGCTTTCGCCGGTGGCGATGTCGGTGCGAGTGGTGGAGAACCACGAGAGGACGTCGCCGTGCGGGGTGAGCAGAAAACACGAGCCTTTGCCGAGGCGCAATGCGACGGCCAATTGCCGATCTGCCCACTGCGCGTCCTGCCGCCCGGCCTCGGTGAGATCGGCGACGACGACTTCAAGGTCGTGTTCTTTGTAGCGGTCGAGTTTTTGAAAGGTGTCGACGCGGGTGAGTTTGCCGTCGGCGCGCAAGAGCTCGTAGCCCTGCTTCGCGATCCAGGTCGCGATGGGTTGGTGGTGGCCTTTGCGGCCGCGGATGAGGGGGGCGCAGAGGTAGAGGTGTTTCGCGCGGCGGGCAGCGGGGGTGGCGAGGACGCGAGTGAGGAGCGCGCGCAGTTGGCCGGGTGAGAGGGGCGTGACGGGTTTATCGGTGTCGGGGTGATGTTGGATACCGAGCCGCGCGTAGAGGAGCCGGAGGTATTGGGCGACCTCGGTGATGGTCGCGACGGTGGACTTGCGGGAGCCGCGGGTGACGCGTTGTTCGATCGCAACCGTGGGCGGAATGCCGGAGAGGCGGTCGACAGCGGGGCGCGGGAGTTGCTCGACGAATTGGCGCGCGTAAGGCGACATCGACTCCATGAAACGGCGCTGGCCCTCGGCAAAAACGATGTCGAAGGCGAGGGTCGATTTGCCTGAGCCGGAGACGCCGGTGACGACCGTGAGCTGGCGGTGCGCGATGGAGAGGGAAATATTTTTGAGGTTGTTCTCGCGGGCACCTTCAATGCGGAGGGAGGAAGGAGGCGGAAAGTTGAGAGCGGAGAGTTGAGCGCCAGAGGAGGTGAGGTAAGGCGCGGGATCCTCGGCAGCGGCGGGGAAGGCGGAAGATTGGTCAGTCAAGAGATGACCACTGGCGAGGGCCTCGAGCAGGAACGGTGACGTGGCGGTGGTGGCGGCGGCGACAAGTTCGGGCGGACCCTCGGCGACGATGCAGCCGCCGTTCGCGCCGGCGTCGGGGCCGACTTCGAGCAGCCAATCGGCGGACTTCAGGACGTCGAGGTTGTGCTCAATGACGACAACACTGTGGCCGCGATCGACGAGGGCATGGAGAACCGCGAGGAGGCGTTTGACGTCGTGGCGATGGAGGCCGGTGGTCGGCTCGTCGAGTAGGAGCAAGGCGCCAGTTGGAATTTTTGATTGCGGATCTTCGCTTTTCGATTGGGCGGAGTCGGCAGTGTAGGTGCCGAGGTAGCGGACGAGTTTGAGGCGTTGGGATTCCCCGCCGCTGAGGGTGTTGAGCGGTTGGCCGTGAGTGAGGTAGCCGAGCCCCACGGATTCGAGTGAACTGAGGCGCGTGTGAATGGCGGCGTGGTCGGCGAAGAGCGCGAGGGCGTCGCTGACGGAGGTCGCGAGGAGGTCGGCGACAGAGCGGTCGCGCCAACGGATCGCGAGGACCTCAGGTTTGAAACGGCGGCTTTCGCAGACGGGGCACGGGACAAAAACGTCGGAAAGGAACTGCATTTCGACGCGTTCGTAGCCGAGGCCTTGGCAATGATCACACCGGCCGTCACCGCTGTTGAAGGAAAAGGACGAGGAGCTGAAGCCGGCGGCCAAGGCGGTGGGCGTAGCCGCGTAGAGGTCGCGAATCAGTTCCCACGCTTCGGTATAGAGGGCAGGATTCGAGCGCGGCGTACGGGAGAGGGGCGACTGGTCGACGAGCAGGATTTCGCTGAACGGGGAGTCGGCCGGTAAGGGGGAAATGGATGCGATGACGGCGGGGTCTTCGGTGAGTTGGAGGCGTTGGGCGAGGAGGCCTTGGTAGATGACGTGGTCGAGGAGGGTGGACTTACCTGAACCGGAAACGCCGCTGAGACAGACGAGGCGGTGGAGCGGGAGCCGGAAGCTGAGATGGCGAAGATTGTGCTTGGTGGCGTGAGTGAACTGGAGCGACGGGTGGCTGGCGGAAACGGAGCGACGGGTGGTGGGAGTGGGAATAGTTTCACGGCCGGAAAAATAGGCACCGGTGATGCTGGCGGGTGAGGCGAGGAGAGCGGAGACCGGGCCGGCGAAGACAATGTGTCCGCCGCGGCTGCCGGGCGCGGGGCCCACTTCGATCACGTGGTCGGCGGCGCGGATCATCGCTTCGTCGTGTTCGACGACGACGACGGTGTTGCCAGCATCGGTGAGCGTGCGGATGATCGAGATGAGACGATGAATGTCGCGTGGGTGGAGGCCGACGCTGGGTTCATCGAGGACGAAGAGCGTGTCGATGAGGGAGGTGCCGAGGCAGGAGGTGAGATTGACGCGTTGGACTTCGCCGCCGGAGAGCGTTTTCGATTGGCGGTCGAGGGTGAGGTAGGCGAGGCCGACTTGAGCGAGGTAACGTAGGCGAGTGAGGATGGATTCGTAGGCGAGCGACGCGCTGCGGTTGTCGGACGAAGCGCGAGCGAGTTCGCCACCAAGCGACGGCGAAATGAGGTGGTCGAGGAGTTCGCTGACGGGGAGTTGGTAGATTTCGGGGAGGGTGCGGCCCTGCCATTTCCAACAAAGGGCTTCGGGTTGGAGGCGCTGACCACCGCAGGCGGGGCAGGGATTGTAGGCGCGATAGCGAGCGAGGAAGACGCGCACGTGCATCTTGTAGGTGTTCTTCTCCAGCCACCGGAAAAACCCTTTTACGCCATACCAATATTTGGGCCAGGGCTTCCCGTTTTCTTCCCCGTAGCCGGGCTCGCCGTCGATGATGAAGGATTGGTGTTCGGCCGTCAGCGAGGCGAACGCAACGTCGGTGGGGATTTTTTTCTTTTTCGCGAAAACGTAGAGGTCTTTTTTCGATTCGCCGTAGATCTCGCTCTCCCAGCATTTGATCGCGCCGTCGTCGAGCGAGAGCGATTGGTCGGGGACGGTGAGGCGGTAGTCGATGTCGATCACGCGGCCGAACCCACGGCATTTAGGGCAAGCGCCGAGGGGAGAGTTGAAGGAAAACAGCGCGGGTGAGGCGGCGCGAAAGGTGCGGCCGGTTGAGGGCGAGTGGAGTCCGCGGGAGAAATGGCCGCACGGGGCGAATGTGTCGGCGGCGAAGAAGAACACCTGGCTCTGACCGAAGTGGAGCGCGGTTTCGGTGGCTTCAAGGAAACGGGATTTATTCGCGCTAGTGACGGCGAGGCGGTCTTGGATGATGTGAACCGAGGAGGAGGTGGAGAGCTGAGCGTTAAGAGTTGAGTGAGCGGAGAGCAGGTCTTCGATTTTGTGAACTTGATGGGTGGCGAGGAGGCGGACGTAGCCTTGGTTTTTGAGATTGGTGAGGATCTCGGGCCATGTGAGGTTCGCGGGTTTGGTGATTTTGAAGCAGACGAGGAGAGTGCGGGAGGTGTGGGAGGAGGCGGTGTTTTCCCAGATGGATTGCGGGTTGTCGTCCTCGACTTTTTCACCGGTGGTCGGGTCGAAACATTCGGCGACGTGGCTGAACCAGACTTTGAAGAAATCGGTAAGCTCCGTCATCGTGCCGACGGTGGAGCGGGAGGTTTTGACGGTGTTGGTCTGCTCGATGGCGATCGACGGGCGGATATTTTCGATGGAGTCGACTTTGGGTTTGTCGAGCAGGTCGAGAAATTGGCGCGTGTAGGCCGAAAAAGTTTCGACGTACCGGCGCTGGCCTTCGGCGTGGAGAGTGTCGAAAACGAGGGACGATTTGCCGGCGCCGCTGAGGCCGGTGACGGCGATGTAGCGGCCAAGGGGGACGTCGAGATCGAAGCCTTTGAGGTTATTTTGGCGAACGCCACGCAGGCGGATGCACTCGGGTTTGGCGACGACGGGCGAGGGAGCGGAAATTTTTTTAACCACGGATGGGCACGGATGAACACGGATCGTGAGAATGCAATCCGGGGGCGCACTCAATTGGCGTCTGCTGACAGGACGCTGTCAGGAGTGGGGCCAACGGAGCCGAGCGAAGAGATCGAGGTAGGCGGCGACTTGGCGGCGAGGATCGAAGGTGGTGCGGGCGTAGGCGCGCGCGTCGGTGGCGCGGGTGGCACGGAGGGAGGTGGGCTCGGCGATGAGGCTGTCGAGGGCTTGGCGGAAGGCGGTGCGGTCGTCGCGGGGGATGGTCCAGCCGGTGCGGTCGGGTAGCCAACATTCGCCAATGCCCTGCGCGGCGTAGGCGACGCCGGGGAGGCCGTGGGCTTGCGCTTCGATGAGGAAATTGGAGAGGGCCTCGCTCCACGAAGCGTGCACGGCGAGATCGGCGGCGGCGTAGAGGGGAGATGGGTCGCGGTGGAAACCGAGGAAACGAACCCGGGCGGAAAGACTGAGCCGGGCGACGAGGGCCTCGCAGGCGGGGCGCGCGGGTCCGTCGCCCGCGAGCCACAGTTGCCAATCGGTCGTGGCGGGGAGGCCGGCGACAATCTCGATGAGCTCGCGCTGGTTTTTTTCGGGGCGAAACATCGCGACATTGAGGAGGACGGTGGTCGCGGGCGTGGCACCGTGTTGGGCGCGGAGGGTGAGGCGCGACGGGGGCGTCGCGTCCCCAAGGGGCGCGGCGGGGAAGACGAGGGAGTTGTGGACGACGGAGATTTTTTCGGCCGGGACTCCATGCTGGGCGATGAGGGTGGTGCGGGCGTCGTGGCTGTTGGCGACGATGTGGCGGACCGAACGAAGGGAGCGTCGGAAGAGGGCCGGCAGGCGTTTTCCCGTGCGCATGGTGCCGACGACGGCGGTGGCGGCGAGGCGGTTTTGCAGGCCGCCCGCGTAACAGTTAGCCATCCGGCCCATACAGAGGATCACGTCAAAAGCATGGGTGTGCGCGGCGCGGAGCAATCCGGGTGCGAACCAATCGAGGCCGCAATCGAAGGGTTGCAAGGTGATGCGCGCGATGGCGGGGGGAACCGTCGTGGACAAGGCACCGCCGGGTCGAAACGTCAGGAGCGTCGTGGCGTGGTCGGCGGCGGCGAAGGCGTGGGCGAGGAGCAACGATTGGCGCTCGGTGCCGCCGCTCCGAAGGTAGTCTTGGACGACGAGGATTTTCATTGCTCGGCGTACGGACGGGGCGTGAATCTCGGTCGAAATGAATGCACCGTTAGTTCAATTGCTCGTCCGCTGGCTGGTCTTGGCGCTGGGCGTGACGCTGGCAACGAAGCTCGTGAACGGCATCTCTTGCGACAGCACGGAGACGTTAATCGTGGTCGTGCTGCTGCTGAGTTTCTTTAACGCGATCATTAAGCCGCTGCTGGTGTTGTTCACGTTGCCCTTCATTGTGCTGACGATGGGGCTCGGAGTGGTGGTGATCAATGCCTTGTTGTTTTTGTTTGTGGGACGGCTGGTCGACGGGTTTCACGTCGCCGGATTTTGGCCGGCCGTATGGGGGGCGCTGGTGGTGAGTGTGACGAATTTGATCTTGAGCGGATTTACGCGGAAGCTGCCGACACCGCGCGGGCCGGAGCGTCCGGTGAAGAAAAAGCCAAATGACGTGATCGATATTTGAGCGGAGGAAAATCCGTTTGACGGTGTGGCGGACCGGGGCAGGTTGGCGCCATGGCTGAAACTATGGAATACGATCTCATTGTCATTGGTGGTGGTCCTGCGGGCTACGCGGGCGCGATTCGAGCCGGGCAACTCGGTAAAAAAGTTGCGTGTATCGAGTTGGAGCGCGCCGGGGGCACGTGCCTGAACTGGGGCTGCATTCCGACGAAGGCGCTGCTGAAGAGCGCGGAACTTTATCAGAAAATCAAGAAGGCGGAGGTGTTTGGAATCACCGTGAAGGACGTGAGTTTTGACTTCGCCAAAGTGATGGAGCGTTCGCGTGGTGTCTCGCAACAGATGGCCAAGGGCATCGAATTTTTGTTCAAGAAGAACAAGGTCGATTACTACGTCGGTCGCGGGCAGGTGCCGGCGGCGGGCATGGTCGAAATCACCGAAGGCGAGCATAAGGGGAAGTTTTTCAAGGCGAAGAATACCCTCATCGCGACCGGCTGCAAAATGCGGAGGATCCCCGATCTCGCGGTCGACGGTGCGCGGGTGATGACGTCGCGCGAGGCGCTGGCGAACAAGACGCTGCCGAAGTCGATCGTGATCGTCGGGGCAGGTGCGATCGGCGTGGAGTTTGCCTACTTCTTCAATGCGTTTGGCTCGAAGGTGACGCTCGTCGAGATGTTGCCACAGATCTTGCCGGTGGAGGATGAAGAGGTCGCGAAGACGTTGCACCGCTCCTTCGAGAAACAGGGCATCGCGATTCACACGGCGACGAAGTGCGAGAATTTCCAAGTTGGAGCCAAGAGCGTAAAGTTGAACCTGGTGAAGGACGGGAAGACCACGGAGATCGAGGCTGAGACGGTGCTGTCTGCGATCGGTGTCGTCGCGAACATCGAGAGTGTGCTGGGCAACTCTGTATCGATCGAACTCGACCGTAATTACGTGAAGGTCGGTGACGACTATCAATCGAGCGTAAAGGGTATCTATGCGGCGGGTGACATTATCGGGCCGCCCTGGCTCGCGCACGTGGCGACGTTTGAGGCGGTGAGTGCGGTCAACGGGATGTTCGGCCACGGGAAAGCGAAGCGGGTGAAGAATTTTCCCGGCTGCACGTATTGCCAACCGCAGGTTTCCAGCACGGGCCTCACGGAGCAGGCGGCGAAGGAAAAGAAACTCGACTACAAAGTGGGTAAATTTCCGTTTACGGCGTCGGGCAAGGCGGTCGCGTCGGCCGAGAGCGAGGGTTTTGTGAAGGTGATCAGCGATGCGAAGACGGGCGAAATTCTGGGAGCGCACATCATCGGTTCGGAGGCGACGGAGCTGATCGCGGAATATGGTCTCGCCGTGGAACTGGAAGCGACCATTGAGGACATTCATCA
>CAMBVX010000104.1 GCA_945871085.1 Opitutus sp. GAS368 | reverse complement strand
ACGCCGATGGCGAGCAGAGTGCCGAAGCGGTCCCTTGCGGAACCGGCGATGCGAATGCCGTTGAACAGAACCAGACCGAACAGACCGAGAACCGTGAGGCTTCCCAGAAATCCTTTTTCCTCGGCGATGACCGAGAAGATAAAATCGTTGTGCGCGACCGTGCGGGGCAGGTAGCCGAGTTGGGCCTGCGTGCCCTCGGTCCAGCCCTTGCCGGTGAGTCCGCCGGAGCCGACTGAGATGAGGGACTGGCTTTGGTTCCAGCCGGCACCTTTGGTGCCAATCTTGTCGGGCCAGACGAAACCGACGATCCGGTTGCGTTGGTAGTCCCGAAACGGGAGCCATGATCCGGAGATGTTTTGCTCCGCATGCTTCCACGGATAATCGTGGGACTCGATGTAGCTCTTGTAGTTATAGGTATCCCAAGCCACCAGACCGAGGAGGAGGGCGAACGCGCCGAGCGCTCCCGCGAAGAAACGCGCGGAGAGCCGGGAAACGTAGAGCATGGAAAAAACCATCGGGGGCAGGACAATCGCCGATTTGAGGTCGGGCTGTTTCAGGATAAGGATCATGGGTGCGCCTACCGCAAGGGCCAATTTCCCCAGGGTGCCCAAGGATTGGGTTACGGTGCCGATTTTCGAGCGGATCAGGAGGCTCGCGGTGATGAGCAGCACGGCAATTTTGGCGGTTTCCGAGGGTTGGAAGGAGAAATACCCGAGATCGATCCAGCGATGCGCACCCCACTTAAGATTTTGGCCGTTGTTGAGGAACAGCACGAGCACGAGGGGCAGGAGGCAGGCGACATAAAACCAGTGGGCGACACTGAGCCAAAAGCGGTAATCGATCAGAGAAACCGCCAAATAGACGCCAGCGCCGAGACCGAGAAAGATGAGTTGCTTGATCCAGTCCGCGCCTTGGGCGGAAAGTTGGGCTGAGTAGATGAACGCGAGTCCGAAAAGCCCCAGTCCGGCCAAGGCCAGCGGGGTCAGGAGATCCCACTGGGTGCGCGTCGTCGGCTTGAAGACGTTCAGATATTCGGTGGGGGAGGCGAGGTTCACGCAGAGTGGGCGACTTCAGCGACGGAAGCGGACTGCGGCAAGGCCGCATCGATGGGGTGGGCGGAAACCTCGGCCGCTTTTTCCGTGGCCGCGCTGGCGAGCGCGTCGGCGCCGGTGGCGTGGGCGAGGCCGAGGGACGTCCAAAAGAGGATGGCGCCCATGGGGCCTTCGAGCACGACGCCGAAGCAGGCGCTGGCGAACATCACCCAGCTCACGCTCCACCAGCCGAAGGCGACGAGCGCGGAGTCGTTGGTGCGCACCAGCCGGGCGATCCGTACCGTGCGCAACGTCATCGCGGCCACGATCCAGCCGGCGGCGACGAGTCCGGTCAGGCCCATGCGGCCAAGCACCGTGACCACGATACTATGGGGGCTGCGCGTCGTGAAATCGTCGCCGAGGTCCAATTCATAGGTGCGCAAAAACCGCGAGGTCAGATCGGCGCCGAAGCCCAAGCCGAAGACCGGTCCACCGTCGCGGGTCTCCTCGGCGACGGCGCGCCACCAGGCGAGGCGAAAGCGGTTGTTGTCGCCCACGTAGCGCCGATCTTCGCTGGCGTAGTGGCCGGTGCCGGTGAAATCGACGATCGAGGCGCCGTGTTCGTAGAGAGTGTAGAGTCGACTGTCTTTGAAATCGCGTTGGTCGAAGGTGGCGACCAGCGCCAGGGCGGCGAACGCGAGGGGGGCGGCGAGGGCTTGCAACTGCCATGGGGCCCAGCGGCGGGCGACAGCCCACCAGGCCGAGGTGACCACGAGGCCCACGATCGCGGCGCGAGATGATTGGATGGTAAACGCCGTCGCATAGGTGGCGAGCGCCAGACCGCCACGGAGCAGCCAAGGCCAGGACGGCACGGTCAGCAGGAGGAAAAACCCTGCGACGAGATTGGCCGCGACTAGGTCGTCCTTGTAGTAAAACAACGGCACGCCGCGGAACTGGATGGTTTGGAGAAAAAAATCGGTGAACTGGGAGAAAACCAAGTAGATCACCGGGAGGGCGGCGAAGGCGCCCAACGTGGCCTGACGCAGGAGCCGAGCCGACGCCGCGTGGCGGGCGAGCGACTGGGCGATGAAAAAGAAAAACGCGTAGTAGATCACGGCGAAGTCGCGCAGCGCGAGCACGCCGTGGGTGGTGAAATCCGGCCACAAGCGCGCGGCCCCGAGGAGCATCCAGACGAAAATCGCGAGGTTGAGGGCATCGCGCGAGGCGACGGACGTCTGGCGAAACGCCATGCGGAGCAGCGCGGCCGCGGTGCCGGCGAGCAGGGCGGCTTCGGCTGGGAGCAAGGGGAACTGGGGTGACAGGAGCAGTTGGGCGAACCCCCGGTTGGCGAGGAGATAGCCGGCGAGAACCAGCGCCAGCAGCCAAGCTTCGGGGCGCGGCCCGCCCACCCATTCGAGGAGTAGCCACGCGCTCAGCACGCCGATCAAGGCGGCGAACGCATAGGATTCTTGCGCGAGCTCGAACGACACGACGCCGCCCACGAGCACGCCGAGCGTGACGATGAGCCAGAAGCGCAGCCGTGGATGCATGCGCGCGACTCCACGGGTCGGGTTGGTTTTTGCAACTGCGGAGCAGTGGAGGTCACGTCGCCAGCGCGCGCCGACAGGCGGCTTCGACGGCCTCGACGCTCCAGCGATGCATGCAGGCAAAAGGCTCCACCGTGTTTTGGCACGTCGGGGCGGCCCGCAGGGCGCGGTCGCAGGGCAGGCAGGCGAGACCGGGAGTGCGGAGGAGTTGGAATTTCTCCGCATGCCACGTGGGATCCCAGACGCGCGCCGATGGACCGCTGATGATCACGCCGGGTGTGCCGACGGCCGTGGCGATGTGCATCGGGCCTGAGTTGTTGCCGATCAGCAGCGAAGCGCCGGCGACCACTTGCACGAGTTCCCCCAAGGTGCGGCTCGGGCAGGCCTGGGTCCCGGCCGGCAAGGGGCCGGGGATTTCGGGAGCGTCGATCCACCGGACTTCGTGATCGCGCGCCAGCCGGGTGGCGAGGGCGGCGAATTGGGCGCGGGGCCACCGCGTCATGGGTGATTTCGATCCGGCGTGGACCACGATGCGCCGCGGTTGACGCACGGTGGCGGGGGCGAGGTGAGCGAGATCCGGCGGAGGTGGTTCGGCAGGCCAATCCGCCGCACCGTCGATGTGCGCGACGAGCGCGCGGGCGGTTTCCCAGTTCCACTTTGCGACGCTCCAGTCGGCGGCCCGTGCGATTTCATGGGTGAGGGTGCCGCGCAGGCGGATGCGCAGCCCGGCGGCGCCGACGCGGGTGCGGCCGCCGGTGATACGAGCGAGCGCGTGGGCGACGCTGGATTGATCGTAGCTCACGAGGCACGCATCGAACCGCCGGGTGCGGAGTCGTTGGGTCCAGCCCAGCAGCTCCCACGGTCGCCGCCAGGCGCGTTTGAGGTGTTCGGGGTCGACGGTGAGGAGATTTTCCGGCGCGATCGCGGCTTGATAAAGTTCGGCCACATGAGGTGCAGTGAGGAGGGTGATGCGCCACGTGGGACGCAGCCGGCGCAGGGTTTGGACGACCGGGAGGAAGACCACGTTGTCGCCGAGGTGGTTGGTCTTGAAAATGGCGAGGTTCATGGTGCGCGTAGCGTCCGGAGACTTTCAGTCAGGAGAACGGGGACCAGCCCGCAGGACGTGCCGATCAACAAGGCGGAGATCACGCCGGAGCTGGCCCAGATCGCTCCGCACCCCACGGCGGCGACCAGTGTAAGCAGGTGAATGAGGGTAATGCGTCCGGAGATACGGCCGAGGCGGTTGTGCCCAAAGAGGAGGACGGCCAGCGGTTGTTGCCACATGGTCGCGATCTGCCAACCGGCCACCAGCCACGCCAACGTCGCGACCGGGACCACGGTCGAATTCCCGAGCAAGCTTGGCAAGATGACGGGCAGGGCGGCGGTGACGGCGAGTAGCGCGATGGCACCGACCGCAGTAAAGAGCAGGGATACGCGAAACGTGCGC
Organism: Opitutus sp. GAS368; assembly: GCA_945871085.1. Lineage (GTDB taxonomy): Bacteria > Verrucomicrobiota > Verrucomicrobiia > Opitutales > Opitutaceae > GAS368. The sequence continues at coordinate 15,058 of CAMBVX010000104.1, read as the reverse complement.
GCAATCCAGGCCCGATCATGGCGGACCATCGCCTCGGCGTAGGCGGGCCAGAGCGGTCCGAGCAGCATGGCGTGCACTTGGGTGATCGGGCCGAAGACCCGGAGCAATACGGCCAACGCGGCGCCGGCACCCCACCCGCCGAAATGGACAATGACGGGGGCGGTTGCCACCTGAAGCACGGCGCCGGCGAGATGGGGCGGAGCATAGCGCAGTCCCTCGCGCCACAGCTCGGTCCGGAGCGTGGGGTCGGCGGAGACGGCGTCGGACGCGGATTTCCAGCCGAGTTGGCGCGTGATTTGGAAGCCGGAGATGATCCCCGGTAAAACGAGGCCGAGTCCGAGAAGGGGGAGGAAGACAGTGGCGCCCGCATGGGTCCGCACGGCGACGACCGCGCCGGCGAGCATCGTGACATTCACGGCCGCCGCCCAGACGGCGGGTAGCCAACTGGTTTGAATGGCAAGGGCGAGCCGTTGGCCGGCGCCCGTCGCGACTCCCGTGGCAATCGTGGCGGCGACGCAGAGCCACGCGGCTCGTTGGGTGCCCAGATCGATACTGGCGGGAGCCGGGAGAATTTTTGGGCCGACCCACCACGCGAACACCCCGCCGACGGCGAACAACGTCCAGCCGACACGGGTCAGCAAGTTCGCCCCGCTCGCGTGGGTCTTCCGCAGATCGGTGTAGTCGCGCCGGCCCCACGCCTCGGCGAGCCGTTGCTGCAGCACGATCACGACGCCAAAATCGGCGAAAGCGATGAGCCCGGTGACGGCAAAGAGCGTCATGACCCAACCAAAAATGTCGGTCCCGAGGTGCCCGAGCAGGAGGGGCACGAGCACCAATTGGCAGAGTCCAGAGACGCCTTTGGCCAAGCCTTGCGCGACGGCGTTGTGTCCGACGCGCCAAGAACGCTGCCGGCCAGCGGCGCGGCTGTCGTTGGGGTCGTCGAGCGGAATCATGCGGTGGGGCGGGAGGTTTGCCGAGGCGCAGGAAAACTCAAGGCCGGCGGCCGGAGGATCGCGCGGATGGCTAACAGCTTGCACCCGGTGGGGTTCGTCGGCAGCGATGCAGCCTGCGATGTCGTTGCGCGCCACACTCAAAAATTTCTACCGCCGACTCCCCGTCTTGCGGGAAATCTGTCAGATCCGGGAGCACGTGCTGCAACTGAAGTTCGAGGTGGCGGCGTGGCGGCTGCACTCGGCGATCGCGTCCGACGATGCGCTGCGGTGTCACCCCCGCTACGGCGACCCCCGGCGATTGCACGCGGCGGCGTTTCGGGCGTTTTCGCAGCACAGTGAAGACGGGATGATTGCGGAGATATTCCGGCGGATTGGGGCGCCCACGAAAACGTTTGTGGAGATCGGCGTCGGCGACGGGATGGAAAACAACAGCGTCTACCTGTTGCGGACGGGTTGGCGCGGGTGGTGGTGTGAGGGCGGCGCCGCGGAGGTGAGTGCCATGCGGAAGAATTTTTCAACCGAGTTAACCGATGGTCGCCTCACGTTGCTGGCCGGGATGTTGGCCGCCTCCGAGGTTCCGGCGGCGTTGAGTGCTGCCGGCGTGCCGCTGGAGCCCGACCTGCTTTCGGTGGATGTTGATCAACACACGTGGCGATTTTGGGCGGCGCTCACGGACCTGCGACCACGGGTCGTCGTGATTGAATACAATGCGATCTTCCGTCCACCGGTCGAGTGGATCGCGCCGGTCGATGCGCCGCCGTGGGATGGCTCGGTCGTCAACGGCGCCAGCCTCTCCGCGTTTGAACGGCTCGGACGCGAACGCGGTTATGCGTTGGTCGGCTGCGACCTCACCGGAACGAATGCGTTTTTTGTTCGGACCGACCTCACGGGGGATCATTTTCTGGCGCCCTTTGATGCGGCGACTCACTATGAACCGCCGCGCTTGGCCGACAGTGAGCCGCGCCGGGCAGCTGATCCCAGTCTCGCCCCACGCGTCGCGGGACTTGGTTGATGGTGCCTGCGCAAGAAACCAGTGCTGCCGTGCCCGTCACACTCGCGCTATCGATCCTCTGTGAAAATCCGCTCCGGCGCACCGGGCTCACGACGCTGTTTCATGAGTTCGTGGCGCACGCTTTGCGGCAGTATCCGGAGGTGAGCTGGCTCGTGTTTGCGGGGCCGAATCAGCCGTGGGAGGTCGCAGATGAGCGGGTGGCGGTCGTGCGAGAGTTCCCGGCCAACGATCAGCGCGGGGCGCGGTTGTGGGCGGATCATTTTTGCGTGGCGGCGTCGGCCCAGGCGCGGGGAGCGGCGGCGTTGCTGACGGTGGGGTTCGTGCCGCTGCGGACGGCGGGTCTGCCGGTGGTGATGCATTTGTTTTCGCTGCATCATTTGCACGGTGGGGTTGGGTCAGGCGCGTGGTATCGGCGTTGGGCGGTCGCGCGAGGGTTGCGGAGGGCGGCGCTGGTGATCGTGAACTCACACTGGACGCGGACGCAGTTGGGGGCGGGGCGAAGTGCGATGCGCACGCCAGTGCTCGTGAGTTACGAGGGCTTGCAACATGAGCGGTTTCGGCCCGAGGCGGAGGTGGGCGAGGCGGCGGTGCGGGCGCGGGTCGGCTTGCCGCCGGAGTATGTGCTGTGGGTGTCCAATTTTTACGATTACAAGCGCGCGCCGTTGGCGATTGCGGCCTACGCGCGGCTGGCGCCGGAGGTGCGGGAGCGATTCCCGCTGGTGCTCGTCGGCGGCGACTGGGCGGGCGGGCGGGCGGCGGCCGAGGCCGCCGCGCGGGCGGCGGGGGTCGAGCGCGCCACACGCTTTCTCGGCTGGGTGGACGATGCGGCATTGCCGGCGATTTATCGCGGGGCGCGGGCGCACGTGCTCGCAACGAGGGAGGAAACGTTTGGGCGGAGCGTGGTGGAGGCGATGGCGTGTGGGTGCCCGTGCGTGTTGCAGGATCTGCCGGTGTTGCGCGAGGTGGCGGCGGACGCGGCGGTGTGGGTGAATTTTTCGGATACGGCGGACGCCGGCGTGGCGCTACAGCGAGTTTGCACGGACGATCTTCACGCCGAGCGGCTGCGGGTGGCGGGGTTGCGGCGGGCGCGGGCGTTTAGTTTTGAAACACTGGCGCGCGAGCGATTGACGGCGGTGCGGGAGGCGCTGGCGTCACGGCGATGAAAGCGGCGGCGAAGACCAATCCGATCTTCGCGGCGCTCGCGTGTGCGCTGGCGGGGGGCGCGATGTTTCAGTTTTTCGGCAATGCGACGCGGGGCTATATCGACACGGCGTCGGTGTTTTGGTGGTGGGGTTTCCAATGGTTCGATGCGGCCTCGGAGGCGGAGCATGGGCTGCTGATCGTCGCGCTGAGCGGGTGGTTGGGTTGGCGGAACCTGAGAGGAGCGGAGAGCGGAGAGCCGAGAGCGGAGAGCTCAGAGCTTAGAGCGGAGAGCGCGGATGATCGCCTGCAAGCAGGCTCCTACCTACCAGCGCTGGCGGCGATGGCGGTGGGGCTGACGTTGCATGCGCTGGGGTTTGCGGCGCAGCAAACCCGCGTTTCCATCCTCGCGTTGTTGTTGTTCGCCTGGGGCGTCGTGCGTCTCGGAGGTGGGCCGCGGTGGGGCCGGGTGGCGGCGTTTCCCCTCGGATTTCTGGTGTTTGCCATTCCGTTGGGTGCGATCGACGAAATCGGGCTGCCGTTGCGGTTGAGCGTGGTCGAGGCCGGCGAATGGCTCGCGCGCGCGGCGGGTATCGCCGTCGTGCGCAACGGCACCCAGCTCCTCGCCCCGGATGGACGTTTTAATTACGATGTGGCGGCGCCGTGCTCGGGCGTAAACTCGCTCGTCGCGCTGACCGCACTGTCGGTGTTGATCGGCTACCTGAATTTTCGCGGCGGCGTGCGCCGGCTCTTGGTCCTGCTGCCGTGCTTGCCGTTGGTGTATGGGGGCAACGTCGCGCGCATCACCGCGATCGTGTTCGCGGCGCAGTGGGGCGGGCCGAAATGGGGCGAGTTCGCGCACACCGTGATGGGCTACGGTGTCTTTGTCATCGTCCTCGGTGGCGTCCTCGCGGCCGCCACGGGGATTCGACGGTGGTGGCCGGAGCCTTGGAGGGAAGCTACGCCCTCGTCCGCACGGCCTGTGGCGGTTTGTCACGTATTAAGTGACAAACGTTTTGGGTGGCAGGGATGGCGCGTGGCGGCAGTGGTGGTGACGCTGGCGGCGGGCGAGATGTTTTTTTTGCAGGCTCTGGCGACGAGGCCGTCGCGTGGCCGGGTGGGTATCGTGCTTTCGGCCGACGGAAAAACCCCCGTCGAGCTACCGGCGTTTCTCGGCACGGAGTGGATCGGTCGTCGTGCCGAGGTGACGCCGGTGGAACGGGAGCTGTTGCCGCCGGATACGGGCTTTGCGCGGAAAAACTACGTCGCGGTCGGCGACCCGTCGAAACAGGTGTTCCTCTCCGTGGTGCTCAGCGGACGGGATCGGTCTTCGATTCATCGGCCGGAATTATGTCTCGTGGGGCAGGGCTGGACGATCGCGGGAGCGGTGGAGCATCGTTTCGAGTTTCCGCGCCGAGGGGCCGCAGCGGCGGACGTGTTGGAACAGGGAAGCGCACTCGCGGGCGACTTCCCGGCGACGATCCTGCGGGTGCGACGGGAGGTGCCGACGACCCGCGGGCGCACGGTGGTCCCACAATTGGTGGCCTATTGGTTTGTGGGCGGCGATGCGGTGGTGGCGACGCACGGTCGGCGACTCGCGCTGGATGCATGGAACCGGGTGGCGCGCGCGCGCGTTGATCGTTGGGCCTACGTTTTGATGCAAACGGACGCCACCGATGGCGAAGCGGCGGCGCTGGCGCGGATGCAGGGGGTGCTCACCGAGACGCTGCCCGTTTTTCAGCGACCGATGACGGGCCGGTAACTGACTGGAGAACTGGCGGGAAGAAGGCTTGAGCTTCGGCAGGGGTGGCCTACGTTCCCGCTCCCTTGACTTCAGTGAGCGCAGCCGACTTCGCGTTTCTGATCGCCGAGAGCGACGTTTTTGACTGGTCGCTTCCGGCGGCCTTGGTCGTCGGCGGAGGCATCGGATTTTGGGTGGTCTGGCGGCTGACGCGGCACACCCGCCGGGCGGCGCATGAGCAGGCGGCGGAACTCATCGAAGTGGCGCGGCGTGAGGCGGCGGTCGCGGCGGAAGAGCTGAAGCAAAAGACCGAGGCCGAAATTCAGGAGAAGCGCGCCGAATTGAACCGGGACTTTGATCGTCGCGAAATTGAGAGCGATGTGCGGTTGCGCGAGATCCGGGCGCACGAGGAATCTCTCGGATTGCTCGATTACCAGTTGGAGCAGCGCCAAGAGCGGCTGAATCGCGAGAGTGCGGCCGTGAAGCAGGCCCGCGACGCGATTCGCGCCCTTTCGAAGAGCGTCCGCAAGCGTCTCGAGGGTGTTTCGCAAATGGACGCCGAGGAGATTCGAAAACAACTGCGCGAGGAGGTCCTGTTGGAGTGCGGTGATGAGTTGCGCGCGCTGCGGCGGGCGACGTTGGAGAAATCCGAGCAAGAGCTGCAGACCGATGCGCGCCGCATTTTGGTCGCGGCGATGCAGCGGATCGCCAGCAAGCCCAATAACGACCTGACCGCCACCATCGTCCAGCTCCCGAGTGAGGACATGAAGGGGCGCATTATCGGTCGCGAGGGCCGCAACATTAAGTCATTCGAGTCGGCGACCGGTGTCACCCTGTTGATCGATGAGTCGCCGCAGATGGTGCTGATCTCATCGTTCGACCCGGTGCGCCGCGAGGTGGCTCGCTCGGCGCTCGACGCGTTGGTGAAAGACGGGCGCATCCACCCGGCCTCGATCGAAGAGTTCGTGAAACGCGCGGCGGAAGAGATCGACCTCGTCACGATCCAAGCCGGCGAAGAAGCGGTGACCAAACTCAACATCAACGGACTGCATCCCGAGATCATCAAGCTGCTGGGTCGGCTCAAGTATCGGTTCTCCTACAATCAAAACGTGCTCGATCACTCGGTGGAAACAGCGTTCCTCGCTTCGATGATCGCGAGCGAGGTCGGCCTCGACCCAAATGTCGCGAAACGTGCCGGTTTGCTCCACGACGTGGGCAAAGCGGTGTCGGGCGAACTCGAGGGCAGTCACGCGGTGATTGGCGCGGAATTTATCAAGCGCTATGGCGAGACGCCGATCGTCGTGAACGCGGTGGCGGCGCACCATGAGGAAGTGAAGCCCGAGACGGTTTATGCGGGTTTGGTGATTCTGGCGGACACGATTTCGGCGGTGCGACCCGGAGCGCGCGCGGAGTCGATGACGAGCTACATCCAGCGCCTTGGTCGGCTCGAAAAACTCGCCGTGTCGATCGAGGGCGTGCAACAAGCTTTTGCGATTCAGGCCGGTCGGGAAATTCGCGTCGTCGTTTCGCCGTTGGAGGTCACCGATGATCGCGCGCGGGAAATCGCGAAAGAGCTGCGCGCCCGCATTGAGGCCGAGCTCCAGTATCCGAGCACCATTAAGATCACCGTAATCCGGGAGAGCCGGTTTACCGAGACGGCGACCTGAGTGGTCGCCCACGGAACACTCCGAATCCACGGAAGCGGGCATCGGGCGGTAAGAATGGGCTTTCTTTCCGTGAGTTCCGTGTGTTCCGTTGGCCATCATGGCCGACTCAAAGATCCTCGAAACCTTCCCGAACCCCGCGCCGCATCGCGACTACGTGATCGAGCACTCGCACCACGAGTTCACCTCGATGTGCCCGATCACGGGCCACCCGGATTTCGCGACCATCATCGTGCGTTTCGTGCCCGATAAGACCTGTGTCGAGTTGAAGTCGCTGAAGTTGTATTTCCACGCGTTTCGCAACGCCGGCATCTTCTTCGAGGCCGTGACCAACAAGATTTGCGACGACCTCGGCGCGACGCTAAAACCCCGCGAACTCACCATCGTGGCCGATTGGAAAGGTCGCGGCGGCGTGACGTCGCGGGTGACGTGTGTCTGGTCGGGGAAAAAGTCGCGCTGAGTTTCCGGCGCTGAGTGGCACCCCGGGGACTGGGGCGCGCGTGGAGGGAGCGGGGGGAGTTACCCGTGAAGCACAGCTTGGGGCGGACTCTTTCCGGCTGATATGCGTCGTGCTGCCACACTCGGGGGTTGCACTTCGTTCCCGGCAAGCATGCTGGTCCCCTCACCGAATCCTGACCTCGATCTATATGCCTACTCAGCGAACCCTGACCATCGTCCTAGCTGCTGCACTCGCGGCTGCGGCGCGCGCCCAATCCGCGTCCGATCCCGCGATCGCCCTGGACGAAATCACGGTCTCCGCGACCCGGATCGCGCAGCCGGTGTCCGATGTGCCGGCGAGCGTATCCGTCATCCGCTTAAACGATCTGCTCAATCCGGTGGCCTCGCTCCGCGACCTCGCCCGCAACGAACCGGGCGTTTCGACGCCGACCGCCTTTGGTGCCACGGGCAACGCGCCCCGCAATTTTCCCACGGCGCGCTCCTTCAATATCCGCGGCCTCGATGGCAACCGCGTCCTCATCCAGGTCGACGGCGTGCGTCAGCCTGAGCAGTTCACGTTCGGCAACGCGCAGCTCATCGGCCGGGATTACTTCGAGCCGTCGCTCTACCGCACGGCGGAGATTCTCAAAGGCAGCGCGTCCGCGCTCTACGGCTCCGACGCCGTCGGCGGCGTGCTTTCCTTCATCAGCCCGGCGCCCACGGCACTCCTCGCGGATGCGAAACGGGCTGTGCTCGCCGGCGTTTCGTCGACCTACGCCTCCGCCACCGAAGAGTGGACCCATACCGCGAGCGCTGCCGGCCGCACGGGTTCGGTTGCTGCGGTGGCGACGGCCACGCATCGCGAAGGCCAACAAGCCGAGCCCAACGGGAGCTACGCCGCTGATCCTTCCGAATTCACGGTCGACGCTGGGCTCTTCCGGATAGATTACACGCCCGCGGCCGGCCGCACGCTTTTCCTCACGGGCGAGACGTTCACGAAGACCACGGAGGCTTCGTTCCCCAGTCTGATCACGACGACGTTTGCGGGCCAGACCGGTCGCCAGCGCATCACCCGCGACCGTGCCACCGTCGGCTACGATGTCACGAGCGCGTCGGGGTATTTTCGCAATCTCCAGGCTCGCCTCTCATGGCAGGGAGCCAAAGTCCGCGAGACCTACGTCACGCGCCAAGCGATCCCGGCCGGTCCGCCGCCGCCCGCGCCGCAAGTCTTCGTGCCACGCCTGCGTTTGCGTGATTCCGATTTCCGCAACCGCGGGCTTTCCGGCTCCGTCCAAGTCGAGAGCGCCGCACGGCTCGGCGATCGTGCGCACCGCATTCTGTGGGGGGTCGACGGCTCGAAGACCAAGCAGACCCGCAATGAAGATTTCTCCCAGTTCGACGGCACGACCGGCGCGTTTCTCAACAAGATTTTCGTCGGCGAAAATTTTCCGCTCAAACGCATCCCCGACGGCGAGGTCACCCGTTACGCCGTCTTCGCGCAGGACGAAGTCACCCTCGATGCTGGCCAGCGTTACATCGCGAGCTGGGGCGTCCGCCTCGATCATTACCGTCTCGGTGTAACCGACGATGTCTTCTACCAAAACCTCGCCAAGGGCACGCCACCGGTCGGCTTCGATCAGTGGGCCGTCGCGCCAAAACTCGGTCTCCTCTGGCACGTGAGTGCGCAGGAGACGTTTTTTGCCCGCTATCACCGCGGCTTCCGCAATCCCACGAACGAAGATCTCAACGGCTCCATCGTGAACCTCACGACGCCGCCCGTCTTTTACCGCACGAGACCGAATCCTGCGCTCAAGGCGGAGATCAGCGACAGCTTCGATTTGGGCATGCGCGCGCGTCGACCCGGGGCGAGCTACGTCGTCAGTGTTTTCTACAACGCCTACTCCAACTTCATCGACACCTTCAGCCCGACCCGCGATCCGCAGCTCCCGAGTTCGCCCGTCGATCCGGTCGTCTATCAATCGAAGAACGTCAGCCGCGCCCGCATCCACGGCGCGGAAGCCACCGTGGAGCTACCGCTCGGTCACTATGAAAGATCGCTCGCCGGCCTGACGTGGTCGAACTCGTTCGCGTGGTCGCGCGGCGATAATCTGCAGGCCGGCAAACCGCTCAACTCCATCGAACCACCCAAGTGGGTGAGCGCGCTCAGCTACGCCGCCAAAGACCAGTGGGGCCTGCGCCTCACCGCCACCACGCACGCGCGCCAGAGTCGGGCGGATGGCTCGTCGATCCTCGCGCTGTGGGACGGCCGCCCGCCGGCGCCGGTGCAGTTCGTGCCCGCGGGCGTCACGCTGTTCGACCTCACGGGGTATGTGAACTTCACGAAGAATCTCCGCGCGAGCGCCGGGGTCTACAATCTGGGCGACCGGCAGTATTGGTATTGGCAGGACGTGCGCGAACTCGACCGCGGCCGTGCGGATCTCCAGCGCTTCGCCCAGCCGGGGCTCAACACGCGGGTGACATTGACGCTGAGCTTCTGAGGCCGGCCCGCCGCTCATCCCGGCGGGCGACCGCCGGGCCAGTTGCGGTTCGCCGTCGAAAAGTAGCGCGGCGCGTGTTCGCAATCTCCGGCGTGGGTCCGCGTCAGGCTTTCAGCGCGGCGAGGACCGCGGCGTGGAGCGCGGGGGTGGCGCTGGCGATGGTGGATTCCGCGGGATAGGCTGCGCCACCGTGCCAATCGGTGATGACGCCGCCGGAGCCGCGGATGATCGGCACGAGAGCGGCGATGTCCCATGGGTTCATGATGGGGTCGAGGCACACGTCGGCCCAGCCACTCGCCACGAGCAGGTAGCCGTAACAATCGCCCCAAGTGCGGACGAGTTTGGCTTGGGCGAGCAGGCGATCGCAAGCGGGGCCGTTTTGATATTTTGCGAGATTCAGCGTGTCGCTCGTGAGCAGCGTGGCGTCGGCGAGGCGGGTGGTAGCGCGACGACGGACGGGGCGGTCGTTAAGCGTCGTGGTGGCGCAATCGCCGATCAGGAGCTGGCCGAGCACGGGTTGATTTATGACGCCAAGGACGGGCTGGCCGTGGTGGAGGAGCGCGATGAGCGTGCCCCAGAGCGGAACGCCGGTGATGAAGGCTTTCGTGCCGTCGATCGGATCGAGGACCCAGACGAACTCGGCGTCGGGGCGGTCGCTGCCAAATTCTTCGCCGATGATGCCGTGGGCGGGAAATTTTTTCGCGATGAGCGCGCGCAAGAGTTCCTCGGCACCGCGGTCGGCGAGCGTGACCGGCGAGGCGTCGCTTTTGGTTTCAACGGGGAGGTCGAGACGACCGAAATGGGGGCGAATGAACGCACCGCTTTGGTGGGCGAGCTCGGTGATGAAGGCGCGGTAGGGCGTGAGGTCCACGGGGGAAAGGTGGCCCACCGAGCCCACGGAACACACGGAAAAAAGGATTTCGTTTTCAGGCTTCCCGGTGTTGCGTGGTGGCCGTGGGCAACAACTGGACCGAGCAGCCGATATTTTTTGTCGATTTTGAGGGGAGCCGTGCGTCGGGGATTTTGGAGTTTGGGGTGGTCGAGGTGCAGCACGGTGCGGTGGCGAATGCGCGGACGCGGATCTGTCGGGCGACGGGGCGGGTGCGGCCCGAGGACACGGCGGTGCACGGATTGAGCGAGGAAGCGGTGGCAACGCATGAGCCGTTTGCGGAGGAATGGAATTATTTTTCGAGCCTACGTGAGTTGGGCCCGCTCGCGGCGCACTACGCCGGAGCGGAAAACGGACTGCTCAAATCGGTGTGGCCGTATCCACGCAGTTCGCCGGATTTTGCGCGGCCGGGAAAACGGGTGGCGGAGTGGGGCCCGTGGGTGGATTCGGCGCGGCTTTACGCGCAACTCTATCCGCAGTTGGAATCGGGAAAGCTCGAGGCGCTGGTGCTGGCGTGTGGCTTACAGGGGGATCTGGAGAAGTACGCGGCGGCGTATTGTCCGCCGGACCGGCGGCACTATCACGCGGCGCTCTACGATGCGCTGGCCGGGGCGCTCCTGTTGGCGTCGCTCGCGCGCGAGCCGCAGATGGCGACGCTCTCGACGATGCAACTCCTCGCGCTCAGCACGCTCGACGGGGCAAAGCGGGATGCGTTGCAGCAGGGGGATTTGTTTTAGAGCGTTTCTTCAGATTTTGGCATTGCGAGGAACCGCGCTCCGCGCGGTGAGGAAGCAATTCAGCTGGATCACCACGGCGCGCTCCGCGCGCCTCGCGATGACAATCCTTTTGAAGACACTTCCTAGTCGAGCGGGTAGCGACGTAAGCCGGTGAGTTGGGCGAAGGTGCGCAGCACGAAGAGCGGATTGGTTTTCAGATAACGCGGACCGAGGCGGCGGGGCTCGGTGCAGAGCCGAAATAACCATTCGAGGCCACTGCGCTGCATCCAGCGGGGCGCTTGGCGCACGCGGCCGGAGTGGAAATCAAACGCGGCACCGATCCCGATGAGCACCCCGGTGTCGAGCGTGGGGGCGAACTCGGCCATGAAGTGTTCCTGCTTCGGTGTGCCGAGCCCGACCCAAATCACGTCGGGGCGGGTGCGCGCGACATCCGCGCGGAGTGTGGCGGCTTCGGTGGCATTGAGCGGTCGGAACGGCGGTGTGACCGTGCCGACGACGGCGAGGCCCGGGAAACGTGCGGTGAGGCGCGCGCTCAATTCCTCCGCGACGCCGGGGTTTCCACCGTAGAAATAATGCGTGAGGCCGACGGTGCGACCGGCGTCGCAGACGGCGAGCAGGAGGTCCGGGCCGTAGACGCGTTCGATGCCGCGGGGACCGAGCCAGACGAGGGGCATGCCATCGGGTGTGGTGAGCCAGGAGGCATTGAGGATGCGCCGGAAAGCGGGATCGGCGCGGGCCTCACCCACGCCATGGACGGTGGTCACGCACACGTAGCGGGCGGGCGCGGAGTGCGGATCGCGGGTGCCGAGGCTGACAATGAGATCGCGGGCCGACGCGAGCGTGAGGGCGCAGACGCCGACCCCGAGGACATTATAGCGGGGCGGGGGGGGCATGCGCGGAAAGCTGAGCGCCCGCCCTTCCCCCGGCAAGCCCACGCCTTCGCCGGGCCCGCCGCGCCGCCGATTTTGCGTTTTGGAGCCGGCGGCACCCGATGGAGTGTAACCCAATAGGTGACAAGTTGTCGGATTGCGGGTGGGGCGGGTCTGGGGAAATTAAACGGGAAAGCCGACCTTGCGCTGGGGCGGGGGCGTTGTGCAAGCTGTTCGGTTCACATGGCCATTGTCAGTCTTCTTGATGTCTCCCTGAGCTTCGGTGGCGCACCGTTGCTCGATAAGGTCAATCTCCAGATTGACCGGGGCGAACGCGTCTGTCTCCTCGGCCGTAACGGTGCGGGCAAGTCCACGTTGATGAAGGTTATCACGGGTGAATTGAACGCCGACGTCGGTCAGGTTTTCCGCCAGGCAGGCGCGGTGTTTTCCAGTCTGCGGCAGGAAGTGCCGGTGGGATTGACGGGCACCGTGCGCACGGTGGTCGAGGGCGAGGGTGGGGCTTACGAAGTGCACAACGACTGGGAGCGCCACGACCGCGTGGAGCGTTTGCTCGAAGGCATGGGGCTGCCGGCGGACCATGAATTCGCGGCGTTGTCGGCGGGGCAAAAGCGTCGCGTGCTCCTCGCGCGCGGCTTGGTCGAGGAACCGCAGCTGCTGCTGCTTGACGAACCGACGAACCATTTGGATTTGGAGTCGATCCAGTGGCTCGAAGAGTTTTTGTTGGAGTGGGGCGGGGCGCTGCTGTTCGTGACGCACGACCGGGCGTTTCTGCGAAAGCTCGCGACGCGGATCGTCGAGGTCGATCGCGGCAAGCTCGTTGGTTGGGCGTGCGACTACGACACGTTTCTGGTGCGCAAAGAGGCTGTGCTCGAGGCCGAGGAGGTGGAGCGCGCGCAGTTCGACAAGAAGCTGGCGCAGGAGGAAGTGTGGATCCGCCGCGGCGTGAAGGCGCAGCGGTCGCGGGCCAGCAACCGCATTCACGCGCTCGAGAAAATGCGGGCCGAGCGGGCTGCACGCCGCGACCGCACGGGCAAGGCGACCATCACCGCGCAGGAGGCGGACCGCAGCGGGTTTAAGGTGATCGAGTGCAAAGGAGCGGGCTTTCGCTATGGGGATGAGGGGCGCTGGATCGTGCGCGACCTCAACGTGCGCATCGAACGCGGCGACAAGATCGGCATCGTGGGCCCCAACGGCGCGGGCAAGACGACGCTGCTGCGGCTGATGCTCGGGCAACTCGCGCCGAAGGTGGGCGCGGTCGAGCAAGGCACGCGGCTGGAGGTGGTTTATTTCGACCAGCTGCGCGCGCAGCTCGACGACACGCTGCGGGTGCAGGACGCGGTGGCCGACGGCAATCCGACGGTGACGATCAACGGCAAGACGCGGCACGTGATTTCCTATCTGGAAGATTTTCTGTTCGATCCAACGCGGGCGCGCACGCCGATCAAGGCGTTGTCGGGCGGAGAGCGGAACCGGTTGCTGCTGGCGCGGCTCTTCACGAAACCGTGCAACGTGCTCGTGCTCGACGAGCCGACGAACGATCTCGATGCGGAGACGCTGGAGCTGCTGGAGGATTTGCTCGTGGAATTCGGTGGCACGCTGCTGCTGGTGAGCCATGACCGCGCATTTTTGAACGAGGTGTGCACGAGCCTGCTGGTCTTCGAAGGCGGAGGTCGCGTGGTGGAATATTTCGGCGGCTACGACGACTGGCAGAAAGAGAAGGCGGCGAAGGCCGTGGCGGCGGCGGCGGCCGAGGAAAAAGCCAAGCGCGAGGCGAAAGACGCGGCCGAAGCGGCGGCGGGCCCGGCGAAGAAAGTGCGCAAGCTCTCGAACAAGGAACGCGCGGAATTGGAGGCTCTCCCGAAGGTGATCGAGAAATTGGAGACCGAGCAGGCGAACCTTTCGACCAAGTTGGCCGATCCGTTGTTCTTCAAAAAATCACCGGTGGAAGTCACGCATGCGACGGAGCGGTTGCACGAGATCGAGGCGGAGTTGGCGAAGGCGTTTGCGCGGTGGACGGAGTTGGAGTGAGGGCGTTTGACGAGCGGTGGTCGGCCCGCGCCCGCCGCCAATCATCCGCGGGCGAGGGCCACGGTGCGGAGCCCGAGGAAGGCCGCGAGCTGTTGGGTTCCCGCGGTGACCGAGTGGCCGCGGCGGATCTGGCGGGAGACGATGAGCAATTTTCGGTTCGCGCGGTCGGCCTTGGGGTCGAGGTGGCCGACGATATCGGTGCCCGCGAGAACGGGCAGCGCATAGTAGCCACGCACACGTTTTTTGGGCGGTGTGTAGACCTCCCAAGTGTAGTCGAAGGCCCACAGGCGCGCGGTGACGACACGATCGTAGAGCAGGGGATCGAGCGGGGCGAGGAGGTGTAGTCGTGCCGAGGCGATGGTGGGCGCGGCGGGCGCGGCGTCAAAAAGCGCGAGGTCGTCGCGCAGGCAGTAGAGCAGCGGGCATGCGGGGATTCGCACGGGCTGCACCTGATCTTCGACCAACGGCACTTCCTGACGTTTGAGGGTCACTAGGCGGCGTTGGCGCAATTTCAGGAGCACGATCCAGCGCTCCGTTTCTTGTTGGGTTGGTTCGGGCGAGGCGAGGACCGCTGCCGGCAGGACGCGCTCGGGCAAGTCGTAGAAGCGGCGATTGCCTTCGCGGCGGGCGATGAGCACGCGCCCGTGGAAAAATAGTTTCTGCAATGTGGACTTGGCTAGGGTGGCTTTCCCCCACACCGATTTCGCGTTCCGGCCGTCGTTGAACGCATCGGAGTTGAGCGAGCCGCGCGCGGAAATTTCCGCGAGGATGTGGCCGGCGAGTTCGCGCTCGCGTGGCGACAGCCGCCCGGACCACGCACCGGAACGCTTCGTTCGCGCCCGCATCGTGGCCAAAAGGTGTGGCCACGCTTCTAGGCCAAAGGCGACCAAAACGTGAGTGGAGGGAAGATGGTGTTCGAAGGCGACGCGCTGGTCGGCGGGCAACACTGATGCGTCACCATGCACGTATCGCATGAGGTCGCCCTCGCGATAACCGGCGACGCGATTGCGGGCGATCAGGTCATGCATTCGCCCGCATCGATGCATTGCCCATCTACCAGATCGAAAT
>CAMBVX010000103.1 GCA_945871085.1 Opitutus sp. GAS368 | reverse complement strand
GCGTGCAACTTTCACCGGCCTTTCCTGGGACAATCCCGGCTATGCGCGGGCTTATATCGAAAAACACAGGGCCGGCTTGCGGCTGCGTTTCGGTCCGCTCTATCGCGCACTGAATCTTTCGCCTGAGCAGATTGCAAAATTTGAGGCTTCGCTGACGGAGGGACAACAAGGCGTGGTGGATGTCTGGGTGGAGGCAACCAAACATGGTCTGCCGACGGGCGGAGATTCTGCCGCGTCGACGTCGGTGGCCCGGCTGACTTCCGGACCCCTCGGCAACATGGAAAACAGTCTGAAGGAGTTGTTGGGCGAGGCGGGCTTCGGGAGCTTCAAGGAATTCGAAAAGGCGAAAGGGAATCGTGAGCTGATTGCCTCGCTTGCTGGAACACTCTACACGTCCGAGGCTCCGCTGACCGCGGGGTAGGGCGAATCCTTGGCGGCAGTATTGTCGAGCAATACAAGACGCGACTGGGTTCCGATGGCTGACGACGGAAAGAAGCAGATGGGCCGACTTTCCGAACGGACCGACTGGGCGGGAGTGCAGAAGCAGGCGCAGGCGTTCTTGAGCGCGCCGCAGTTGGCGGCGCTGAAGGCGCTGAGTGATCAGAAGCAGTTGGACCAGGAGATGACGAAACTCGTAGTCGTCGGAGCGGGTGCGGCGGCGGCCAAGTCGGCGGCGAGTGGCGGGAAGTAGCGGACGTTTTTGTCGTGGCACGCAAGAGGGTGGGTCGGAGACCACGCCCTACTTCAGGGCTGGGTGCGGACCTCGCGGATCAGGAGCTGGGTTTGAATCCAGTCGGGGTCGCGGCGGGCGTGGAAGATGCCGGCGAGGAGCCAATACTCGTCGAATTCGCGATAGTAGAGCACATAGGTGACGGAGCGAAAAATGCACACGCGCCAACCGTGCGGGCGGGAGCGGAAGGCAAGCGGGTTGGTCTCAAGCAGAACGATGAGACGGTCTTATTCTGCGAGGATGGCCTCGGCCTTCGCGCCGGAGCGCGGGACGTGGTAGGCAAGAATGCTCGAGATGTCGCGCTCGGCGACAGCATCGAAGATTCGCAGCGCCTTGCTCATAGTCCGCTGAGCGTGCGGATGCGGGCGCGGGCGGCTTCGGGGGTCAGTGCTTTTTCAGGATGAGCGCGCAGATCGGCGAGGCGCTTGTCCAACTCGGTCAAGTGGGTGGAGGGGGTCGGCAGGGCTGCGGGCGGAATGCTGGCCAAAGTTCATCGATCAAGGCGAGCTTCTGCTCGGGTGATGCGGAGTTCAGCTGCGGAATCTCGGCCAAGTGCATGGCGGAGTGATAGCCGGAAAATGGATGTTGTCGAGAGATCGGAAAGGGAGGGGTCGCGTTTCCGAGGCGTCGGCAGGGGCCAAAAAATCACGGGCTGGAAAGCCCGTGGCACGCGGGAGAATGCGGGCGCGGGGACGCGCCCGCCCACCTTTTAGGCGCTCATGGTGCGGTCGGCGGGGCGGGCGCTGAATTCTCTCACGGGGACGACGCCGGGGGGCAGCGGTTTCGCGAAGCGGGCGATGAGGCGTTTGCGCCAGTGCGTGGGCGTGAAGTTGTGGACAAGTTTATACTCGCGGCAGAAATGGCCCGGATTTGCATAGCCGCAGTGGCGGGCGACGTCTTCGAGCGTGAAGTCGGAGCGGCTCATGAGCTCGTTGGCTTTCTCGATGCGGAGGCGGCGGAAGGCGGTCTTCGGGCTCACGTGGCGGACTTGCGCGAAGAGTCGGCGGAGGTGGCTGATCGAAATGTGAATCGCATCGGCGACTTCCGTCACCGACGGGCGACGGGCGAGGTGCTCGGCATACCAGCAGAGCGCAAGTTGGACCTTGAAGTTGGCGAGATCGGGGAGCGCGGGTGGCTGGAGTTGCGCGCGGTCGGCGAGGGCGAGCGCAGCGAGGTCCATGAGTCGGCCCTGGAAACAAAGCGGACTCAGGAGGCCGGGTGCGCAGAAGTGGGGTTCGAGTTCGGTGGAGATTTGTTGGAGACGGGCGATGTCGGCGTCGGTGAGTTTCTTGGAAAACCAGCCGCGCTCGCGGACGATATCATCGAGCGGGTAAGGGGCGCTGCCGAAGTGAAACACGATGCGGTGAAACGTGTGATGGCCGTCGTCGGCCCAAGCGTGGGAGCATTCGGGGGCGAAGACCCAGAGAGTTTTTTCGGCGAAGATGGGGCGCTCGCCGTCGCGGAAGACGGGGCCGCAGCGGCCGTCGATGACGGCGTAAAATTCCCAGTTGGTGCGGGTGTTACACGCCATCGAATTTTTCCAACGGATGCGTCCGTTTGCGAGGTAGCGTAGCATGGCTGGGGTGGGGTTGCGGCGGAGCGTGCGGGGGGCGGGGCGGGCGACAACGGGGTTGGGTGCCGGTCAGTCAAGCAGGAGAGGGGAGGCGTCGGCTTGCTGGCGCTCGCGGCTACGGGGCGGAGCGCAAAAAAAGCGGCGCGCCGGGTGGCGCGCCGCTCGAGTAGGGCGGAGGGTGGGCGGATTTTTCCGCGGGCGGATCGGCCGGTTAGAACTTGTAGGTGAGCGTGCTCGACCAGTTGCGCGGGGTGCCGACGGTGACGGCACCGCGGCTGCCCGCGGCTTGGATATATTCGTTGTTCAGGGCGTTCAGCACGGTGACGGCGGCGGACCATTGGCCTTGGCGATAGGTGATACCGATGTTGGTCAGCAGGCGGCCTTCGACGAGGAAGGACGGTTGCACCGGCACGAAGGCGCGGGCACCGGGCAGGGCGCGCGTGGTGGTGAAGCCCGAGGCGTTTTCGCCGGCGACGTCGTCTTTGTAGTCGAGGCCCGCGTTGACACCCCAGCCTTTGGCCGGGCCGTCGGTGAACCGGTAGTCGGCGTAGATGGCGTAGGAGCGGTCGGGCACGCCGCGGAGGCGGACCTCGGTGATGGGCTGGCGGATTTTCACTGAGGTGAAGTTGCCGATGAGCGTGAGGTTTTTGTCGACGGAGTAGGTGCCTTCAAATTCCCAGCCCTTCGAGGTGAGATCGAGGAAGAGTGCTTGCGGGAGGAGGGCCGCTTCGGCGAAGAGACCGAGGGATTGGAGGCGGAAGAATTCACTGTTGGTAACCGAGGTGTTTTTCTGGGCGATGTCGAAGTAGGCGAAGGAACCGGTGAGGCGGCCTTCGAGGAGCGAGGTTTTCACGCCGTATTCTTTTTGTCCGCCCTGCGCGATTTTCAGATTGGGGTCGGTGACGCCGGCGTTGAGCGAGCCGGGCATCGAGCCGCCGGTGGTGTTGCGGCTGAAGAAGAGCGAGACTTCCTTGATGGGCTTGACGACGAGGCCGAAGGACGTGGCGTTGCTGGTGAGGTTGAACGCGGGGGAATTCGGGAACGAAGGGTTGATGCCGGTGCCGGTGTTATCGGTGCGGCTGAGCGTGCCGTAGAAACGCGAGACGCCGCCGGAAGCCTGGATGCGGTTGTTCCAGAAGCCGAGGGTTTCGTAGAGGAACGTCTGGAAATCATTTTGCCGGCCGGAACGGTCGAGGCCGAGGCCGGGCGTCGTGCTAAGGCCGGGGAGAATCGGCGGGAAGTTGTAGGCGGGAAACGTGATCGCGCCGAGGTTGTTGGCGGGGACGGAGCCACGGTTGAAAGCGGCCGGTGTACGCCAACGGACCTTCGAGGTGTTGGCGGTGAAGCCACCGATCGTCGTGGACTTGAAGAGCGGGGTCTCGAAGGCGGCGGCGTAGTCGTTCTTGAGGTGGGCCTCGGTGTATTCGAGGTCGTTCTTGCCGTTGTTGCGCGTGTAGATCCAGGTCGACGGATCGGTGACGGGGGCCGGAGTGCCGACGAGGGTGACGCCGGGGGCGGCGTTGTAGGCGGCGGTGTTCCAGTTGATGCCGGGCTCATAGAGGCCGGTGAGGGGATTGCGACTGCCGCCACCACCGCCGGTGAGGCCGGCGCCGGTGCCGCCGATGTCGTATCGGCGGATATGATTCGCCATCACGTAGAGGCGCGAGGTGACGCGACTGCCGAGGGTGGAGAGGAGCTCGGCGGAGAGGCGTTCGGTGGAGCGGTGGCGGGTGTCGGTCTCGTTGCCGAACTGATAGTCACGGGGGAGGCCGCGGGCGATTTTGGCGTAGTTATTGAAACCGACGCTGGGATCGAGCGGGAGGCCGCCGAGGTTGGTCTCGCGGTTTTGGACGAAGTTGGCCTTGAGCGTGAGCTTGTTGGTGGGGGAAAGCTGATACGAGAACGAGGGGGAGAGTTCGTAGCCGTTGCGATACTGGCCCTGGATGTAGTAGTCGGTGCGCCAGAGTGAATATACGAGGCGGGCGGCCATCTTGCCATCGGCGGAGAGCACGCGGTTTACGTCGAAGCCGAGGCTGTTGCCCTGATACTGTGAGAGGCCGAGGGTGACGGTGGCGGCGTTTTTACTGAAAGGGGATTTCGTGATCGGGTTCATCACGCCGCCGGGGCTGCCGCCAGGGACGAGGATCGCGTTCGGGCCTTTGATGACTTCGAGGCGCTCAATGTTACTCACGGATTGCGACATACTGTAGCCGTCGGCGCCGGAGAGCACCGTGCCGTCGATGAACTCGGCGGAGACTTGGAAACCGCGGATCGTGTAGCGGTCGCCACCGTAGGGGAGCGTGTTTTCGACGATGGGGGTGACGTATTTGGCGGCGTCGAGCATGCGGGCGGCCATCGAGTCTTCGATAAGGCCGCGCGGGATGACGGAGATGGTTTGCGGGATGTCCTGGATGTCCATCGCGACGCGTGAGGCGGAGAGCGCCTGTTGGGACTGGTAGGGGTTGGTAGGGTTCTCTTTGACGGTGAACTGCGGGAGAGCGACAGCGTCCTCCTGGGCGGTGGGCTTGGCGGGCTGGGCGAAGGCGATGGCAGCGATGCTCAGGAGCAGGGCGCATAGCTTCGCGGGCGATGTGGTGTGGTGGGCTGGGTTTTTCATGGTGGGAAAAGGCAGTGGCGTGCGGGTGGAGGTGGGGTAATGTGCGGCCGAGCGCGCGGAGTGGCGTCGCGTTGTGGCGGTTCCGCCGCGCGGCGTGCGGGAGCGCCCGGCGAGCGTATCTTGAAAGGGCCGCGACCGAGGAGGGTAAAGCGACGAAACCGCTCGCGTTCTTATACAAACCGCTCACGCAGCCGCAAAAAAGCCACGGGTGGAAAACCCGTGGCGGGGAGGGTGGAGCCCGCAGCCCACCGGCTGGGGAGAGCGCGTGAGGCGCGGAGGGAGGGTCGGAGTTTACGGCTTTGCGAGCGCGGCGAGACCGGCTTGGGCGATGACGCCGTCTTCGCTGGATTTGGCACCGCTGATGCCGATCGCGCCGATGAAGGCACCATCGACGATGAGCGGGAGGCCGCCCTCGATGGCGACGACGCCGGGGAGGGAGAGCACGGCGTTGCGACCGCCGGTCACCATGTCTTCGAAGGCTTTGCTCGAGCGTTTGAACTTCAGGGCGGTCGTGGCCTTTTCCTGGGCGACGACGATGCTGCCGAGCTGCGTGCCGTCCATGCGTTCGAGGTAAACGAGGCTCCCGCCGTCGTCGACGATGGCGATGACCACGGTGAGTTTACTTTTGGCGGCTTCGGCGTGGGCCTTGGCGGCGATCTTCTTCGCGAGTTCGAGGCTGACGGTGGGTTTGGTGAGGGTTTGGGCGCGGAGTGGCAGCGTGCAGAGCGCGGCGAAGGCGGTGATGAGGAGCAGGGAGCGGGTGAGGCGGAGTTTCATGGGATGTAAGCGGAGGAGTTTGGATTACCAGCGGTTGAGGGGAGAAGGCGGATCAAAAACGAAAAACGTCGGAAACGTTACGCGGGTTATTGAGCGATTGCCCATGCGAAAATTTCGTGGATTGCAGCGTGTCGCGGACACGGGAAAGGTAGCGGCGACTCGCGTCACCGCGTTTTCCCCCGCTCCGCCCAAGCTCAGCTCCTCCCCGCTCCCGCCATGGTTCCAATCACATCGTTCTCCCGTCTCGCTCTACTCTCCGCCGGCCTCGTCTTGGCTTCGGCTACACTCGCGCAGGACCCGGCGGCAAAAAAGTCGCCGACCACCGCCCCCACCGCGTCCGCTGCAGCGGCGACGAAGCAGCCGGTCGAGCCGCCGCTCGCGTGGCACGATGTGACGACGTGGGGCGTCGAAGGCCGCGCGTGGCCGGAGCTGGAACGAAAACGCTGGTTTGACCGGCTTCCGGCGGTGGCCGACGGGAGGGTGACGACGGCGGTGTGGAATCTCAGCCGCGACAGCGCGGGCCTGATGGTGCGGTTCAAGACGGATGCGACAGTGATTTGGGCGGACAGCACCGTGCTGAAGGAAAAACTTAACGGCGCCAACATGACACCGATCGGCGCGAGCGGGCTCGACCTCTACGCGCGCGACGAGAACGGCGTGTGGCGCTGGGTGGGTGTTTCGCGGCCCGACAAAAAAACTACGCGACAGGAAATTATCGCCGGACTGGCGCCGGGCTTTCGTGAATACGCGGTCTATCTGCCGCTCTACAACGGCGTCGAAAAACTCTCCCTCGGTGTGCCGCCGGACGCAAAGTTCGAGGCGCTCGCACCGCGCACGGAGAAGCCCATCGTATTTTACGGCACATCGATCACGCACGGCGCGAGCGCCTCGCGGCCCGGCATGGTGCACACGGCGATACTCGGTCGGCGCTTGGATCGCCCGGTGGTGAATCTCGGTTTCTCTGGCAACGGGCGCATGGACGCGGCGGTGGGCGAACTCTTGGTGAAGATCGACGCGGCGGTGTTCGTGATCGATTGCCTGCCGAATATGGTGGCCGAGGCCGTGCGCGAGAAATGCATACCGCTCGTGAAACAACTCCGCGCGGCCCGGCCCGAGACGCCCATCGTGTTGGTCGAGGATCGGCGGAACACGAACTCGTGGATTTTGCCGAAACGAAATCAGCACCACACCGACAACCACGCGGCGCTGCGCGAGTGTTTTGAGAAACTGCAGGCGGAGGGCGTGAAGGGATTGTTCTACATTTTTGGCGACGATCTGCTCGGTCACGATGCCGAGGGCGCGACGGATGGTTCGCATCCGAACGATCTCGGTTTTGTGCGGCAGGCGGACGTGATGGAGCCGGTGATCCGGGCGGCGCTCAAGGGGCGGTGACGCGTTCGTTTGTTGACGATGGGCTGACCAGCGGACTTTCTGGGCGCGTCCGGCTGCGTGTTTACTGAGCGAAGGTCCGCGTCCCTCGATTCCGCTAGGATGAGGCCCGAACGCTGCGCGCAACTCATCCCTATTCACCCCAGAATTGCTGCTCGATGAACCCGATACCTCGCATTCGCACTGGCTCGCTTTTCGTTGCCCTGCTCATCGTCGGAGGTTGGGCGTATCGGCACTTGAGTCAGGGCGAAGGCAAGTCGCCCGCGGTCGAAGCCCACGTGGCCGCGCAGCCTGTTTCCCTGCCGGCGGCCGCAGACGAAGCGCCGGCTACGGGTGAGGCGGCCCGGGCGGTGATGCCGAAAGCCATGGGTAACGTGGCTGGCCGGCGGGCGGACGCGCTCGCGAAAACGGTGGCCTTTGAGCAATGGCTGACCGCGTGGCGCCGGGCCGACGTCGGAGCACAATCCGCGCTCGCCGCGGGTGGGCGCGATCTCGCCCTCGCGCGCCGCGCCGCGCTCAAATTTCTGATTGAGACGGACCCGCGGCAGGCGCTGGAGGTGGCGATCCCGGAAGGGCTGCGCGCCGAGCTGCCGGCCGAAGTGCGGGCCTTGCTGGAGCAACGCATCGATGCGCGCGGTGATTTTGAAGTGCAGATTTCCTGCGGGGAAAAAGTGAGCCGCACGGATCGGTTTGCTGTGATTGGTGGGGAGCGCTATGCGGCCTTTGTCTTTGGGCGCCGCGACCAGCAAGCCACGAAATTTGGCGTGCCGCTGCACGGCATCGCGATCGATCAGGTGCTGGCGTTGGATCCGGCGCCGTGGCGGGAACTTGATCCGTTGGAAAAAAGCAGAGGCGGCTATGACGCGGAGAAAATGGTCGTGCTCGTCGGCGGCGAGCCGGTCACGGCTGCGTCGTCGACGGAATGGCAGGCGCTCACCGCACGGCTCGTCGCAGCGGAGTCTGTGCCGGGCCCGCACCTCCTGCGTGAAGCCCATTCTGGCGCGTTGCCAGTCCCGGGCGCGCCGACGACGGCGGCGGTGACTCGGCCGCCGAGTTGGATTCTCGGTGATAAACGGGTGCTGTGGGTGAAGGTCGACTTCGCTGATTCGCCCGGCGCGGTCGCGACCGACGCAGAGATCACGGTCACCAATAACGCGGTCAGCGAGTTCTATCGCACGACATCGCAGGGGAAGACCACGATGACGTTCACCATTTTGCCATCGCTGCTGCGGCTACCGAAGGACAAGGCCTATTTCAATCTCTCCAATACGAGCGACACCGAGCTGCAGGCGTCCGCCAAGGTGTTGGCAAAAGCCTACGACGTGGCGAACGGCGGCACCGGTGCCTTTGATCCCGATCGTTACGACCGCTGGATTGTGCTATTCAGTAAGATCGCTTCGCACTCGTATGCCGGGCGGGCGCTGCTGGGCGGGACCGACGTGAGGATGCACGGCACGATCGCCGCGGGCACGGTCGCCCACGAGCTCGGCCACACGCAAAGTCTCGATCACTCCCACTACTGGCTGCCTTCGGGCACGTCGGCCGTCGGCGCGGGAGCCCACGTCGAATATGGCGACGTGTTTGACTCGATGGGCTTGTCGAGCAGCAGCACGAATAATTTTTTCAACGTCTCGCAAAAAGCCAAGCTAGGTTACCTGGCGGGAGAGGACATCGGCACCATTACGGAGTCGGGGACGTATCGGATCGCGCGGCACGACCATCGCGACGCCGCGGGGGTGCGGGCATTGAAAGTAGCCCGCGACAATGTGGACTACGAATACTGGTTCGAGCAGCGGCAGTTTGGTCCGACTTCGTTTACTTCCGCGCAGCTCGAACGTTTGCGCACCGGCGTTCAGCTGCACTGGGGCCCGGGCAAGGCACCTCGTTTCACGACGGGCCCCGGCAGTTACCTGGTTGATGCTACTCCCGGTTCCTCGGGTGGAGCCAACGACGCCGCGCTGCGGATGGGCGAGACATTTGTCGATCCGGATGCCGGCGTGACGATCAAGCCGCTCGCCGCGGGTGGCACGGCCCCGAACGAATATCTCGATGTGCAGGTCTCCTTTGGGGCCATCGATGGGAACCGAAACCCGGTGCTAGCGGTGATTGCGCCACCAGCCACGATCAAGGTCCGCACCAACGTCGTGCTTAACGCCAGTGCGACCGACCCCGATGGCGATGCGGTCTACTATCGCTGGGATTTTGGCGACGGAAAGTTCCAACCTTCGCTCAACACGGTGACGACCCGCTACGCGAAGGGTGGCACCTATGCGGTCAGCGTTTCGGCCCATGACGGGCGCGGCGGGATCGATGCGAAAAAATTTACGTTCGACGTCGCCGATCCGCTGGTCGAATGGACGCAGCGCGCCTCCGGACAGGTGCTGGATCAGCTCTACAATGTGAGCTTTGCGGCGGGAAAATTTTGGGCGCCTGGCACGGGTTTCGTGCAGTCCTCCGCCGACGGTATCACCTGGACGCGCAGCGACGCGGTTGGACCGAGTTACGCGTGGACGGGGCACGCGCACAATGGCGCCCGACATGTGTTGGCAGGATTGCGGGTCAGTGGGGCCGAACGCGGTGGGATTGCCTACTCGGATGACGGAGCGGCTTGGACGGCCGCGGCGGTGCCCGGAGGCATCGGCCAGATCTACGCGGTCGGCCACGCAGCCGGGCGGTTCGTGGCGGTGGGCGAGCTGGGCCGGATCTACACGTCACTCGACGGAGCGACGTGGACCGGCGCCACCTCACCGGTGACGAACTCGTTGCGAACGGTTGTATATGCGAGTGGGCTTTTTGTCGTCTCGGGCGACGCGGGACGCATTCTGACGTCGCCGGACGGGGTCACGTGGGAAAATCGTTCCGTTTCGACGGCGAATAATTTGTTGAGCCTAGCGCGTCACGACGGTGCTTGGTATGCCCTGTCGTCCAACACGCAGTGTTTTACTTCGCCCGATGGCGTGACCTGGACCCTGGTGGCGACAGCCGGCCGAACCAACGCGATGAACCGGGCCATTTCGACCGGCGGCCTCCTGTTTGGCGTCACGGCGAATGGCGGTATCACCTTCGCCGAAGATCCTCGTTCTTGGGTCACTCATCAGCTTGATGCAACCGCGGGCACGACGATAGCGGGTGTGGCCGAGGGCAACGGCGTGCTCGTGGTGGTGGGCAGCCGCGGCGTCATCTACACGACGAGTGCGCCCACCGCACCTGTGTCCCGGCCAATCCCCGCGCCGTCGCTCCGTCTCGAAGCGGATTCGCTGAAGGTTTCCGTGGGCAAGAAAAACATCCTGTCCGCCAGCGGGGCAGGTTTTGTGAGGCTCGAACTCTACGCCAACGGGACCAAGGCGAGCGAGATTGGCGGCGCGGGCGGCGCGTTCACGTGGACCCCCGCCGCCATTGGGAGCTACTCGCTCGTCGTTCGTGGGATAACCGCCGGCGGGGAGAGCGTGGTATCGGCGGCGTATCCAGCCCAGGCGGCGTTTGCGCGCTGGAACTGGCGCAATCCGTCGCCGGTCGGCAACGACCTCACGGGGGCGGTGCGCGTGGACGGCAAATGGTGGATCGTGGGTCGCACCGGCGCGTTTCTGACGCTGGATGCTGACGGCACATTTGGCCGCGTCGATTTCCCGACGACGCAGGCGCTGACCGGCATCGCCTACGCCAACGGTCGGTTTACCGTGTCCGCCGCGTATCGGGATGCGGCCGCCGGCGAAGATATCAGTCCGATCCTGACCTCGACCGACGGCTATGCGTGGACGCCGCTGCTCACGGCGACAGGAGATAATTTCAATTTGAATTTTGTCACCTACGCGGCCGACAAATGGCTGGCCGGGGGGCTCTCGGGAGCTGGCGGAATCCTCGTCACATCTTCCGACGGTCTCGTCTGGTCGCGTCAAGTCACCGGACTCCTCGTCACGATCCGCGGGGCCGCTTATGGCAATGGCACGTGGGTCGCCGTGGGGTCGACGGGGAAAATCATTTCCTCGCCCGATGCAGTGCGTTGGACGGAGCGCACGAGTGGGGTAACGACCGATCTGAATGGAGTGGCCTATAACAATGGGGCGTTTGTCGCGGCCGGAGCGGGTGGCGTGATCCTGCGCTCGACCGATGGCACGACGTGGACGCGCGCGACTTCGGGCGTGACCACCGCACTGAACGGTGCCGGCGTGGTGGCCGGTTCCTTTGTCGTGGTGGGCGACAACGGCGTCACGCTGGCCTCAGCCGATGGCGAAACGTGGACGCGCGCCGCGATGGAAGGTAAATTCAGCAGCGGTCTGGCCGTTACGAGCACCGGTGACAACGCGATCATCGTGGGGCGCGCCGGCGAGATTTTTACGGCGAGCAATTCGGCGTCATGGCGGCGGACCAATGTCGGCACGGGTGAGACGCGGCGCGCTGTCATCTACGCGGGCGGACGTTTCGTCAGTGTGGGCTTTCGCACAGATCCCATTCCGAACACCACCGCGGTGCCCGTCTTGCTTTCGGCCGATGGGGTTAGTTGGACGCGCGCCAACGGGAGCACGGCGCTGAACGCCGCCAACCTTTACGCCGTCACCCACGCGCAAAATACCTACGTCGCGGTGGGTGACGTGGGACGGATTTTTTCGTCAGCCAATGGGACTGACTGGACCAGCCAGGCCAGCGGGATCACGACGACGCTCAACGCCGTGGCCGGCGGGCCGGCCGGGTTTGTCGCGGTGGGCGCCAGCGGGCGGATTGTATCGTCGGCCGACGGCACGGCGTGGGCGGCGCGGACGAGCGGCGTCACCGTCACGCTCAACTCTGCTGCCTACGGTGAGGGACGCTACGTCGTCGTCGGCTCCACCGGCACGATCCTGACCTCCACCGACGGCACGACTTGGACGGCGGGTGCCAGCGGGGTGACCGACACACTCATCGTCGTGCGCTGGTTTGAAAACATCGGCTTTCTCGCGGGCGGGAACAGCGGGACGATGCTCCGGTCGTCCGACGGGACCACTTGGCAGCAGGTCGAAACCGGGATCCTCAATTTTATTGCCACGCTCACTCAGACGGCGGCGGGAATTTTGGCCGGCACGGACTCCAGTGGCATCATGCTCACGTCACTCGATGGCAGCAGTTGGTCGCGGGCGACGGTGCCGGCGGATCGCACGCTCTTCGGCCTCGCCGCCAGTCCGACGACGGTGATCGCCGTGGGCGACAACGGGACCACGCTGGCCTTCGAGCTCAGCGATACGACGCCCGCTCCTGCCATCGTGCAGGCCCCGGCACCGCGGTTGATTCTCGCCGGAGGCAACGCGGTCTTTTCGGTGCAGGCGAAGAATGCCTTCGGATCGGTGTATCAGTGGCTCAAGGATGGTCAGCCGATCGCCGGGGCGAATCTCCCGAACTACACGATCACCGGCGCCAGCACCGCGAATCTCGGTCGTTATGCCGTCACCATCACGTCGCCGACGGGAGTGGTCACGAGCGCGCCCGCCGCGCTGACGTTCGCCAACGCCAATCAGGCGGGTCGGCTCGTAAATCTCTCGCTGCTGACCGCACTCGCGGCAGCCGGCGACACGTTTACGATGGGTGCGGTCATCGGTGGGGCGGGCACGAGTGGGCCGAAGCCGCTGCTCGTGCGCGCGGTCGGCCCCTCGCTGAGCGTGTTCGGTCTTGAAAATCCGCTCCGCGATCCTGCGCTGGAGTTTTTCGCGGGGAGCACGCTCATCGGGTCGAACGATAATTGGGGCGGTGGAGCGGCGTTGCGGAACGCGTTCGCTGCGGTCGGTGCATTCCCTTACGTGGATGCGACCTCGCGCGATGCCGCGATCTACAACGCCACCGTCGCTCCGGGAAACAACTCGGTCAAAGTTGCCGGCGTGGGCGGCGCAGCGGGCGCGGTGCTCGCGGAACTCTACGACTCCACGCCGACGGACGCCTACACGGTGGCGACGCCTCGGCTCATCAACGTCTCCGTGCTCAAGGAACTGGGCGCGGGCTTCACGGCTGGATTTGTGATTGGCGGGTCGACGCCGCGGAAAATTCTGGTCCGTGCGATCGGCCCGACGCTCGGGGCCGAACCCTTCAACATTGGCGGGGTGGTCGCCGATCCGCAGCTCGCGCTGTTTTCCGGTCAAACGCAGATCGGAGCGAACGACAACTGGGGTGGAGCGGCGGTGCTCTCCGCGGCGTTTGCACAGGTGGGAGCATTTGCGTTGGCCGGCGGTTCGCGAGATGCCGCGTTGCTCGCGGAACTGCAGCCCGGAGCCTATACGGTGCAGGTCTCCGGGGTGGCGGCCACGACCGGCCTCGCACTCGTGGAAGTCTACGAGGTGCCGTAGGGCTGGTCCGTCGCGCTAGGGCTTCGATGGGATCGGCGGCAGACCCACCGCGCCCACGTCGCCGTGCGTGAGGGTTTCCCAAAACCATATGGTTGAGGTCGGCTTTGGTGGGGCGGTTGGTCGGGAGCACGCGCGCCATGTTGGGCAAGGCGACACCGCGGCGCAGGTGGAAATGGTTGTATTTGACGCCGTGGGCGAAGGTGAGGCGGTTGTCGTTAAAGACACCGATGGCGATCAGGGCTTCGCTCATGGCGAGTTCCTTGTTGCCGTTTTCGTCGGAGCCGTCGACGAGCGACGGCACGTATTGGGTGACGAGCATCTGGCTGAAGCGCGCAATGTCTTCCTTCGCCCAGAACGTGGACGTGTAACGGATGATCTCGGCGGCGCGCGGCCAGACGGCGCCGGTCCAGGCGGCTTGGACGGGACCGTTTTCGTTGGTGTGGCCGCCGGTGAGTGTGCCGGCCCACGCATTCATAATACGGATGGCGTTGCGCGCGTATTTCTCGTGGCCGGTGATGTGCCATGCGAGCGCGTGGGAGTAGGCGGCCGTGGCGTCGCGTCGCTCGTCCTTACAGCCGAGATCGGTTTTTGAGAAAGGGCCGCACTCGACGGTGGCGCGCGGGTTTGGGGTGTAGTTCAGGTCGGCACGGGGACTGGCGAGGAGGGCGGCGAAGGCGGTCTTCTGGGGTTCGATGCCGGCGGCGACGTGCTGCTTGATGAGATCGAGCTGCGCGCGATTCAGGAGGATGCCCGGATGGGCGAACGGAACGCGGGAGTGGTCGGTTTTGGCGGACAAGGCGGAGACCGCGCACGCCAACAGACAAAGTCGGAGAGAGGTGAAGCGCATAAGGGTTGCGGGGGTAAGAGCGTGACGGAGGCGAATCGGGACAGCCTTGCGGCGCGAGCGCAGCCTTGTCCCAATCGGGGGTGAAGGTGCTATTCACCTCTGATCGGAGCTACTTTTCCCACCCCATGAACGATTTTTCATCCCGTCGAGACTTTCTGAAATCTGCTGCTCTGCTGCCGCTCGCGGCGACGGCCGGCGTAGGGTTGAGCCCGGCGACAGCGTTCGCGGCGATCGAGCCGATCAAACGCGTCGGTGGTCCGATGCTGAAGACGTCGCTGAATGCCTACTCGTTTGCGAAGCTGCTCGGCACGGGGGGCACGGGGCCGTTGAAGCTCGTCGAGCTCGCGGAGGTGTGCGCGAAGATGGGATTCGATGCGTTCGACCCGACGGGGTATTATTTTCCCGGTTACGAGAAAAACGGGCCGGGGGTGCCGACGGACAAGTTCGTCTACGCGCTGAAGCGCCGCGCCTTCGATCTCGGGCTCGGGATCAGCGGCACGGGCATCGGCAACAATTTTACGCTCGCGGACAAGGCCGCGCGGGCGATCGATGTGCAGCGCATCAAGAACTGGTCGGAAGTGGCGGCGAAGCTGGGTGCGCCGGTGATCCGGGTGTTTGCCGACACGCAGTTGCGCGCGCAGACGTGGGAGAGTGCCTCGAAGGGCGCGAAGCGCGATGACGTCGAGCGGTGGATCGCGGATGATATTCGCGCCTGCGCGGAGCATGCGGGGAAATTTGGCGTGATCATCGGCGTGCAGAACCACGGGGATTTTATCAAGACCGCCGACGACCAGATCAGTCTCCTCAAACGCATTGATTCGCCATGGTGCGGCGCGATCGTCGACACGGGCTACTACAAGGCTGATGACGTTTACGCGGAGATGGCGAAGGCCGCGCCCTACGCGGTGAACTGGCAGATCAAGCAGAGCCCGTATGGCGTCGAGAAAGAGGCCGAGGCGCCGACGGATATGAAGCGCCTGTTGAAGATCGTGCGCGCTTCCGGTTATCGCGGTTATCTGCCGCTGGAGACGCTGTCGCCGCGCAGCGGGGGGAGTGGCTATGATCCCTATAAAGTGGTGCCGAAGTTCCTCGCCGAGCTGCGTCAGGTGATTGCGGAAACGGCTTAACTCAACATGGGAAAGATAAAAAAATCGCCTCACGCCAAGGTCGCCAAGGGCGCAGAGGTGTTTTCCTCTGCGACCACGGCGTCCGTGGCGTGAGGCCCTCTGGGAATTTTTTACCAAACAAGAATTAACGAATTTTAACCCTTATGAAAACGATCCGGCCGTTATTCGCGTTGGCGGTGTGCTCGTCGTCGGCCTTCGCGGCCGAGGAGCCGGTCGACAGTCGGTTTGTGGCTGCCAAGGCAGGCGCGTATCCAGTGACATCGGTGCCGACGACGCTCGGGGCGACGCCGCCCGCCGGGGCGGTCGTGCTCTTCGACGGGAAAAATTTGGAGGCCTGGGCGAAAAAAGCCGGCAAGGACTGGTTGAAGGAAGACGGGCCCGCGCGGTGGAAGCTTGTCGAGGGTGGCGCGGTCGAGGTCGTGCCGGCCAGCGACAGTCTCATCTCGCACCAAAAATTCGGCGACTGTCGCGTGCACCTCGAGTTTCGCACGCTGGGTGCGCCGACCAACAGTGGCATTTATTTCCAGGCGCGCTACGAGGTGGACATCAACGAAAGTTTCGGGCGCGCCGACGGTTCACCCTGTGGAAATCTCGGCAACTGCACACCGAAGGGCACGTTGCCAAAAGTCCGCGCTTCGCGGGCACCGCTGGAGTGGCAGGCGCTCGACGTGGATTTTCGTGCACCGCGCTTCGACGCCGCGGGGAAGAAAACCGCGAACGCGCGGGCGACGGTGGTCCTCAACGGCCAGAAACTCTACGACGAGCAGGAATTGAATTTGCCAACGGGTGCCGCCGGCCGCCTCGGCGAAGCACCGACCGGACCGATCATGTTGCAGGAGCACGGCATGCCGCTCCAGTTCCGCAACGTGTGGGTGATTGAGAAAAAGTAGAGTGGTCCCGCTGCCTGAACGCATGATCGTAAAGAATCTCAGCCCCCATTTATCCCCTTCCGCCATGAACACCTCCCTGACCCGCCGCCGCTTTCTCGCCACGTCTGCGCTGCTGCCCTTCGCGGCCGCCGGACTTTCCTCGGCTCGTGCCGCCTACCAGCCGATTCCCCGGCACAGCGGTCCGCACCTGCGCACGTCGCTCAACGCCTACTCGTTTTCCGATCTGCTCAACGCCAACGCGAAGGACGCCACCAAGGGCCTCGATCTGTTTCAGGTCTGCGATTTTGCGGCGAAGGTGGGCTTCGATGCGGTGGATCTGACCGGTTATTTCTTTACGGGCTACCCGAACGCGCCGGAGGGCGGGTATCTCATGCGGATCAAGCGCCACGCGTTTAACCTTGGACTCGCCATCAGCGGCACGGGCGTGCGCAACGATTTCACGGCCGCCGATCCGGCGGTCCGCGCGGAGGGTGTGGCCCGCCTCAAGACGTGGATCGAAGTCGCGGCGAAGCTCGGCGCGCCGACCATCCGCGCCTTTGCCGACTGCCAGCCCCCGTTCAAGACCTGGCAACAGGCGTCCGGCAACGCGCCGCGCGAAAAGGTCGAAGCGTGGATGGCCGAGGCGGTGCGAGAGTGCGCGGAACACGGGAAAAAATTCGGCGTGATTGTCGCCGTCCAGAATCACGGCGACTTCATCGCCACCGGTGCGGAGCACCTTAGTCTCCTCAAACGCGTCGACCACGAGTGGTGCGCCGCGCTCGTGGAC
Organism: Opitutus sp. GAS368; assembly: GCA_945871085.1. Lineage (GTDB taxonomy): Bacteria > Verrucomicrobiota > Verrucomicrobiia > Opitutales > Opitutaceae > GAS368. Next base: position 2,283 of record CAMBVX010000103.1, on the reverse strand, counting down.
ACGGGCAAATACCTTTCCGCCGATCCGTATGCCGATATCGCGCTGATGGCGCCCTACGCGGTTAACTGGCAGATCAAGGAAACGATGCAGAGCACGGTGAAGTCGCCGCGGGTCGACCTGAAGAAGCTTGTCGCGATCATCCGTCAATCCGGCTACCGGGGCTACGTGCCGATCGAGACGCTTTCGATGGGCCGCAAGGACTATGACCCTCACGCGGAGGTCGCGAAGATGCTGGTGGATCTCCGCGCCGCTCTGGCGTAGCCGGCCCAAGAACGGCGGAGGTGTCTCGGCTGGGCGTCGCACGTGTAGGACGCGAATGTCCGGAATTTATCGGCCCGCGCTATTCCTTCGTTGAACCCTAAAGTATGCTCATGAAAAAACTCCCCCGGTCTGCTGTGTTCGTCGCTGTGCTCGCGTTGGTCGTGCTTTCCGGCGCGTCCGCCGCTGAGGGCCCCAAGGCCAAAATCTTCGCCAAATACGATGCCAATAAAAACGGTATCATCGATGGCGACGAGATCGCCGCGGTCCGCAAAGCAATCGCCGCCGAGCCCAAGGGGGAGTTTGCCAGCTACGACAAGAACGCAGACGGCAAACTCGACGAGGCCGAGATCGCGGCCATCAAGCCACCCGGCGCGAAGAAGGACGGCGAAAAAAAGAGCGGCGGAAAGAAAAACACCCAGCCCGAAGCGTCGGAGAAGAAGTAAGCTTGATGGTGGGCGTCGCTCGCCGTCGCCTGCCCTTGGAAAGCGATCGGGACGTCGGCCAGCGACGTCCCAAAACACCCAAACCCCCTATGAAAATCCCCCCGCCCATCACCTGTTTCGCGCTCGCGGTTGCGCTCATTCCGTCCGCACTCTTTGCGCAAGCCGCCAAGCCGGCCGACGATACCGTCAATCTGTCGGCTTTCACCGTCACCGAGAGCTCCGACAACAGCTACGTCGCCTCCGAGTCGATCACCGGCACGCGGGTGCGGACGCCGATCAAGGACCTCACATTTACCGTCAATGTGATCACGAGCGAGTTCCTCCAGGACTTCGCCTACTTTGAGATCAACGACCTCGGCTATACGAGTTCGGTGAACAATTTCGACAATGGCGGCGGCAATGTGAACATCCGCGGTTACGGCGCGACTTCGTATCTGCGCAACGGATTCCTCCGGCTCGGACTCGTGGACCGCGTGAACGTGGACCGCATCGAGGTCATCAAGGGCCCGGCCGCCGCGATCTACGGTATGACGACGCCGGCCGGCATGGTGAATATCATCACGAAGCGTCCCAAGGATCGGCCGGCGCAGAGTTTTTCGATTGCCGGCGGCAGTTACGGGACGACCCGCGCGGATTTCAACGCCGCTGGACCGGTCGGTTTCCTCGGCAACACGAGCTACGCGTTCAGTGCCGGTTTTCATGAGCGCGACTACGACACGCCGTGGGCGATGACGCGCTCGAAGACCGGTTCGCTGGCGGTGCAGCACAAATTTTCCCCGCGCGCCAATTTGCTTGTGGAACTCGAGTGGATCGCGCGCCGCACCAATCCGATCGGCGCGATTCCGTTTCGCTCGGTCTCGAACGCACCGGCGACGGCGCGCATTCAGGGACTCGCGACCGAGCTGAAGAACTTCAGCCAGAACGGCCCGAACTCCGAGCAGAACCGCGATGTCTCCTCGTTGAATGTGGCCTATGAAAACCGGTTGAGCGACGTGTGGTCGCTGCGCGTGGGCGGCGCGGCCTTCCATCGGCACTCGCTCGCGTTCAACAACGGCAACAGCACGACCTTCGACGTGCTCACGCGCCGGATCACCGGCCGCACGGCGAGCAAGGCGTGGATCAGCGAAGACGGTGCCGCCGGTCAGGTCGATGTGCTCGCCCACTACACACTTTTCGGCGGCCGACTCGACAACAAGACGCTCTTCACGGCCGACCACTCGCAATACTGGAAATACAATCCGACGAAGCAGCTACCCAATGCGGTGAACTCCAATCCGCTCTTCTTTGCGGCCAGCCTCAACGTGGACAATCCCGATTACCGCGTGCCGGTTTTTGCGTCGGATGTTTACACCAACCTCAACCGCAAACTTGTGTCGCGCGTCGATGTGAACGGCGGATTTCTTCGTCAGCAGGTCACGACACTGAACAACCGACTGATCGCCGTGGCTGGAACGCGGGTGGATAACGTGACCTTTAATTTCTGGGACAAGGCCACCGCCGCCGCGAACCCCGCGTCGCTCACGACGATCAACCATTTTCACGACTTCCAGTTTTCGCCCATGGTCGGCGTAAACTACAA
>CAMBVX010000102.1 GCA_945871085.1 Opitutus sp. GAS368 | reverse complement strand
GTCTGAAGCTTTTGGGCGATTGATATGACGAGGAGAAATAGATGGGCGTTCTCCCCGTAGGGGCACGCCTCGTGCGCGCCCTCCCTGACCGGCCTGAACGAGCCACGCCCCTACTTCACCCCCGGCCCGCCGAAATCTGGCGAGCCGTCCGTCCGCCACGTGAACGGCTGGATGCGCGTGTGGCGGTTCAAAGCGTGGAGCGGATCACCCGAAATTTCGCGATCGCTGCGCGCGTGGTAAACGAGCAGATCGGTGCGTCCGTCGCTCGCCGTCGTAAAACTATTGTGGCCGGGACCGAAGACACCGTTCGCCTCATTCGTCGTGAAAACGGGCGTCGGCGATTTCTTCCACGCCGCCGGATCGAGCAGGTCCGATTTTTCGTCGGCGCTGAGCAGTCCGAGACAAGACTCCGCTCCGGTGCCCGTGCCGGCCGCAGAATACGTCAGCCACACGCGGCCGTTGCGCACGAGCACGGCGGGGCCTTCGTTGGCCCAATCGCGGCCCTGCTCCCACGGGAAATTTGGTTGCGAGAGCGGCACTTGCGCGCCGGTGATCGACGTCGGGCTATCCATCTTCGCGAGGTAAAGGTGGGTGTTGCCCTGAGCATTCGGGTCCTGCTGCGCCCAGACGAGGTAGCGCGTCCCGCGGAGCTCGAACGTCGTCGCATCGCGCGCGGCCGACTCCCCTTTTGTCTTCAACTGCCCGCGCTCGATCCACTCGCCATCGAGCGGATTGGCAGCCGGATTTTCGAGCACGTAGAGGCGGCTATTCCCGACCGTATCCTTCGTGGCCCCACCCGCGGTGAAATACACATACCACTTCCCTTTGATGAAGTGCAGCTCCGGTGCGCAGAGGGGCAAACCCATCGGACCGGGCGCGTACTTCTTCCAAATGGTCTTCGGCTCAGCCGCCGCGAGCCCATCCAGCGTGCGTGCTCGGCGCAGTTCGAGGCGGTCATACTCCGGCATCGTCGCCGTAAAATAGTAAAAACCGTCGGTGTGGAACGTGATATGCGGATCGGCCCGTTGCGGCACGACAGGATTGGTCAGCGCCACACCTATGGGCGGCCGCACCGGAAACCATTCGGCTAAACCGGCGGCGACGAGTTGGTGTCCGCGCGTATTGGGGTGGTTAAACTGCGAGAGCAAATCGTCGAGCTTCGTCCCGCCCGCCATCTCCGCCTGAAAACGCGCGAGGGAATCCACCAGCGCCACGCCGTGCTCGTGCGCCAATTCGCGCACTTGGGCGGCGAGTTGCACCAGCAGGTCCTTGGGGTCCTCAAATTTCGCGCGCGCATCGGGCGTGGGCGTGAGCAGAATCACTTTAACCCCGGCCGACTGCGCACGTGCGATCATTGCGTGCCACGCAATGCGAGCCGCGGCGAGCCCGACGCGGCGATCGTTGAGCGCGTAATCGATACAGACCACATCGGGACGCAGCCCAAGCACGTCGCGTTCGAAACGCGCCGCGCCTTTGACCGAATCTTCCCCGCCGATCGCGGTCACGATCACGTTGAGCACGGCCGTCGGAAAACGCGCCTTCAGTTCCCGCTGCAACTGCGCCGGGTAGGCATTCAGAGTATCAACGTGAGGTGTCTTGAAATAACCCGCCGGCACGCTGTGGCCGTGGAAGACGACATTGAGGGTGCGGTTGCGCGGATACTCGCGGCCGAGTTCGCTGATCATAGGCGCGAGGTAGTCGGACGGAACCGCAGGCGCGGCGGCGGACACGTGGACCACGACAATGAGAAAGAGAGCGAGCAGACGCATGAGGTTAAAAACGTAATTTGAATGGTTGGTCTATTTCGCCACGGGTTCAACCGGCAGGCGCGCCTGCAATTCGCTGAACCGCGCTCGCTCGTTCTCATCCGGCGCGATGCGCAGGCCGAGTTCGATGAACGACGACGCCTCGATCACATGGCCGTGCTCGAGAAAAAGTACGGACGCGCGTTGCACGAGCGACACTCGACGCGGAAACTGGTTCACGCCTTCGGCGAGCACGGCGAGATGCCCGCGAGTCGGCGTCACGACACACTGCGACCACACGTCCGCGATCATCTCATATACTTCGGGCAACGGCGGCTTCTGCCCACGGGCAATGAAGAGCGGCGTGAGCACGTCGACGGCCTGGCCCGCGCTGAGTTTTCCCTGGGCGCCGGGTGCGGCCAAATATTCCGCGAGGCGCAGGCGGGCGAGTTCGAGCCATACGCGCGGGCGGACGATCTCGAGGCGCGCAGCCGCTTCGAGGTAGTCGCGCGCCCCGGCGTCGTTGCCGGCGTCGACTTCGCAGAGGCCCAGCACGGCGAGCAGACGCGGGTCGCGATCATTGCGGTCGTAAGCACGGAGGAGGGTGCGGCGTGCCTGCTCGATGTATTTGGTGGCGAGGTCGGGGTAGCGCTGGCGCACGTAATTGATTTCGAGCCGTTCCCAATCGCCTTTGATACGCGCGATTTCGCCATCGGTGGCGAGGCGCAGCGCCAGCGGCGGAAGTTTGATGGCGGACTCCGGGCGGAGCGTCATTTCCTTGCGAACCGCCGTCGGGAGAAACGCCGTGACCTGCTCGCGGAGGGCGGCGAAATCGAGACCGAGGCATTCTTCGGCCAGCTTTTCGGACGGGACATCCACCGACGAGCGCTCGATGAATTTCCAGAATCCCTCGCGCCGCGGACTGCCCTTTCCCTCGAGGCCCCAACGAATGAACAGTTCGGCCTGCGAGGCCCACACGCGCAGATTTTCCCCCTTGGTCTGATTGTTCGCCGAGTTGTCGCCGCGCAGAAACGCGGCCCAGGGCAACAAGGGCCGCGCGGTTTTGGGATCAGCTTTGAGCAGATACGTCTCGCCGGGCGAAATCCATTCCGCCGCCGGAATCGTAATCGTCTCGCGCTCAAATTTCATCTGCGGGTAAAGGCTCAGAAATCCGGCGATGAACCACGCAGGCAGCGTCGGCGTACGATTGCGGAGCAGGTAGCCGACGTAGTCTGGCGTGAGAAACATGCGGTCGGCGTCGAGATCGCCGTTCCGCACGATGGCAAAAACCGCCATCATGTCTTTGTCCCAGAGCCGCATGTTGGGAAGAAACGTAATGCGGCGCGACTCCGGCGGGTAGCTGCGGAGTCCTCTCAGGCCACCGCCCGGCGAAATATCGGGCCGCGGGGGAGCCTCATTTTTTCCGCGCAACAGCTGCGCGATAATCTCCTGCGAGGCGGCTGGGCGCAGCTCTTCGTCGTAATAGATCATCGTTTTCTTCACCGCATGGCGGACGCGAAATTGCTCGGGCAACACGAGATCAAGCAACCGGTGCAAGCGGTGATACGCTTCGGTCATGCTCCGCGTCGTCGCGTCGTTGCACCGCGAGAGAATCTCGAAATCCGGACTCTCCGCGTAACGCCACGGCGGGCCTTTGGCCGCTTCTTCCACCATGAACGGCGGCAACGCCACGACGCCCGGTTCGTCGGCCGCCCGCGCCGATCCCAGGGCCCACGCGATGAACGCGAGCGGCAGCAGCAGGCGGTGAGGGAAGCGGAGCATGGAGGGAATCACTTTACCGCGCCGCCACCGGCGCGGTTACCCTCTCGGTGTCGCACCGCGTGGACTCAAGCGCAACCACGCCGGAGACGGGGCGGTGGCGGGATTTTTCACGCCAACTTCGGCACGATAAAGGGCGCGCGGTAGGCGCGCGTCAGCAGTGCATTCGCCGCCGCCGCGTCGGGCCCCGTGAAGCGCTCGGCCTTGGCATCCACCGTGAGCGTCACGCCGAGGGTCGCGGGGGTCTTTTTCAGATCGACGCCATTAGCCCCGAGGTGTTCGACCATCCGGCCATAGGCTTCGACGAGGGGTGCGTCGCCTTTGATTTTATCGCGCAATGCATCGGGTGCCGCTGCCTTGCCCAGCTGGTGCGAGATATTGCCGAGATGGCAGAGCGCGCTCGAGACGTGGCCTTCAAGGATGGGGCCGCGGAGATCGGCCAGCTTCCGGCTGCGCACGACGTCGATGAAGTTCTGCATGTGCCGATCCTCGCCCTTAAATTCTTTCACGACCTTGCCGGCCTTATCGTAGGCGGTCGCGGAGAAATAACTTCCGGTGGTGACGTAGCCGCCCTCGCAATCGACGACGTTGCCGACACCCACGCCGCGATAAGTGTCCATGGGGGTTTCCGCCCCGCCCCGCCGGCCTTTGCCCTTGGCTTTCCCCGCACCGGCCGCGGCATTGGCGGCCTCGGCGGCGGCCTGATCGCCCCGGGCTGCGGCCACGGCTGCGGCCGCTTTCGCAGGGAGACCACGCACTTCGAAGATGAGCGGAGCCGTCGCGTAATCGTGGATCACCACTTGGGTGTTCGGTGTGTCACCATCATCTTCATAGCCGAGACGACCGCCGATGCTCAGCGTGTGGCGCGGCAGGCCGGGCTCGCCCAAGAACCAGCGGGCAACATCCATCTGGTGGATGCCTTGGTTACCGACGTCGCCGTTGCCGTAGGCGTAAACCCAGTGCCAATCATAGTGGATCGGACCCTTCTCACGCGAGTTGCGGTGCGGCGGCGTGAGCGGCGCCGGACCCGACCAAAGGTCATAGTTGACGGAGGCCGGCACCGGCTGCGGACCGGACGTCTTACCGATACTGTTGCGTTGTTTGTAGCAGAAACCCCGTGACGCGATGATTTTTCCCAGATTGCCGGCCTGAGTCCACGCGACGGCTTCGCGCAGCCCGTCGCCCGAGCGAATCTGCGTGCCGGCCTGGACGACGCGCCCGTATTTCGCCGCGGCGGCGACGAGTTGGCGGCCTTCCCACACATTGTGCGAAACGGGTTTCTCGACGTAGACATCCTTGCCGGCCTGACAGGCCCAGACGGCCTGCAACGAGTGCAGGTGATTCGGTGTCGCGATCGTCACGGCATCGATGTCGTTCGCGGCAAGCAACTCGCGGAGATCGACGTAGGTGCGTACGGAAGGATCGAGCTCTTTCTTGGTGCGCTCAATGACCGCAGTATCGGCGTCGCAGATAGCCACGAGACGCACGCCCTTGATCTTGGCGAGGCTCGCGAGATGGGATTTACCACGACCGTTGAGGCCGATCACCGCGACCCGGAGATCGCCATTGGCGCCCGCGACCTGAGCCCACGAACGGGCGGAGAGAGCGGTGGCGGCGCCGACCAGCGCGGTATTACGGAAGAACGCGCGGCGGGTGAGGTGATGGACGAAGAGGGGCATGGCGGGGCGGGGAATTGAGGGATGGGACGTAGGGCGGATTTTAGTCCGCCTTTTCGAGAGTGGCGAGAGATTCGAACCAAAGGCGGACTGAAGACCGCCCCCTAAAGTCCGCCCCCTACTTTATTTTCCGGCGGCGTAGGCCCGAAAGTGCTCGGCGACCTTACCGACTTTCTCGTCACCCATGTGAAAATAAATGCGCCAACGAAAGGTCACACTGCCGCCAGCGGGAATCGTGAGCGCTCCCGCCGACGGGTGGGCTTTGTGCGCGGGTTCAAAGTCGTGCTTGCCGAAAGGATTCGCGGCGAAGAGGCCGTATTCGCGCACATGCCACCACGTCGGATGGCTCGGATTCTTCGGGTGGTCGAACATCGCGATACCATACGTCTTGCCGTCCTTCGGCCCCTGGTAGTCGACCCAGGTTGATTTTTTGCTCCACGTCGCGCCATCGCGGATGCCCTCGGCGTTCACGATCGTGCCCTTGGTCTCGGTTTTCTTTTTCTGAAACGTGTGCGGTGGGGTCATCCACTGCGCGACGCGCATCGCCATCGAGCCTTCCTTCGTATCGCCGAAGACCACGGGTTTGTCGGCGGGCGCCTTGAGGGTAACCTCATAGTCGAGCTGGCGGCCATCGGCGATGGCGCTGAGGCGCACGGTCGTCTCGTCCGTGCACTGCACCGCTCCGCTGGCATTGACCCAACGATTGCGGGATTCGATCGTGGCCGTGCTGCCGGCGGCGCTCGCCTTGACCGAATCGTTGATGATCGTGCCCTGCTTCGGGCCATTGCTCTCGGCCCAAAAATCGACGCCGTTCACATCGCCATGCGTGAACCACAACGAGCGGTGATGTGGATGGTCGGGCTCTTCACCGGGCGTGTCCTTCTTCATCGGGAAATCGCGATTCAGCCGCGTGCCGTCGGCCGCGAGGACCGGATAGAAATAAGGCCGCGGTCCACCCTTAAAAAGATACTCGGTAAACAACTGCCCCCCGAGTTCGACCCGCACGCGATCATCGGTGCGGGTGACTTTGGCGTCGGGAGCGGCGACGAGCGAGGAAACGAGCGGCGCAAGCAGAGCGGCCGCGAGGAGGGGAAGCAGGCGGGATTTCACGTGCGGTATGACGTCGCTACCCGCGAAAGGGTTCAACCGAAAAGATGCCAAAAGGCCACCGGGACTTCGCCCAGCCCGAGGCCGGGCTCCACTTTAATCGAGCCAACCTCCCGTCGCCTGAATCGGCACGTGGGAGCCCCGGCGCGTCACCCACACGGCGAGCGCGTGGCGCGGCACGCCGGATACCGTGGGCACCGCCAGCGCGAGGTCGCGACCGGGCACACCTTGTTTCAACGCGAGCGCGATAAATTCATGCTTGAGCGTTTCGCCACGGTTTTCGCCAGACGTAACTTTCGAAACAATACTCCCGCCGAGAATCGCCGCGTGGACTTCACACGCAGCGCCCCCTCGCGCCTCGGCTGCCCCGGGCACAAATTCGGCCCGCAGCGTCGCTCCGTCGTAGGCAACCGTGAGCGTGCCCACCTGCGCACTCCGTGGCGCGGTTGGACGCGGCACTTCGCGAGCGCGCCACTCGACGCCATCGCGCACGAAGCATGGGGTGTAGACCGAGTTCGTGCCCCAGGCGGCGGCGGTATCGTATTGGCGCCGGGTAAATTCGCGCGTTGAAAACCGATCCGGCCACCCGAGGCGATTCCAGTAGTCGACGTGCCACACCACGGGCACAAAGTCGCGCCACAATCCAGGCGCGTCACGGAGTTGCCCCAGCCATCGCTCGGCCGGCGGGCACGAACTGCAGCCTTCGCTCGTGTAGAGTTCGACGAGCGAAACTCGCGCCGGTCCACTCGTAAAACGCGTCGGTTCGGCCGCACGCCCGACCAGGAAACCCAACGAACCGGCCAACGCGGCGGCTAAAAATAAAAACGGCCTCATACCAAGATGAGGCCGTGGGCGGCGGATTATTCCGCCAAGCGTGCCACGAGCTTTCGAGCGCGTGGAGTTTTCTCGAGCGGTTTACTTCCAGCTCAGCACCAGGCGGGTGAAGTAGGTCGTGTCGAGGCGACTCACGCCCTTGCCGGGTTGGCTATTATAATCATTGGCCACGCCGAGGCGGACCTTCCACTGCGTGCTCAGCAGGGGCAGCTCGAGGGCGCTCTCGTGGGTGAGCACGAAGTTCGCGAAGTCCTCAAAGGTCGGGACGTAGGAGAGGCGATTAACCAACACCGCGTTGTCCAGCTGGAGGCGGTGGGCGAAACCGAAGTCCAAACCGGCGCTCTTCACATCGGTCGTCTTGGGATTTTTGTAGCCGGCATAACGGAACGAAAAACCCGCACGGCCCGTGAGGGTTTGCTTCGGGGCTTTGATGATGTCGTAGCCGAGACCGACCGCCGCGACGTCGTAGAGTTCGATGTCCTTCACGCGGTCGAAACCGCCTTCATTGCGCACATACCAGGATTTCGCACCGGAAAAATTGTTCGCGTAGTCGATGCCGGCCTTGAACTGATCGGCGGACTTCACGCCGTCGGACACCTGGCGGTCGTAGGCGGTGTAAAACTGCAACGTGTCTTGCGCCCCCGCGAGCGTCGCGCGGAACGAAAAACCCGTGGCGAGCTGTTCTTTGTTGCCGGTCTTGCCGGCCACATCAACGGCCGCCTCGTAGGCCCAGCCACGCTCGAGCGCCGCGACGGCCGGATCTTTGCCACCAGCCGCCCAACTCGCCGCGACTTTGTCGACGGTGGTCGAGATGACGCCATCGGCCCCGGCGATTTGCACCGCGCCGGCGTTACTCGAAACTTTGCCATCGATGCGCGTGCCGCTCGCGAGGCGCACGGCCACCGGAGCATCGGTCGTGATCGAAGTGACTTCGCTCTGCTTGATGGTGATCGCGCCGGCATAGTCCGTGGAGACGACGACCGAGCCGCCATCAATCTTGGAAACTTTGCCGACGATACGGGCACCGCTCTTCGTCTCAACGACGTCGGCGGACAGATTCGCCCCGCTAAAAGCGGCAGCGAGGAGGGCAACGGAGGCCCGGAGGAGTTGGGTTTTTTTCATAAGCGTGGGGATGAAGGGTCACGTGGGTAATGTAAGGCTTACTACTGTCAAGGACCCGGTGCGTTTACCCTAGCACCGAAGATCAACCGTCCACGCGCAGTCTAGCGCGAGTCTCACCCCTACCGAAAACCCCTGCTCGACAGGTGCGGGCCCCCGGCTTTGCCTCGCGCGACACTCGCTCCGCTCCGTCCAGCCTCACCACCACCCATGTCCGCCCTCGTCTCTCGCCCTGCTCTCATCGTCGCCGACCGCTGGCGCGACTACCAACTCCTCGAGTGCGGCGACGGGATGAAACGGGAACGTTGGGGCGCCCACACCCTCGTCCGTCCCGACCCGCAGATCATCTGGCCTCGCCATCAAAAAGCCGTCGGCACCCGCTGGGAAAACTGGGATGGCTTTTACCACCGCAGCGACCAAGGCGGCGGCAAATGGGAATTCCACCAGGCCATCCCCGACCACTGGAAACTCGCCTACGAACCCCTCGGCCTGACCTTCAAGATTCATCCCACCTCCTTCAAACACACCGGCCTCTTTCCCGAACAAGCCGTCAACTGGGAGTGGTTTTCCGCCAAAATCAAAGCCGCCCGCGCCGCCGGCCGCGACGTCAACGTCCTCAACCTCTTCGGCTACACCGGCGCCGCCACCATCGCCGCCGCCAAAGCCGGCGCCAGCGTCACCCATATCGACGCCGCCGAAGGCATGGTGAAATGGTGCAAGGAAAACGCCGTCCTCAGCGGCCTCGCCGACGCCCCGATCCGCTACATCGCCGACGACTGCCTGAAATTCGTCCGCCGCGAGCAGAAACGCGGCAAATTCTACGACGCGATCATCATGGACCCGCCGACTTACGGTCGCGGCGCCACCGGCGAAATGTGGAAACTCGAGGAGCACCTCTGGCCGCTCCTCACCGAGTGCCGCGCGCTCCTCACCCCGCAGCCGCTTTTCTTTTTGATCAACGCCTACACCGCCCGCCTCTCGCCGACGGTCGTGGCGAATCTCCTCGGCGAACTCCTCCACGGCCGCGGCGGCAGCATCACCGCTGGCGAAGTCGGCCTGCCCATCAAGCACGACGGCAAAGTTCTCCCGTGCGGGATCTACGGGCGTTGGGAAAGCTGACACCGCTCCGCCATCTCGATGACGTGGTCTGGCCCGACGCTCGGTCATCTCCTTGGCGCGACCCTGGTCTGCGCCGCCCTCACCGGCTGCGTGAACCACTCCGTCACGCTCTACTCCGAAAACGACCGCTACTTCGCCGGTACCGATCGCCACTACACCAACGGCGCCAAACTCACCGTCGCGGGCACCGTCCCTCATGCTCTCCCGTCGGCGCTCTACCGCACCCTCGACGACTTCGGCCGCCAACTCCGCGTGTTTGAGCCGCCCTCCGTCCACGGCCAACCCGTCGACCTCAAACTCGCGTTCTCCCTCGGCCAAAACATCTACACCCCCACCGAAATCCACACCACGGCACCCCAACCCAACGACCGACCCTACGCCGCGTGGCTCTACGGCTCCGTCGCATTTCAGCGGCAGGAAATCGACCTCTTCCAAACGATCGAACTCCAACTCGGAGCCCTCGGCCCCATGGCGCTCGGTCGTCAGATCCAAAATGGTTTTCACGACCTCATCCAGGTCGCCCACGCCGACGGCTGGGGTCACCAGCTCCGCAACGAGCCCGGCGTCGTCCTCGCCTACGACTGGCGCTACCGCGCGCGGCGCAACTCCACCTCCGCGTTGCCCGACACCGGATTTTCCTACGACCTCATCCGCCGCTTCGGCGTCAATCTCGGCAACATCTCGACCAACCTCCACGGCGGCCCTCTCCTCCGCGCCGGCTGGAATGTCCCCGACGATTTCGGCCCCGACCTCATCCGTAGTGCCGGCGGCGGCGAAGACAAAATCCGCGGCTTCAGCGCCTTCCTGTTCGCCAGTGCCGACGCCCGGCTCGTCGCCCGCGACGCCTTTCTCGACGGAAATCTCTTCCACCGCACCCGCACCGTGCGCAAACGCCCGCTCGTGGTGGATGCCAGCTTCGGCCTCGCGCTCTACCTCGGCTCGCTCCACCTCGCCTACACTCAAAACTACCGCACCCTCGAATTCTACGCCCAAAAACAACGCGACGTCTTCGGCTCAATCAGCGTGGCAATCGTGCGGTGAGCCGACGCTTGCCCGCGCGTTTTTCCCTTCACCGATACTCCGCCAATTCCACGATCACCCCATCCGGATCGAGAAAATAAATCAGCGTCTTCCCGCCGCTGCCCGCCTCAAATTTCACCACGCCGCTCGGCACCGGCGTCGGCTCACCCCACACCTCCACGCCCGCCGCGCGCAACGTCGCCGTCATCGTCGCAATGTCGTCCACTCGCAGCGCGAAATGCCGCAGCCCGCGCGTGTTCGCCCGCGAATTCTCCGCCAGCGCGACGCCCACCGGCGCATGATACTGCAGCAGCTCGATCCGCGGCTCGCCCCCCGGCGACACAATGAACACCGCGTGCGCCCGCACCCCGCGCAGCCCGACAATCTTTTCGATCCACTCGCCCTCGAGGTGGGCCTCCTTGGTTTTGGTGAAACCCAGCACGCCGACGTAAAACGCCAAAGCCCGCGCCATGTCAGCCACGACGATGTTAAGGTGATCGATCCCACGAATCATGGGCGCGACCGTACGGGCTCACCCGGCCGCCGCAACGCCCGTTTCTCCCCCCGCGCCACCCACGCCATTTGTCACTTATTAAGTGACAAACTTCCGCGTGCTGCCCGATGCCCGTTTCCCTCCTTCCCTCCGTCTCTCCCTCCCTCTATCTTCTGACGTATGTCACCTCTCTCCTCTGCCTACTACGACCGTTGCCTCGCACTCCTCGCCACCGCCCGCGATAAGAACGCCGCTACCCTCGCCGCGCTCGCGCCCATCCTCGGTGCCTCCGTCGCCCGTGGCGAAGTGATCCACACCTTCGGCTCCGGCCACAGCGAAATCATCGCCCGCGAAATCGTCGGCCGCGCCGGCGGCCTCGTCTGCATCACCGCCATCACCGACCCCACCGCCGGCTTCATCGAAAATCTCGTCGGCTACGGCACCAAACTCGTTGAACGCTACGACCGCCAATACGAACTCCGCGCCGGCGAAGTCGTCATCGTCATTTCCAACTCCGGCAAAAATTCCTCGCCCCTCGAAGTCGCCCTCCACGCCAAGAAAAAGGGCTGCGTCGTCGTCGGCCTCTGCTCGCTCTCGATGTCCACCACCACGAAGACCGTGCACCCCGGCGGCCAAAATCTCCACGCGATCTGCGACTACACGCTCGATAACGGCGGCGTCCCCGGCGACACCCTCATGCAACTCACGCCCGAAATCGCGACCGGCCCCACGAGCACGTTCATCGGTGGTTCGATCCTCAATTGGCTCATGCTCTCGACGATGGAATGGCTCAAAGCAAACCACCACGACCTCCCCGTGCTCCGCAGCCAAAACATCCCCGGCGCCATCGACCACAACCGCGCCGTCGGCGCGAAATACAAACACCGCCTGAGCAAGCAGCTCGCGTAAGTCTGGGTCCGTCACAGCCGCCACGCAGCCTGCTCCGAGTCCACCGATCCAAAAGTGCTTTTTATCGTCCTTCTAACTATCCGCACGTAGAGACCAACCTGTTTGTCTCAATGATCGCACCCGAATTTAACGCGAAGCTCGCGGAGAGAGCGAGTTTCTCCTCCGCGTTTCAAAATCCAGGGGCAGCGCGGGTTTTGGAAATTTTTCTGTCCAAAATCTTTCTGTCGAAAGCGTCTGGATCAAGAGGCAGGGAAGACAGAAAAATTAAGGACAGAAAAATTTTCAGCGTAGGGGCCTCGCGGCCGCGAAGCCTCTTTTTCCCGGCGCAGTCCGGGATAAAGTCCGCATTACGTGGTTCTAAATTCGTGTTGCGCTGCGAGGAATTGGCCAAGGCAGATCGGCCACAAAAAGCACAAAGGAGCACAAAAGCAGTGGTTCCTTTTTTGCGTCTTTTTGTGCTTTTTGTGGCCATCCCTCCGTTGTTTGGGGTTTGGTTGCGGCTCCACCGCGCTGTGACCTCGGTGTCTCCTCCGTGATCTCTGTGTCCAAAATTCAGTCCTCATGATCTACAAAATCGGCGTCGACGGCGGCGGCACCAAAACCGAATGCATCCTCGTCGATGCGTCCGGCACCATCGTCGCGCACCACCTCGCCCCCGGCTGCAATCCCAACGTCGTCGGCCCCGAGCAAGCCCGCCTCATCGTCACCGACGCCCTCGTCGCGCTGACCTCTTCCCCCGCCTTCGCTCTTCATCTTCCACGTCCCTCTTCAACGAGCAGCGTCGCCGCGACGCTGCTCTTCATGTCCGGCGCTCCCACCTTCTGGTCGGAATTCGCGGCGTCCCTCACGGACTTCGGCCGCGTCACCGCCGCCATCGATTCGCTGCCCACCCTCGAACTCGCCACCCACGGCGCTCCCGGCCTTGTGATCCACGCCGGCACCGGCTCGTTCGTCGCCGCCCGCGCACCCGACGGCACGATCCACTACGCCGGCGGCACCGGCTGGCGTTTCGGCGATCCCGGTAGCGGCTACGAACTCGGCCGCCGCGCCATCTCGCGCGCCCTCCTCGAACTCCAGGGCTGGCTCCCGGCCTCGCGCCTTGGGCCCACCGTCCGCGACCACACCCAACTCGGCGACGCCGCCGATGCCCGCGCCATCACCCGTTTTTATTATTCCCACGCCGAGCCCAACCGTATCATCGCCGCCCTCGCCCCCGCCATTCTCCACCTCGCCGCCGAGGGCGACCACACCGCCCATCAAGTGCTCATCGAATCCGCCGGCGAACTCCTCGACCTCGCCCATCGCGTCGCCACAAAACTTTTCCCCGGTGCCTCGCTCGGCTCGATTCCCACCGGCCTCAGCGGCGCGCTGCTGATCAATGCCACCGTCACCGCCGCCCTCGTCCCGCGCACCCGCCTGCCGCTCACCCCGATCACCGCACCGCCGATCGAAGGCGTGCGCCGTCTCCTCCTGCGCTCCTGATTTTCCGACGGAGCGGCGGTTTCCCAACCGCCGATTTTTTTAACGCCGCCTCTCGCCCATGCCCTCCTCCCTCCGTCTCCTGACCGCGCTGGCCCTTTCCCTCCTCTCCATCGTTCCGCCGACCTTCGCCGCGCCGCCACCGGAAAAAATCCCCGGCCAGTCCTACTACGGCACCGAACGCTACATCGAATACGTCGCCGGCGATCTCCCCCTCGTTCTCACCTCACCCCACGGCGGACGCCTGAAGCCCGACCCCATTCCGGACCGCACCAACGGCGTGACCACCATGGACGCCAACACCCAGGAACTCGCCCGCGACGTCGCCGCGGCGTTTTTCGCCCGCACCGGCCACCACGTGCACCTCGTCGCGAGCCACCTCCATCGCAGCAAACTCGACCCCAACCGCGAGATCGTCGAAGCCGCCCAGGGCAACCCCACGGCCGAGCGCGCCTGGAAAGAATTTCACGCGTCCATCCGCGAAGCTCTCGCGGTCGCTGTCGCTCGCCACGGTTTCGCCTTCCTCATCGATCTTCACGGCCACGCTCACGCGATCCCGCGCCTCGAACTCGGCTACGCCCTCGACGCCAAACAACTGAACCAAACCGACGCCGCCTTCGCCGCCTCCGGTCTCATCACGCTCACCACGCTTCGCGATCTCGCCGCGCGTCTTGGCGGCAGCCCTACGGCCCTCCTCCGCGGCCCACGCAGCCTCGGCGATCTCTTCGCGGCTCGCGGCATCCGCGCCGTCCCCAGCCCGCAAGAACCGCAGCCCGGTCACAACCCTTTCTTCGCCGGCGGCTACATTGTCCGCCAACACGCCGCCGCGCCCGACACCCCAAAAGTCGACGGCCTGCAGATCGAATGCCACCGCGTCGGCCTCCGTGACACCGCCGCCAACCGTGCCCACTTCACCAAAATCGCCGCCGAAGTCCTCACGCTGTTTGTCGAAGAGCACTATCCGTTTAAATTTCCCGCTCCTCAGAAATAACCGTCCGCCCGCTTTTGTAACCTAATAGGTTACAGCCCGCCGCCACTCCATGCTCGTTCGTTTCACTAAAAATGCGCCTTCCGCCCCCGCCGACACGCTCATCTGCGAGCGAGCCGACGGCACGACGGCGCGCCATGACCTGCCCCGCCAAGGCATCCTCCCGCACGACGCGTTTCATTTTGTCGTCGAGACCACGCTCGGGTGGCGCGACGCGTTTTTTGGCCGGGTCGCCGCCGGCGCTACCTTCCACGACCTCGGTGTTGCTCCAAAAAAAAGAACCCAATTGCTCCAAGCCGCCGCACTCGTCGAATGCCTCGAAGCCACCCAATGGGGTGGCGCTCCCGACCACGCCGCGTTCGCGAAAACACTCGCCGCCGCCTGTCGTCGCCGCCGCGTTCCACCGCCCGCCACCACCGCCGCCGATCTCACCCGCGTCCGCCTCGCCCTCCGTGAATTCGGCGCCGCCTGGCGCCCGCTCAACCCCGGCCAGTCCATCGAGCGAAACTTCTGATGTCCCCGTCGTCGGGCTGCCGCTCGTCGGCCGGTCGCGTGCGACCCATTTCCTGCTTGTCCGTATCCAGAAAGGTCACGCGCCCGACGGAGCGGCGACACTCCGGTCGCCGTGCGTGAGCCGCAGGAAAACCTCCCTCCCCGCGAACCACCCGCCAGGAATTGCTCCCGCCAGCCAGCCACCACCAAAGTTCGCCTCCCCTTCTTGCACTTTTTGTGCCTCTTTGGCGGCCTCCGCCAGCCCATGTCCGCCGCCACGCTCAATCCTTCCCCAGTCGCTCCGTTCCTCCTCCCGGAACCCGCCTGGCACGCCCGCGCCGCCGCGCACGAGGCCCGGGTCCGCGTCTGGACCGATGCGCAGCGGGCCCGCACGTCGCGCGGCGAGAAACATCCTGTCTACGATTTTTTGTTTAACTACTACTCGTTCCGCCCCGCGTGGCTGCAACGCTGGCATCCGGGCCCCGACATCGCCCTCGTCGGCGAATCCGCCCGCGAATTTCTCCGCTGGCCCGAATATCGCGCAGTCGGGCTCGCTGACAGCACGTCCGCCGTCGCCCTCGCCCCGCTCCCGTCCTCCCGCCGTGAATACGTCGAGTGGCTCCGCGCGCTCCTCCGCGCCACCCAATCCCGCCCAGCCTTCTTCGGCTGTTACGGCTTGCACGAGTGGGCGATGGTTTACCGCCAGACCCCCGACGAAGTCCGCCACAACGCCCACCCGCTCCGCTTCGCGCCGGACGAGCTCGCACGCATCGTCGAAGCCTCGCCCATCACGTGCTCCCATTTCGACGCGTTTCGTTTTTTCACTCCGCCCGCGCGTTCGCTCAACAAACTCACGCCCGCCCGTGAAACCGTCCCGCAGTTCGAACAAAGCGGCTGCCTCCACGCCAACATGGACCTCTACAAATGGTCCTTCAAACTCGCGCCGCACGCGCCGAGTGAGTTGATCGCCGACTGCTTTGCCCTCGCCCGCGACATCCGCGAAGTGGATATGCGCGCGAGTCCCTACGATCTCCGCGCGCTCGGCTTCGCCCCGATCACGATCGAAACCGTGACCGGCCGCGCCGACTACGAGGCCCACCAGCGCGCCTTCACCGCCCGCGCCGAACCCCTCCGCGCCCGCCTCCTCACACTCTGCGCGCGCTTGCTCGCGTAACGGTTCTCCGGTAGCCGCAACCGAAAGCGCGTGGATCGGATCGGCCCGCGCCTGAATCGGCGGGAAATCACCTGAACCAGGGCCACCCCATCGTCCACGAGATCGTCGCCGCCCGCGCGGCGCGTCCCCTAGCCTCATTTTCGGGAAAAGAAGAAACGTGGCCTGTTTTGCCGCGCAAGGTGCGAGCGAGGTCGGCAACAATTCGATTTTGCATTTTATAATGTGACGGATCTCGACGACGTCCACGGGGCGATGATCGCGCGCGGCGCCATGAACGAACACCCGCCGCAACTCATCGCAAAGCGGCCGGACCACGAGCCGTGGATCGGATGCGGGCGGGGTCCCGACGGCCATCTCGTCGCGTTGAGGGAAGAGCAACGCAAAGGGCCGGGCCCAGCGGAATCCCGGTGCGTAGCTTATACCAACGTCCTTTGAACGCTGGACGTTTCGGTAGCCGCGAGCGCCAGCGAGTGGACGGATCACCACTCGCTGGCGCTCGCGGCTACCCGGCAAATCAAAGTCTGAATCATTTGGGCGATTGGTATTACGCGTGATTCCCGGCGGCGTAGTGAAACTCCGGCGCAGCTGGCGCGCCGCTGTCCTCATTCTGCGCCCGCCGTGAGCTCCGGTCTCGCCATTTTGGGGTGGGCGCGCCTCGCTGGGCGCATGGAGCCCTGCGTCCGTTTCTTCGCCGCTGCGTGCTCCGTCGCCGCCGTCCTGGCTGCGACGGTGGCTTTTGCTGCGGAACCGGTGCGGCCCGCTCTGCCCAACCCCCGCTTCACCGGCGCACCCTTTCTCACCACGTGGGCCGCTGAAGACTACGGCGGCAACCCGATCAACTACCACATCGTCCAGCATCCGCAGAACGGCTTCATCTACGTCGCCAACAGTTCCGGGGTGCTGGAGTTCGACGGTGCCGGTTGGCGCTTGATCTCGTTTCCCGACGGAGGCGTGGTGCCCATCGCCGTCGTCGATACCCATGGCACCGTTTGGTTCGGCGGCTCGAACCAAGTCGCCGTGCTGCGGCCCGATGCGCGCGGCGAATTGCAGTCGGTCGATATGGCGGCCCGCTTACCCGCGGCGGAACGAATTTTTGGTCGCCTCTACCTCGGCACGGCCGCACCCGACGGCGTCTATTTCGCGAGTCCGTCGCGTCTGGTTTACTTCGGCCACGATGGTTCCGCCCGCAGTTGGGCCACGGGAGCCACCAACATCAACGGGCTCTTTTGGCTCAACGGCGCCCTGCACCTGAGTCTCGGCTCGCGCGGTCTGGCCGTGCTCGAGGGTGGCGCGATCGTCCCCGTCGCCGCCGCCCCCAGCAGTCCCAATCCCGCCATCGCCGACACCCTGCGCCTCCTCGCCGCGCGACCCGCCCCGGATGGTCAAGGTGCGGTGTTTCTCACCAACATCGGTCCGCTGCGGTGGCCCTCGCGGAGTGCGCCCCTCGAACCGCTCCCCAACGGTGCCGCCGCCGAGTTCGCCCGCGAGAGCGCGACGACCGCGGCGTTTTTGCCCGACGGACGCCTGGCGTTTGCTTTTCCGCGCCGCGGACTGCTCATCCTCGAGGCCTCCGGCGCACCCTCCGTCTTGCTCGATTCCGCCAACGGCCTGCCCGGCAGCCGGATCGACCATCTCGCGACCGACAACCAGGGCGGCCTCTGGCTGGCGCGTCTGGACGGCATCGCGCGCCTGCAAATCGACGCCCGCTTCGCCACCCAGGGCACGTTCGACGCCACGCGTGCACTCCTCCGCCACGGCTCGCGGCTCTACATCGCCCACTACTTGGGTCTCGCCTGGCGCGACGATGCCACCGGCCGCTTTCACTCCGTCGCCGGTCTGCCCTCCGGCCTCAAGTCGCTCCTCAGCATCGGCGACCGCCTCTTCGGCACCGGCCAGTTTCTCTACGAAATTACCCCGGACGACCGCGCGATCGTCGCCCTGCGCCAATCCTTCAACGGCCTCACCGCCCTCCGCCACTCGCCCGGATATTTCGCCGGCGCGAGCGTCACCGGCCTTCGCCTGCTGCGTTTCGACGGCAACCGCTGGCACGACGAGGGTCTCGTGCCGAGTGCCCCCGGCAGTGTCCGCGCCGTGCTCGAAGATCGCGAGGGCTGGCTGTGGGCCTTCGGCTATCCGGGCAGCGGCGCCTGGCGCGTGGACTTTCGCCGCGGTGCCCGGGTCGACGCCGCCGCGGAGTTCTTCGACTCCGGGCGCCGCCTGCCGGGCGGCACCGCCTTTCCCTTGATCAACCTGGGCGACGAGATCCGGGCCATGCGCGACCAGCCGGCTGCGGACTCCGACCGTGCCGCCGCCCGCTGGGCGACTGACGCCGACATCGCCGAAGCGCCCTCCCATCTCGGAGTTTCGACCGTCGAAGCCGAGCGCGACCGGTGGTCGATTCTCGACGGCTCGCCGCACGTCACGGTGCATCGGCGGACACCTCCGACCGAGACCAGCCCACCAGCCCCTGCCGTGCCCACCGGTCCGCTGCGCACCGTCGTCGCGAAAACCCTCTATGCCGACGCCGCCACCCGCACCGTCTGGCTCGGCGGCCAAACGCTCGTCTCGATCGATCCCTCGTGGAGCCCCGCGCAACCGCCCGCGCCTTTCCACGCCGCCGTGCGCCGCCTCACCACCGCCTCCGGCGAAGTCTTGCAGGTCGGCTCGGGCGTAGCCGCACCCGCCCTCACCCCGGTCCCACCGGTCCACCTCGCCCACACCCAAAATTCCCTCCGCTTCACTTTCGCCGCACCCGGGTTTGCGCCGGACCACCGCGGCGTGATCCGCACCGTTTACCGCACCCGCCTCGCCGGCTTGGAGGACACGTGGAGCAGCTGGTCCGCCACGCCTTGGCGCGAGTTCACCGCCCTGCCCTACCGCGATTTTGTTTTCCATGTGCAGGCCCGCGACATCGAAGACCGCGAGAGCCGCCCCGACACCCTCGCCTTCACCATCGCTCCGCCGTGGTGGCTCAGCCGCCCCGCGCAGGCCGGCTACACCGCACTCACCCTGCTGGCCATCGCCGGCGTCTTCCGCCTGCGCACACGGGCCCTGCACCGCCGGAACGAGCAATTGGAAGCCCTCGTCGCGGCCCGCACCGGCGAACTCGCCCGGCAAAACGTCGAGCTCACCCGTCTCAATCGGCTCGAACTCGACGAAAAAATCTCCGCCCGTCTCGCCGAGGAGAAGGCCCGCCTCGAGGTCCTCCGTTACCAGCTCAACCCTCATTTCCTCTACAACGCGCTCAACTCCATCTACGGCCTCGCGCTCTCCACCCCACGCGCCGCCGCCGACATGACCCTCCGCCTCGCCAACTTCTGCCGCGTCGCCCTCGTGCGTGGCGAAGACGACCGCGTCACCCTGGGCAACGAACTCGACAACCTCGGCGCCTACCTCCACGTCGAACAAGCCCGCTGGGGCGATTCGCTC
>CAMBVX010000101.1 GCA_945871085.1 Opitutus sp. GAS368 | reverse complement strand
TCGCCGTTGCGGAGATTGAGCACGCGGCCCTCGACGATGCCGGCGGCGAGGGATTGGGCGGGGGAAAAAGGTGCGGCGAACAGGGCGAGCGCGACGGCGAGAGTCACGCGACGAATCGAGGTGAGAAACGAGGGTATATTCATCGGGGTAGGCCCGTTTTGTGAGTCGCCTGTGGGGCGGCGGTCAAAAGCGGAATCGCCCCTGTCCGTATTGCGGACAGATTTTTTCCGCCAACGGCAGACCGAGTGCGGTCAAACCGAGCCGAGGTGACGGCGGATTGCCGCGAGCGCCTTGCGGGCCTTCGCCTCGGTAAAACGGAAGAACGGCCACTTTACGCAGATGACCGGGGTCACCGCCGAGGGTTGCTCCGCCCAGGTGGCGACGGCGATGATGTTGGGATCGGATTCGCGGCGATTCCACGCGATGCCGGTGCGGCGCGCCTCGTCGATCTCGGCGAGCAACCGCCGATCGGTCAGGGCGGCGCACAGATCGGGCCGCTGCGAGAGCAGGAGCTTGCCGGTCGCGGTGCGGTGCAGCGGGTAGAGGGCGCTCTTGAGCGGATCAATGGTGATGGGATGGACGGCCTGCACCCAGTCGATGTAGCGCACGCCGCGACCCTCGCCGAGACCGAGCTCGACGAGTTCGTCGAGCTCACCGGCGATGGCGTGGAGTGCACGGTGATGGCGTTCCTTGATTTCCCGATACATGTCACGGTTGCACCAATCGTGAAACCGCTCGGTGGTGCCCCACGCATTTTCATGGTGCGCGATCAGGCCGAACTGCTCCAGCGTCCCGAGCATGCGGAGCACGGACGTGCGCGGGAACTTCAGGCGCTGGCGAATTTCGGGCACGGTCAGGCCTGCGGGGTTGCGGGCGAGCAACGTGAGCAGGTCGAGGCCCTTGAGGAAGGACGTGGCGATCTCGCGTTTTTGCCGGGAGTGAGGGGCGGCGGGTGTCATGGCGTGGTGAGTGGGCTGGCCGGTGGCGGCGCGAGGTTCAGATGCCATGCATGTGTCCGGGCGATTTTTGGATCGGAACGAAAGAGCCGCCCAAGGGTGGTCTTGTCGTCAGCCGACGTGGGCGTGTCCTTCGTTTTCACGCCGCCCACTTCTCCACGGTTTTGCGCACTTTCGCCCCGCGCGTGCGCTCGAACTCCTCCAGATCATACGCGCGCTGTAAATTCAGCCAGTTCCGTGGGTCCACTCCAAAGAACACGCCCAGCCTCACGGCCGTCTCCACGGTGATTGCCCGCGTGCCCGCACAAATGCGCAAGACCTGAGCCTGCGGGATGCCCGTCGCCTTCGCCAGGCGGTAACGCGTGATGCCCATCGGCTCAAGGAAGTCGTGCAACAGGATCTCGCCCGGGTGAATGTTCGGCAGTCGTTTCGTTTTCATGGAGGGAATGGGCTTAATGGTAGTCGATAATCTCGACGGCGTGCGCGTGCTCGCCGTCCCAGACAAAACAGAGGCGATATTGGTCGTTGACCCGGATCGAATGCTGCCCGGCCCGGGTTCCTTTGAGCGCTTCCAGCCGGTTGCCCGGCGGAATCCGCAGAAAATCCAGACCGGTCGCAGCGTCCAACTGCCGCAACTCCCGCCGCGCCACCTGCTGCATCGCCTGCGGCAGACGGCGCGAAACTTCACCCGCGTGAATCCGCGCCGTCTGCTCACACGCGAAGTCCTGAATCATGCCGGCACCCTCGCGCCGTCGATTATGTGCGTCAAGCGCATAGGTGCGTCAGAACCGGAGCATTCCCGAGAGGCTAAACTACTTGCGCGGTCGGAAATTATAGTTCCGCGATGGTCGGGAGTGGACGCTGGAGCGTCCGGTCCGACAAAGCCTTCGGCGACTGCCGCCGACCCATGGTGAAAATCGCCCGCAAGCGGGCTCCTACCTTCAAGACCAGTAAGCTCATATTGAAAGCGCCTCAGAACTCGAACCTGTTGCTCAGCGACCACGTCATCGGTTCGGCGATACGGTTCACGGCGATGGATCCGTCGGGCTGGGCCGCCACCGGAATGAGTTTCCGGTTTACCCCAAGATTGCGCACGTTGAGCTGCATCGACCAACGGATATTGCGCGGCAGCCGGTAGGAGTAGCCGATCCACGCATCGTAATTGGTCTCGGCCGGTCCGTAATACGGATTTTTCACGTCGTTCAGCGGATTGTAGGTCACGGTCCCGATGGGCACATTGATGACCGGATAGCCGATCGCGACTTTATCCTGCCAGCGGATGGCGCCGCCGATTTTCACGTTTTTCAGGAGGCCTTCGCCAATCGTGTAGTTGGAGACGATATTGTAACGCCATTTGCGTGCTTCCGGGGAAGGGCTGCCATCGAGGGCAAGTTCCTTTTTAATATCGACCACCTGGGTAGCGAATTGGTCCCGGAGCGCGTTGGTCGAGTTGGTGCCTTGGGGAATAGTGCCGGCCGGTCCCTGCATCAGAGCCGTGATACGATCACCGAGATCATTGAGCGCCGCACCGGTGTTGGTGCGGATCGCGACTGATTGGGAAGCGTTCGCGGAAATCCGCCAATTCTTGGTCGGGTTGTAAGTCACTTCGTAGTCCCAACCCTTGGCGAGGACGTCAGAGGTCGATACCACCGTATCGACCCGGTCGTCGTGCGTCTGCGCGGCCGTGCCGACGTTCTTATAGAGGAACGTATCGAGGAACTGCTTCCCATACGGGGAGGTGAAAAAGTCGTTCCACGCCTTCACGGCCGCGACCGCGCCCGGAGTGCTGGGCAACCCCGTGTCATAGGGTTGCGGGTCCGTGTTGATGCGGTTCGCCGCGCCCGCGGCGATATTCAGGTAGGTGGTGTTAACTTGACGCTGGATGGCATTCTGCGGGTTGCGTAGATTGCTATTGGTCGAGTTGCCGGCGGTGGTCTCGAAATTAATGACGCGGAATTCGAGCCTACCCTTAAAAAGACCGATGCGGCCGCCGAACTCTTTGGTTTTGCCCGTCGGCGCCGCAATCACCTGGCCGTCCAGACCGGTCCGCGGGCTCGTGGGCGAGCTATTGTCGGATTTGTTATAGGTGAGAGAACCTTCGACGCCGGGCGGCAGTTTCTCGGTGATAAATCGCGGGACGTGGCCAACCAGCCCGTAGTTGAACGTGTTGACCTGAGTATGGACCGCCTGCAGGAGGGGCCAGTTTTTATAGTCGGTCCGCGCAACATTGCTGTTCGCATCCCGATTGGGAGGGCCGGCATCGTAGGCCTTAAAATCATCGCTGCGCCAGCCGAGCGTCGTGATGAGATTGTCGTCCAGCAGACGGCTGTTCGCGATCAAGACCTTCGAGAGAGATTTACTGCTCCGGCGGCTCATCGTGTATTGGCCGTTGCCGTCTTGGAAGTCCCAGACATTGGAATTATGATACGTGTTAAATGCTTTGTCCTGCCATTGCGCCGGGGCCTGCGAATTGAGGACCGGTGATTGATAGTAGCGGGTCAGAATGGAGCTAAAATCGTTCGCGCTGGTATTCACGCGCACGTTTTGAATGCCGGCGTTTCGCCCGTCCGCCGAGCCGACCAAGGAGGGCCCCAGATAGTTGAGCGGCCAAACCGCGCGCTTATCCGCCGAGAAGGCCCGGTTGACGACCGTCGTCGTGCCCGCGTTGCTGGCTTGTTCGGCATCCAGATAGTCGGTTCCGCTGTAAAGGGAACGACCGCCGAAGGATTGGATGAAGTAGTCCGCTGAAGTGATGTTACCGGTGAAAACATGCCGCCCGAGGACCTTGCTCAACCATCCTTGGGCGTGTGGCCGAAGATCGAGATCGTAGTAGGCCGTGGCCCGGGCGCCTTTGCGGTCGCGCGTCTCGGATGCCGCCCAACCGACGGCGCTGTAATAGGGGCGGCCGAAATTAGGATTCGTCGCGCCGTCCGGCAACTTGGTGTTGATGTCGACGTTGATGGTGTAGTTGCTGGGGTTGTTGAATGACGCGTCCAGATACTGCCAGTCGGCGGCGAACTCCACGCCCGCATTCTGGCCGAGCCGTTGTTCGACCGTGGCGTTGTAGGTCTTCCACCGGGAACGCTCCTGCTTGTTGGGCCCTTCGATCATTTGGGTGAAATAGTCGAAAATGCCCGTATCAACATACCGCGGAGTTTTCCAGAAGTTGTAGGTCATATTGGTGGGCGTCCAATTGGTGCTGTTGGGTGCGCTGGTCAGGCCCGTTTTCAAACGTCGGAGAAAATCCTGCGGATTGCCGATGGTCGCCATGCCGTCCTGCACCAGTGGATTCGTAGCATTGGGGGTCGTGAGGAAATTCTGATGCAGCCGCGCGTTGTTAAATTCGTAGCCGATGACACCCCGTTCCTTGTAGCCGGTGACACCCAAGGAGCGCACATTGGGATTCTCGTTCACGACATAAATCGCGTCGGTCAACATGCCGGTCAGGGTGCCGTTACGCCCGCCATTGAAGGCGCCATTGGTTAGCGCACCCGGGTAAATGATCGAGCTGACACCCGGTGGCGTGCCCAAAAAGGTCAGGCGCGAAGTGGTCGGATCGTAGGCCGGCTTCCCCATTTGAATCCAGTTGCCGATGAGACTATTCGGGAGCCAATTTTCGGGTTTGGCGTTGATGTTACGACCATACTCCGTGCTGACCTTGACGGTGGTGGTGGCAAACGGTTTGTAGGTGGCGGTGCCGTAGTAACGCTCGTTCCGGGCAAAGGCCGGTTTTTGCATGAATTTCTGTTCGCCCGTCAGCGTGGCAAAACGGAAGGCGAGCTTGTTTTTGAGCAGCACCTGATTGTGGTCCAGCACCTCGCGGCGGGAGCCGAAGCGACCGTTCTTTGACTCGAGTGAAGTCGCGCTACGCAGCAGGCCCGCCTTGATGAGCGAGGCGTTGACGATCCCGGAGGGCGAACCGAGCCCGAACAGCATGGCGTTGGGTCCGCGATTGATTTCGACCCGATCAATATTGTAGCCATCGGAAGGGATTTCGGTGGTGAAAAAGTCGCGTGCTTGATCAGAGCCGGTGGTGCCTGACCCGATGGAGCGGATACGGACGACCGATGCGGGTTGGCGGTTGACTTGTTCCGGATCCACGCCGCCGGCGCTGACGTCGAAGCTCGACATGTTTCCCCCGAGGCCGGAGACCTCCGTGCCGGTCGTATAGACGAGGAGTTCGGCGAGATTATTGGCCCCGATGTCGTTCATAAAATCCTTGGTAACGACGGAGACGGAGGCGGCGACATCCTTCAGGTCCGTCCGCAGACGCGTGCCGGCAAGGGTGCCGTTTGCCCGGTAGCCATGGTCCTTTTCCGACAAGACTTCGAAAGGCGACAACTGGATGGTCTCGCTCTTCGGTGGGGTGGTGGTGGTTTGAGCGCCGACGGTGGCCGTGGCGGCGAGCCAGCCGAAAACGGTGGCAAGCAGGGTGTGGGGAGATTTCATGGACTCGGATTTAATGACTGGGGATTCAGGTGGGGTGATCGGGTTCAAACGGGCGACAAGCGCCCGGAGATTTGCGGATTGAAGAGTGGGGGCTGGGTGCCCGCCAGCATGCGCGTGAGCGCTTCCTCGAAGGTGAAGTCGCCGCGGACGGCGGCGACGCGGACGCCCTGCACGACGGCGGCGGGAAATATGATTTCGGGGCCGGCCTAAAGGGCGGCGACGCGGAGTGCGGCGGCGGCGGCGAGGGTGTGGCCGCGCACCGTGGTGGCGAAGGCGAACAGGCAGAACCAGCGTGAGGGTCGGGGTCGGTGGGGCATGGGGCAGGTCGGTGACTGTGCGAGACGACCCACACCTGCGAGCACATTATGGGAAATTCGCGCGGCGGAAGGAAAAGGGCGTTGTTCAAAACAGCGCTTTGATCGGCTCGGCACCTTCGACGCCGACGAGCTTTTGGTCGAGGCCGCCATGGAAATACGAAAGTTTATCCGGATCGAGGCCCATGAGGGTGAGCGCCGTGGCGTGAAGATGCTTGACGTGGAATTTCTCCCCGACCGCCGCTGCTCCGAGTTCGTCGGTCTGGCCGACGCTGACGCCGCCTTTCACGCCGCCGCCGGCCATCCACATGGTGAAACCGTAGGCGTTGTGGTCCCGACCTGTGCCCTGGGCATATTCGGCGGTGGGTTGCCGGCCGAACTCGCCGCCCCAGATGATCAACGTGCTGTCGAGGAGGCCGCGTTGCTTGAGATCCTTGAGCAGGCCGGCGATCGGTTTGTCGGTGCGCCCACAGTGGAAGTTGTGGTTTTTCTCGATGTTGGTGTGCGCATCCCAGTTGTCGTCGTTGTGCGCGCCGCCGGCGTAGAGCTGGATGAAGCGGACGCCGCGCTCGACCAGGCGGCGGGCGAGCAGGCAGCGGCGCCCGAACTCTTCCGTCTTGGGGTCGCTCAGGCCGTAGAGTTCCTTGGTTGCCGCGGACTCCTTGTTCAAATCCACGGCCTCGGGGGCGTGGAGTTGCATCTTCGCTGCGAGCTCGTAGCTGGCGATGCGAGCGGCGAGGGTGGAGTTGTCGGCGCGGACCGCCGCATGCTCGGTGTTGTACTCGCGCAGGGTGTCGAGGAGGCGCCGCTGCATCGGGCCGGACATCCCTTCGGGCGACTTGAGGTCGAGGATCGGATCGCCGGCGGAGCGCAGGACCGTGCCTTCAAAGCTCGCGGGCATGTAGCCGCTCGACCAGTTTTTCGCGCCGCTGATAGGCCCGCCGATCGGATCGAGCATGACGGCGAAACCGGGCAGATTCTCGCTCACGCTGCCCAGACCGTAGTTCACCCACGAGCCGAGGCACGGGCTGCCGGAGAGTATTTTCCCCGTGTTCATCTGCAACATCGCCGATCCGTGGAGAGGCGAGTCGGCGGTCATGGAGTGAATGAATCCGATGTCGTCCACGCACGTCGCGAGGTGGGGAAAAAGGTCGCTCACCTGTTTGCCGCACTGGCCGTATTGCTTGAACGGCCACTTGGGTCCGACGACGCGGCCCTGGTTCTTTTTTCCGCCACGCCCAAAGGTTTTTACGTCGATCGTCTGGCCATCGAGCCCGACGAGTCGCGGCTTGTAATCGAAGGTGTCCACGTGGCTGGGGCCGCCATACATGAACAGGAAGATCACGCTTTTCGCCTTGGCGGGGAAATGCGGTTTTTTCGGCGCGAGGGGATTGATGAAGCCGCCGGCGGCGCTGGCGGCCTTGGCCTGCGGGACGAAAAACCGCTCAAGCGACAGCAATCCGGTCAGCGCCAGTCCGGTGAATCCGCCACCGGCTTCCCAAAGAAATTCGCGGCGGGTGCGGCGGCAGAAATCCCCGGCGCTTCCTGGCTGTTGGGGTTTCATGCGTTCAGTCGAGGTAGAGAAATTCGTTGAGGTTGAGGGTGAGCAGGCAAAACGCACCGAGCGCGGCGGCCGGCGACAAGGCGTCCCTTTCGCGCAGCGATGCGATGAGTTGCAGGCCGCGTTGCACCTCGCTCGCCGAAGCCGGACGTGAGGTGACGAGTTCGAGGGCGAGCCGGACCTGATGCGCAGGATCGTCTCCGGCCTCGCGGCGGACGTGCTCGGCCAAGCGCGCCGCCTGCGTGTTGACGAAGGTGCTGTTGAGCATCCCGAGGGCCTGCGTCGGTTGTGTAGAAGTGAAACGCACGGGCGTGGAGTGGTCGGTCTCGGCGGTATCGAACGACGCGAGGATGGGAGTGATCAGAGATCGTTTGACGTGAATGTAGATGCTGCGCCGCGCCTGTTCCGCGGGAGGGGACTTGCCCCAGCCGCTGCCGGGGCGCGACTGGCCTGCGAGCACTTCCTTCGGGAGGTCCACGTAGATGCCGGGGCCGGACATCTTTTTATTGAGCGCTCCCGTCACGGCCAGGAGCGAGTCGCGGATTTCCTCCGCGGTGAGGCGGCGCATGTCGAAGTGGGAGAGCAGGTCGTTGCGCGGATCGGCGGCGAGGGAGGCCACGCTCGGGCGCGACGACCTGCGATACGCGTGTGAGGTCAGGATAAGGCGATGCAGCGACTTCAGGCTCCAACCCCGCGCGATGAATTCCGCCGCGATCCAGTCCAGCAGTTCCGGGTGCGTCGGGGTATCGCCCTGCGTGCCGAAATTGCTGCTCGAGCGCACGAGGCCGCGTCCAAAATGGTGCTGCCACACGCGGTTGGCCATCACGCGCGCGGTGAGCTGGTTTTCCGACGAAGCGATCCAGTTTGCGAGTGCGGTGCGTCGCCCGCTCGATTTGCCGGAAGCCGGCGCGGTGATGGCGGGAGCAGGGGGCGCGAGCACTTGCAGGAAGGCCGGCGCGATTTTTTCGCCCCGGTTCGCGGGATGGCCGCGTTCGAGGATGAAGGTCTCGGGCGGATTCGCGCCGGCTTCGGTCACCGCCAGCGCCTTGCCGGCGCCATCGCTGGCCCGATTCAAGGCCGTGAGTTCGGCCCGGAACTTCTGGTAGCGTTGAAATGTTTCCTCGCCCAACACGCGGGCGCCCTCTTTCCGGATGAGGCCGGGGAGCTGCTTTGAAGCGGGCGGTTTATCGGGCACGGCGAGCAGCCGGAAGTGTTCCTCGAGTTCGGCGATCTCGACCTCGAGTTCCTTGCGGTTCGCCTCGCGGTTGAGCCGGGTCGAGTCCTCGGCCTCGCCGGGAGCGAGCGGCAGCGGCACCTCGTCGGTCGGGCCACCGTTGTTATAGTCGTTCACGTTGTGAAAAAACGAGAGCAGCGAGTAGTAGTCGCGCTGCGCGATGGGATCGATCTTGTGATCGTGACAGCGGGCGCAATCGACCGTCAGACCGAGGAAAACCTGGCCGGTGGTGGCGACGATGTCGTCGAGCATGTCATACCGCGCGAGTTCCTTGTCCGGAGGACCTTTGTCCCAAATGCCGAGCCGATAGTAGCCCGTCGCGATGATGCTGTCGGCGTTGGCGTCGCCGAGCTCGTCACCCGCGAGCTGTTCCCGGATGAAGCGATCGTAGGGTTTGTCGTCGTTGAACGCGCGGATGACGTAGTCGCGGTAACGCCACGCGTTGGGCTTTGGGCTGTCGGCCTCGTAGCTGTTAGTCTCGGCGAAGCGGACGAGGTCGAGCCAATGCCGGCCCCATTTTTCACCGTAGTGCGGCGACGCGAGCAGGCGATCGACGAGGTTTTCCCACGCGCGCGTCGCGGTGTCCGCGACGAACGCCTCAACGTCGCCCGGGGAAGGTGGCAGGCCGGTGAGGTCGTAGTAGACGCGGCGGATGAGCGCGCGCGAATTGGCGGGCGGATTGGGCGCCAGCCCCTTCGCCTCCAACCGGGCGACGATGAAGGCGTCGATCGGATTCGCCACGTGGGCGCGGTTTTTCACGGCGGCCGCCGCGGGTTTTTTCAGCGGCTGAAACGCCCAGTGCGCGCGATCTTGATCGGTGATCTTGAACTCCCGCTTCGCGACGACCGCCGGCGGATGATCCTCGTCGGGCCAAGGTGCGCCCAGCTTTACCCACGCGGCCAGGTCCGCGATCTCCGGATCGCTGAGCTTTTTCTTTGGCGGCATGTGGAGGTCGTCGTCTTTCCAGCGCACCGCCTGGAGGAGCAGGCTGTCGTCGCCGTTTCCCGGAATGATGGCCGGTCCCGTGTCGCCGCCCTTGAGGAAACCGGCGCGACTGTCGAGCCGAAGACCGGCCTTTAGTTTCTCCGCGCCTGCGCTGTGGCATTGGTAACAGCGGTCGGCGAGCAGGGGGCGGATGCGTTTTTCGAAAAAGTCGATCCCCGACGCCGACGGCTCGGCGGCGCGCAGCCACCCGCCGGTCAGGACGGACACGGCCAACCAAGGCGTGCGAAAACCGCGGCCAAATATGCTCATGCCAATTCGCTATTTCCGGTCGGCGAGGACCTGCACGACCGTCGTGGAGTTGCCGAATTTTGTGAAGTCCTTCCACGTCCAGACGACCTTCTTGTCGGGCGTGACTTCGATGATCTGCGGATTCTCCGGGCCGGCGTGGCAATTGCCGATGAGGGTGTTGCCGTTGGCGAGCCGCGCCACGCGTGTGACCCACGCCAGCGTGATGCCGGGGAGATCGTTCTGCTCGATTTTCCAGACGATTTTTTTCGCCGGCGTCACTTCGAGTACGCTGTGGCCGTTGCCCGCACCGATGAGCGTATGGCCGTTGGCGAGCCGGATGGCGCTGTAAAGCGCATTGCCGAAACCTTCCGGTCCGTGCCCGCCCTTCCTTTCCTTGCCAAAGAGGGGCACCTCGAACTCCCAGACGACCTTGCCCGCCGCATCATACTCGCGGACGCAGCCGTCTTTTTCGTGGGCGACGAGGTAGTTGCCGCTCGCGAGCTTCCGCACCAGGCGCGTGTCGCTGTGCGCATGGGGATTCGTCACCTTGAGTTTCACCTCGTGCTTCACGGTGCCGTCCTTGGCTACCTCAATGATGCGCGCCGGCCCCGACTCCGCGACCAGGGTGAGCCCGTTGTCGAGCCGCTGAAACGCATGGACCTCGACGCGCTGGCCGGGGTTCGCCTTCGCCGCGTCGTATTCCCAGACCACCTGCTTGTCCCGCGTCACCTCCTGGACTTTCGTCCAACCCTGCTGGAGCAGAATATTGCCGTTGGACAAAAGGTGCGCGTCGTGGATCGCACCCACCTTGATTTCCCATTCGGGCGTCCCGTCGGCGCCAACGATCGCGAGCAGTTTGGTGGAGGAATCCGCAGCGAGCACGCGCCGGGCGGTGCCGGTCTGTTCCGAAAAAGCGGTGGAGTTGAGTGCGATCAGGGCGAGGACGGCGGCGATCGAAGAGTAGCGGGAGGAATGAGTCATAGGGGAAAGGAAGCGGGGTGCGAGCGACTGGAAACTGGATTACCGATCGGAGACTGGATTTGCGAGCGCAGCCCACGCGGCCTGCTGGAAATCCTTCCGGACCGCGGTGTCGTCGCCGTTGCGATAACCGGGGGTGCCGAATTTTTCTCGCTGGATCATCAGCACGTAGGCGACGCCCTTCACGGGATCGATCCAGGCCTGCGTGCCAAACGCGCCGCCGTGGCCGTAGGTGCCGGGCGAAAGCATCGCCGTCACGCCTTGTGGCTCGCCGACGATACTGCAACTGAGGCCCCACGCGGTTCCGGGTGCGAAACCCGCCTTGAGCCCGCCGGTGCGCGGCGTCGAGAACAGTTTCACCGTCTCCGGCTGGAGGAAGCGCCGGCCGTTGAACTCCCCTGCGTTGAGCAGCATCTGGCAAAGGCGCGCGAAGTCGGGGCCCGTGGAATAAATTCCCGACGTCGCGAGGGGCGGGCGATTGCGCGCAAGAATATCCGGGCGCGGTGCGACGGGTTCGAGTTTTCCCGTCTCCTTGTTTTTCGTGTAGCGGGTGACGATACGCGGCATCTGGGCGGCGGTCGGATAAAACGTCGTGTCCTTCATCCCGAGCGGATCGAACAACCGCTGCTGCAGAAACCGATCGAAGGTGAGTCCGCTGACGATCTCGACGATGCGGCCGGCGGTGTTGATGCCCGACTGCGTGTATTTCCAGCGCGCGCCCGGCTCGAACTGCATGGGGCTCGCGAGCGCCTGCCGCACGAGATCGGCGAGCGTGCGCGCAGGATCCGTGGCGCTGCCGGTCTCACCCAATCCTTCGCCGAGCCCGGACGTGTGCGTGAGGAGGTGCGCGATGGTCAGATTGGCCGGCTGGCCCAAGGGCGTTTTCAAGCCGCTGAACTCGGGAAGGTAGTTCGCGACGGGATCGTCGACGTTGAGTTTGCCTTCGTCCTGCAACAGCAGGATCGCGACGCCGGTGACGGGCTTCGTCATCGATTTGATCCAGAAAATCGTGTCCGACTGCATTGGCTTTTGCTCCGCGAGGTCGGCGAATCCGAGCGCTGCGCGGTGGAGCACTGTGTCCTTGGTGACGACCACCGTGACGGCACCGGAAATCTCCTGCGCGTCGAGGGCGGTCTGGATCGCCGAGGTGACGCCGGGGAGCTTGGGCGCGTTGGCCTGCGCGAGCGCGAGTGCGGGCAGCAGCGCGGCGAGTGAAAGGGCGAGGGCAACGTTCATGCGTCAGATGATCAGCCGCCGCGCGAGATCGTTGTCGCCGCCCACGTCGGTGGCGCGATATTCGCGGCCTTGGAAGAGATAGGTGAGCTTCCGGTGATCGAGGCCGAGGAGCGACAGCATCGTCGCGTGCGCATCGTTGACGTGCACCTTGTCGTCGATGGCGCGCAGGCCGAGCTCGTCGGTGGAGCCGATGATCTTGCCGCCCTTGATGCCGCCGCCGGCCATCCACATGGTGAAGCCGTTCGGATTGTGATCGCGGCCCTTGCCGCCCTGAGACGTCGGCGTGCGGCCGAACTCGCCCGACCACACGACGAGCGTTTCCTCGAGCTGACCGCGCGCCGCGAGATCCTGGAGCAACGCCGCGATCGGCTGGTCGACTTTCCTCGCCTGGCGCAGCGTGCCTTCGTAGGCGTCGTCGTGGTGATCCCAATCCTTGCTGTCGCCGCTGCCGGAGATGACCTGCACGAAACGCACGCCACGCTCGGTGAGCCGGCGCGCGATGAGGCAGCGCGTGCCGAAGTCACGCGTCTTTTCATCGTCGACGCCGTAGAGTTTCCGCGTCTCGGCGGATTCGCGCATGATGTCGGTGGCCTCGGGCGCGGCCGTCTGCATACGAAACGCCAGCTCGTAGGCGGCGATGCGCGAATCGAGCTCCGAGGCGGCGGCGCTGGTCTGCGCGGAGTGGCGGCGGTTGAGCCACTGCGCGAGGTCGAGCGTCGAGCGCTGGCTCGCCGCGGACTCATCCGGCCGGCGGTTGACGTAGAGAATGGGTGCGCCCGTGGCCCGCACGGGTGAACCTTGATAGACGGCGGGGAGGAAGCCGTTGCCCCAGCACGGCGTGCCGCCTTTGATTTTCCCGTCGGGATCGGTCATCACGACCATGGCCGGGAGATTGTCGGCGACCGAGCCGAGGCCATAGGTGATCCACGCCCCGATGCTCGGGAAACCGAGCCGCGTCATGCCGGTGGTGAGGGCGTATTGCGCCGGCGAGTGGTTGAAGCCGTCGTGGTGGCAACTGCGGATGACGGCGAGCCGGTCGGCGTGCCGCTGGAGCAACGGAAACGCGTCCGAGATGGGAATCCGCGACTCGCCGCATTCGCGGAACGGGATCTTGCAGCCGAGCAGCGGTTGCTGCGTGACGTCGGTGAACTGCGCGGGAATCTTGCCGAAGCTCGCGGGCATTTTCTCCCCCGCCAGTTTGTTGAGGAGCGGTTTCGGATCGAAGGTCTCCATCTGACTCGGGCCGCCGGCCATCATCAGGAAAATCACCGACTTGGCCTTCGCGGCGAAATGCGGCGGTTTCGGTGCGAGCGGATTCGTGCCGCGGTCGGCACCGGAGATTGCGGGCGCGAGCGACGCGGCGAGGCCGTCGCGTTCGAGCAGCGACAGCAGCGCCCACGCGCCCATGCCGCCGGCGACCTGGGTGATCCAGTGGCGGCGCGAAGTGGCGTCGAGGGGCGTGCCGAAGGGGCCGGGGCAGCGGTGGCTACTCATGGAAAAATTTTATTGCTGGTAGATGAACTCGTTCGTGTTGAAGAGCGCGAGGCACAGATCGCTGACGGCGGCCTTGGTGTCGGCGCGCGCACGCAGCGACGCGGCGACGCGGGCGCGTTCGTCATTCGCGATGGGTCGACCGTAGGCGTGGAGCCACGCGCGCCCGGGCAACACGGCGAGATCGCCCTTGGTCTCGCGGAGCAACCGCGCGGCAAACGCGTCCGCCTGCTCGCGCATCGTGCGGTTGTTCATGAGCGTGAGCGCCTGATTCGGCACGGTGGTGATGTCGCGCCGGCCACAGCTCGCGGTGTTGTCCGGCAGGTCGAACGCGGCCAGCATCGGGAAACGGAACGAGCGTCTCACGAGGATATAGATCGCGCGGCGGTTCGCTTCGTCGGGCGTGCTCGCGGGCCATTTACGGTGATTGCCAATTTGCTCCTGCTCGTCGAGCGGTGGCGCTATGGGCAGGCCGAACATCGTGCGATCGAGCGTGCCGGAGGCGGCGCGAATGCTGTCCCACACAACTTCGGCCTGTAGGCGGTGCGGCTGAAAACGCGTGAGCAGCCGGTTTGCGGGATCGCGTTCGAGGGTCGCGGCGTCGGCGGTCGCGGCCATCTGGTAGGTGCTCGAAAGCATGATGAGACGATTGAGATACTTGATGCTCCAACCGTGGGCGACGAACTCGATCGCGAGCCAGTCGAGCAGGGCGGGATGCGTCGGACGTTCGCCCCGAATGCCGAAATCGTTCGGCGTCGGCACGAGCCCCTCGCCGAAATGCCATTGCCAGACGCGGTTCGCGATCACGCGTGCCGTGAGGAGGTTCTTGTCCGACGCGATCCATGCGGCGAGGGCGCTGCGATGGCGCTCCGGTGGGATTGTGGCGAAGTCGAAATCGAAACCACCGGCGAATCTTTCCGGCAGGCCGGGCGCGACGGCCTCGCCAGGCGTCTCGAGTTCGCCGCGTTTGAGCAGGTGGATCGCGAGAGGTTTCTCGCGGTGATCCAGCACGCGAATCGGAAGGGCGGAAGAATCTCCCTGATGCTTCTGGCCGAGGTCGAGACGGAGCGCTTCGAGATCCTCGACATAGCCCGCGGGCTGCGGCCGGTCGATCTGCTGGCGGCCAAGCGCGCTCAGGAAGGCGCGTTTTTCGTCGTCGGTCGTGAGAGCGTCGAACGCGCGCCGGTTGTTGAGGCCGCCGTCGGAAAAATTTCTCGGACTCGGCGGCGGGAGGACAATAGCCCCGGGTTTCGCTCCGGCTGGCGGAGTGGGTGCCGCGTCCGTGGGACGGGGTGTGGGCGCCGGCAGGGCGACGGGTGCGGGCGCAGACGCCGTCGCCGCGACGCGGGCGGGAGTGCGCGGTGTTGGAAGTGGATTCAGCAGCGCGACGATGCCGATGTTCAGGAAACCGGTTTCGTCCTGGCCGGCCGGATGGCCGCGGAGCAGGCCCTGCAACTCGGCCTTCAGCGCGACGACGAGGTTGTTGTCGTCGCCGTCCTGCTCGACGAGCGCGTCGTTGGCGTGATTCGCTCCGGGATTGCGGTAGAAGCGTTCGACGGC
Organism: Opitutus sp. GAS368; assembly: GCA_945871085.1. Lineage (GTDB taxonomy): Bacteria > Verrucomicrobiota > Verrucomicrobiia > Opitutales > Opitutaceae > GAS368. Next base: position 4,502 of record CAMBVX010000101.1, on the reverse strand, counting down.
GTGCCGGATGGCGTCGAACTTTTTGCTGTTTTCAACGCGGGTCTTGAGCGCCGGAGTGTTCTCGATGAAAGCGTCGCCGGCTTTTCGCAGCAGCACCGCGCGGCGCCCGGGATCGGATTCGCGCTGGGCGCGGAGGCGGGCCTGCTCGGCTTCGAATTCCTTGAGCGTGGTCTTCAGCGCCGCGCGGTCGCGGAGTTTCTTGCCCTCGACGGAATAATCAAACTGGTCGCTCGCGGCGAAAATGGCCTGGAGGGAGAAATACTCCCGCTGTGAAAGGGGATCGTATTTGTGGTCGTGGCAGCGGGCGCAGGCCAGGGTCAGCCCGAGGAATGCGGCGCCCGTGGTGTCGATCCAGTCAGTGTTCTGATCGTATTCGAGTTTGCCGGCGACCATGCCCGCTTCCTGCAAGACAGGGCCAGTGGTGTAGAGGCCGGTGGCGAGACGCGCGTCGGCATCGCCAGGGAAAAGTTCGTCGCCGGCGATCTGCTCCTTGATGAAACGGTCGAACGGTGTGTCGGCGTTGAACGAACGGATGACGTAGTCACGATAGCGGTACGCGTGGCCGAAGAAGAGATCGGTCTCGAAGCCGCCGGAGTCGGCGTAGCGCGCGACATCGAGCCAGTGGCGGCCGTAGCGCTCGCCGTACTGCGGCGAGGCGAGGAGGCGGTCGACTAGTTTCGCGTAGGCGTCGGGTGCCTGGTCGGCGAGGAACGTCTCGATTTCTTCGGGCGTGGGCGGCAGACCGATGAGATCGAGCGTAGCGCGGCGGATGAGGGTTTCGCGCGACGCGCGGGCGGCGGGGTGGAATTTTTCGGCTTCGAGTCGCGCGAGGACGAAGCGGTCGATGGGCGTCTGCGGCCACGGCGTGTCGATCACTGCGGGAAGCGGCGCGCGCCGGGGGGCGACGAAGGCCCAGTGTTCGGTGTAGTCGGCGCCCTGCGCGATCCAGTCGCGGAGGGTTTGGGTTTCGGCGGCGGTAAGCGGCCGGCCGGCGTCGGCAGGCGGCATATGCTCGTCCTCGTCCTTCGACATAACGCGGTGGAGGAGTTCACTCTCGGCGGGTTTGCCGGGCACGATTGGGCGGAAGTCGTCGCGCGCGGCAAGGGCGTCGGCGCGCACGTCGAGGCGGAGTTTGCCTTTGCGTTGCGCCTCGTCGCGGCCGTGGCACTTGAAGCAATGGGCCGAAAGGATCGGCAGCACGTCGCGGCTGAAGTCAACCGGTTCGGTCGCCATCGCCGGGAGGGCGGCCAGCAGTACGCAAGCGGCGAGCCGTTTCATATCGGCGAACAGCAGGTCGCGCATGACGTGCGTGGGAGAACTCCCGGGGCGGCCCGCATCGCCGAAGGGGCGAACCACCGCGCGGCGTGGAGTGTGCCGGTGGCTTTCACGTTACTTCGCGCTGAAACGATACACGGTCGTGCTCTTCAACGTCTGCCCGGGTTTAAGGATGGTGCTTGGGAAGGAGGGCTGGTTGGGGGAATCGGGATAATGCTGCGTCTCGAGGCAAAAGCCGCTGCGGAACGGATAGGGCTGGCCGCTCTTGCCGGTGAGTTTTCTGTCGAGGAAATTGCCGCAGTAGAACTGCATCCCGGGCTCGGTGGTGAGCACCTCGAGCACGCGGCCTGACGTGGGTTCCCGCACGGTGGCGGCCAGCGCCAGTTTCCCGCTTTGGTTGTCGAGCACCCAGTTGTGGTCGTAGCCGCCGCCGAACGTCATCTGCTCGTCTTTGGCCTGCACGCGCTCGCCGATCTTATGCGCAGTGGTGAAGTCGAATGGCGTGCCTTTGACCGGGCGTAGCTCGCCCGTGGGAATGAGGCCGACCGTGACCGGCGTGAACTTTGCGGCCTTGAACGTCATCTCATGGCCGAGGATGTCGCCGTTACCTTCGCCTCTGAGATTGAAGTAGCTGTGTTGCGTGACGTTGACCGGCGTGGCCTTGTCCGTGGTCGCCTCGTAATCGATGCGCCATTCGTTGTCGTCGGTAAGTAGATACGTGACGCTCAGCTTGAGCGTGCCGGGGTAACCCTCCTCGCCGTCCTTGCTGGTGTAGGTAAACTTCACTCCCTGCGCTCCCTTCATCACCAGCGCTTCGCCGCGCCACACGACCTTGTCAAAACCCTTCAACCCGCCGTGTAACGAGCATTGGATACCGCCGGGAGCGTTGTTCGTCGCCAGCGTGTACGCCTTGCCGTCGACGCTAAACTTTCCCTTCGCGATGCGGTTGCCGTAGCGACCCACGATCGCGCCGAAGTAGGGTGTGTCTTTGACGTAGTCAGCGAGCGTATTGTAGCCGAGCACGATGTCGGCGTTCCGGCCGTTGCGGTCCGGTGTTTCGAGGTTGAGCACAATGGCTCCATAGGTCATCGTGCGCAGCTTGATGCCATGCTGGTTGGTGAGCGTGAAGACTTCGACCGGCGTGCCATCGGGCGTCTGGCCAAACGGTTCAGTCTTGGGTGGCTCAGTGGACATGGCGTCGGTGGTCAGCGCGAGGGCGAGGATGAGGGCGTTGGTTTTCATGGGGGGCGGGGTTGGTTCGATTTGACGGATAACCGTGGTCAACAGAATGGGGAGCAAAGCAACGATGCGCGCGGAGGCCGATGAGAATCGTTTCTAAATAGCGGCGTGCTGGCGGAGAACAGCTCTGGGGCGGCGACCGTCGGACTATTGCTTCTTCCCCTTTTTCACCGCAGGTCCGTCCACCTTTGCGAGGCCGCTTGGACCTAGGTGCCGCCACCAATCGGGGCCTTCGGCTTCGACGGCAGCGTGGTGCTTGAGGAGTTGGTCGCGCAACGCCGCGAAACGTTGCGGCTCCGTGGCCTTGAGGTCGGTGGTTTCGCGGGCGTCGGTTTTGAGATTGTAGAGTTCGAACTCGGTGAGTTCCGCGTTGGCGAGAATCTTCCAATCGTCCACGCGCATCGCGACCCTCGCGTTCGGGGCCATGTTGAGCCGCCAGTAGAGGGGCTGCGGGCGTGCGAGTTTCGTCACGCTGCCGGTGAGGACGGGCAAAATGTTCACACCGTCGAGCACGCGGGCGGCGGGCGGCTTGACGCCGGCGATGGCGAGCATCGTGGGAAACACGTCGCTGCCAATGACGGGCACCTCGCTCGTGGTGCCGGGCTTGATCTTGCCGGGCCAGCGCGCGAGGCCCGGCACGCGGATGCCGCCCTCGTGCATGGAACGTTTGCGTTCGCGCAAGCCGCCGCTGGAACCGCGCCCAGGCGTCGTGATGCCGTCGCCCTCGGGGCCGTTGTCCGAGGTGAAAAAAACAAACGTGCTGTCGGTGAGCTTCTGCTCGTCGAGCGATTTCATGAGCATCCCGAAGGCGTGATCCATCTGCGTGACGTTGGCGTGGTGCTCGCGCTGCACGTCGTCGGTGAGATTGGGATACAGGGCCTTGAACTTGGGGTCCGACTTGATCGGGTAGTGCGGTTCGTGGGTCCAGACCGCGAGGAAGAACGGCTTCGAGGTGTCGCGCTTTTCCTTCAGCCACGTGATCGCCTCGCCGACGACGAGCGGCGCGGAGTAGCCCTGCAGCGGGCCGACCGGCTGGCCGTTGCGGACGAAATTGCTCGGGTTCTCGTGCGACGGGCCGGCGTTGTTCTGCGTGGCCATCCACCAGTCGTAGCCGTGATCGCCCGGCTGCGGCTGCGCGAGATTGTTGAACAGGCCGTTGAGATGCCACTTGCCGCTATGGCAGGTCGCGTAGCCCGCGTCCTTGAGCAGTCGCGGCAATGCGATTTCACTTGTGCGCAGGTGCGCCACGCCGCCCTCGGCGATCCAGGTGTAGACGCCGTTGCGAAACGGCGTGCGCCCCGTGAGCAAGGCCGAGCGCGACGGACTGCACACGGCGCTGGCGGAGTAGCATTGCGTGAGCCGCACGCCTTGGTGCGCGAACGCGTCGAGGTTCGGTGTCTTGATGATGGGATGGCCGTAGCTGGCGAGGTCGCCATAGCCGAGGTCGTCGGCGAGGAAGAGGATGAGGTTCGGTTGCGCCGCGAACGAAAAACGGGGAACGAAGAAAGGCGCGAAAAGGGCAAGCGCGAGGAGGAGGGGGTTTTTCATACGGGATGGGCTGTTGGGCTAAGGATCTGAGGTGACGGGTGAGCCGAAAAGGGTCAACCGGCTGGTTGCTGGTGGTCCCGACTCAGATTCGCGAGGTCAAGCCTTCTAAGCCGGAACCATGGAGTCGAGTGCTCAGAGCGAAGAGCTGAGAGCCCAATTTCCAGAGCAGACGCGCACACCGCCCGACCTATAAGCTAAGTTCACCGTTTAGTTTTGCTCTCAGCTCTCGGCTGAATTTCACGGTAAGAATAGAACCCCAATTTGGGGTAGATGGAGGCTGGGTGTTCAGGAAGGTGCGCAGGTTGCGTCGGGGTCATGGCACGACGAATTCGCCTTCAGTTTCCCGGCGCGCGGTATCACAGCATGGGCGCCGCAGCGTCGGTTCGAGCCGCCCTCTCGCGACGACTGCAGCAACCAGCGGGTTGACCCCTTCGGGGCGC
>CAMBVX010000100.1 GCA_945871085.1 Opitutus sp. GAS368 | reverse complement strand
GTGCAGCGCATCCACACCTTCGGCGTCGCCAAAGCCTACGACACCAAGGTCGGCACCCACACTTTCCTGACGCAGATGGACGATGCCCACCCGCTCGCCATCAAACTCAAGCAGATTGAATTTGGCACGAGCACCGGCCGCCAACGGATGGTCGGCTGGTTCGACGCCGTGGAAAAAGGCGACGCCCTGCGCTACGGCGGTTTTCAAGATGTGATGATCAACAAATCCGACGCCCTCACGCACCACGGCGCTTGGCACGGCGACCTCCTCATCTGCACGTGCTACCAAGATGCCGCCGGCAAGCTCTACCACCACGTCCCCCGTAACGAGGCCGTCCGCAAAACGCTCCAGCCCGTTTACACGCAGCATCCCGGCTGGACCGAAGACATTTCCCTCGTCCGCCGCTTCGCCGATCTCCCGCAAAACGCCCAGCGCTATGTCGCCGCGATGATGAAGGCCACGCTCGACGTCGCCTACGAAGGCACGCCGTGGCCGTCCGCCGAAAAACTCCCGAACCTTCGCTACCTCGGCGTCGGCCCCGAGCCGTCCCAGATTATCAAGGACGTCCCCGCGACGGCCGATCTGGTGCGTTTCGCCTGAAAACCGCGCGGACTGTCTGCAAAGCGCAACTCCGGATGGCCGGTCGCTGGCCATTTTGACGGAACGGTGGTTTCCCCACCACCGCTGCGTCGTCAGCAAAATCCAACGACTGCCTGGGCGGCATCGAGCAGGTCAGCCATGGCGGAGCTTGGCGAACCAGGCCTGTTGCTCGACGAGGCCGGTTCCTCCGCGACCTCGAGGCCCAGCCGCTGAAACATTTCTGTCGTCAATAGCACCGCGCGGATGCCGCTGGTGTCGCCGTTGCGGCTATCATCGTGCCTCATCGCGTCGAGCGCCGGCCCGGCGGGTTGCCAGGCGCGCACCCGCTCCACCTGTCACAATTTTACGCCATTTTCCATGTCGTCAGCGTTTGTCCCGTTTCAAATTCCCCCAGCTTCACCCGTCAAAAATCTAATCAAAAATCCTGCAATCGCCCCTCGCCAGCCGCCGTCCCCGGCCCGATCCGCGCCATGACTTCGCCCAAAAGATAAATGGAGCCCGTCACGACGACGACATCGTCCGCCCCACCCGCCGCGCAGCGCCCAGCATCGGGAAACAACCCGACCACCGTCCCACGGACGATCCGCCCGCCCCGCGCGTGAAAATCCGCCGGCACGAGCGCCTCGAGCTCCTCGTAGCTGCACGCCCTCGCCTGTTGGGGCACAACAAAATGAATCTCCTGCGCGTGCCGGCAAATCGTCTCGATCAACGGTCGTGCTCGCGCCAGGCCCAGCACCCCCGTGATCACCACCGGCGCCCGCCCGGTTTCGGCGGCGAGGCTCGTCAAATTCGCGTCGAGCACCCGCGCGCCCTCGGGGTTGTGCGACGCATCGAGCATGGTGATCCGGCCGCCGATGCGCACGCGCTGCCAGCGCCCCGGCCAGTCGACGTGCGCCAACCCCTGCGCAATCACCTCGTCCGAAATTCGCCATTTCGCCGCCAGCGCCCGCGCCACCAACGTCGCGGTCGCCGCGTTCCACCGTTGATAATCGCCCTCGAGATTCGTGTGCGGATAACGCTCCAATTCGTCCCCGTAGACTTCCATGACCGACGTCACTCGTGCGCCCCGCTCGGCGGCGATGCGGCGAATCACCTTTTCTGCTACCGTCGGCACCCGCCCAATCACCACCGGCCGCCCAGCCTTGATGATCCCCGCCTTTTCCGCCGCGATCAGGTCGAGCGTGTTGCCCAGAAACTCACAGTGATCGAGTCCGATCGAAGTGATCACGCTCACCTCCGGAATCACGATGTTGGTCGCATCCAGCCGCCCGCCGAGCCCGACTTCGATCACGCTCACTTCGCACTGCTTCCGCGCAAATTGCAAAAAGGCCATCGCCGTCATGAACTCAAAAAAACTCGGATGATCGTCGGCGCAGACGGCGGCGACCCGCGCTGCCGCCGGCCTTAACTCCCCCGCATAGGCCACAATTTCCGCCTCCGTCAACGCCCGGCGTTCGACCTGCACGCGTTCACCCAATTTCACCAAATGCGGCGACGTGTAGAGTCCCGTCCGCCAGTCGGCCGCGTGCAAAATCGCGTCAAGCATCGCCGCCACCGAGCCCTTGCCATTGGTCCCGGCGACATGGATGCACGGCACCGCCTGCTCAGGGTGCCCAATCTCCGCCGCCAGCAGGGCCATCCGGTCGATCCCGAAGCGCACTCCATGGGCCTTCAACCCGAAGAGATACTCCGTTACCGCCGCATAATCGGTCGGCTCACTTGTTGCCATCGTAGACGCGAACGCTGCCGCCGCACTCAGTTTCGGCCCGCCGCCAGCGCGCGGGTCCGCTTGCCCACATACAATGCCAGCAGCAAATCGCGCAGGCGATCCCGCAGATCCAGACGGCTCACAATTTGGTCGATCAAGCCGTGCTTGAGGAGAAACTCCGCCGTCTGGAACCCCGCCGGCAGCGTCTGCTTCGTCGTGTCTTTGATCACCCGCGCTCCGGCAAATCCGATCAACGCTCCGGGCTCGGCCAAAATGACATCACCCAACGTCGCGAAACTCGCCGTCACCCCGCCCATCGTCGGATGCGTCAGCACGGAAATAAACGGCAACTTCGCCGCCGCCAACCGCCCCAGCGCGGCACTGGTCTTGGCCATTTGCATGAGCGAATAAATACCTTCCTGCATGCGCGCGCCGCCTGAGGCGCTGAAAATAATACAAGGGATTTTCTGTTTCGCCGCCACCTCGATGGCGCGCGTGATCTTTTCCCCAGCGGCCGCGCCCATCGCGCCGCCACAAAAGCGAAAATCCATCACGGCGACCGATACCGTGATCGCGTGGATCTTACCCGTCCCGCACACCACCGCTTCCGGCAGGCCGCTGTCCTTTTCGTAACGCTTCAGACGATCAGGATAGGGCTGCGAATCAATGAACTTCAGCGGATCGCTGGACTTCACGGCCGCGTCCACTTCGACAAACGTACCGTCATCAAAAAGCTTGGCGATCCGCGCCCGCGCACTGATGGGAAAATGATGCCCGCTCTTCGGGACCACCATTTGGTTGTCCTCAATCTCCTTGTTGAAAATGATCTCACCACTCGCGGGATCCTTCGTGTAAACCCCCTTGGGGATATCTTTTTTGCGGGTCTTGCGGACGGTGTAGGTCGGTTTGTCGAAATGCATGGGGAAAATTTTCAGCCGTGGCCGAAGGTGATCACGTCAAGGTTGCGGCCGCCCGCACGACGGAGCGACCGCGCACAGCTGTTGAGCGTGGACCCTGTCGTAAAAACGTCGTCGACGAGAACATAATGAAGATCGGGATTAATGGTGGCACCGCGGGCCAGCGCAAAGGCATTTTTCAGATTCGCCATGCGGGTGCGCCGGTCGAACGCGGTCTGCGTCGCCGTGTCCTCAACCCGGCGCAGCGCCTGCTCCACGCGCGCCCCGCCACCCGCCACCCGCGCGAGAATTTCCGCGAGCAACGCCGCCTGATTGTAGCCCCGTTCGCGCAACTTCCGCGCGTGCAGCGGCACCGGCACGACGACCGCGCCCCGGGCCAGTTCACACACATGGGTCGCGCGGCGAAAAATCTCCTCCATGTCCGCCAGCACGTGCAGACCGCGGTGATACTTGAGCTCGATCACCAAGGCTCGTGCCGGTCCCTTGAACAACACGGCCGTCCGCCCTTCGCGAAACGCCGGATGCAACCCTTCACAATGGGGGCAGACCCGCTCCCCCTCAACCTCGCCATAAAACGGCGACCCACACGTCGTGCAATGCGGCGGCTGCACAAAATCGAGCTGCCCGGCACACTTTGCACACAGGTGCCGAAACCCACTCAGGCCCGCGGAGCCGACCGCTTCCCCTGCGTTCGCGCCCACGTTCGCCTCCGCCTGCTCGCGTTCGACCAACCCGCGACAATCCACGCACGAGGGCGGAAACACGACGTCGCTCACCCCGCGCATCAGTCGACTGAGCGTCGGGTTCATGAATAAAAAACGCGGTCGAGAAACAGTCCCTGCGGCGGGGCCGTTTTCACGAGCGCCGTGCGTGCCTTAGATTCTAAAATATCCTTCACCTGCTCGGGAGTAAGCCGGCCTTCGCCCACCGCCAGCAGCGCCCCCACCAAACTCCGCACCATTTTGTAGAGGAAACCCTCCGCTTCCGCCGTAATGCGCAACCGTCGGCCACGCCGCGTAAGCTCAAGTCGGCTCACCGTGCGCACGGTATTTTCCCGCTCGGTGCCGTTGAGCGCCGTAAACGCTCGGAAATCGTGTTTCCCGCGCAACTCCGCCGCCGCTGCTTCCATCCCCGCAAAGTCGAGCGGCCGCAACATCTCCACGCAAAAAGGCTTGGTAAACGGATCGGCCTCCCCGAGCTGCACGTGGTAGACGTAGCGTTTGCGAATGGCCTGAACCCGGGAGTGAAAATCCGCCACCACCACGCGCGCGCTGCGGATCTGGATCGCGCCCGGCAATCCGCAACGCAGCGCCTTGCACAGCCGGTCCGCGCCATGGGGCCACCCCGCATCAAAATGAAAAACCTGCCCCCGCGCATGCACGCCGGCATCCGTTCGCCCGCTCCCGTAAATCCGCACGGGCATCTCAAAAATTTCCGCCAGCCGGGCCTCGATCACATCCTGCACGGCGCGTCCACCGGCCTGACTCTGCCAGCCCGTGAAACCCGTGCCGTCGTAGGCGCAGATACATTTCCAGCGGCGAGAGTTTTTCATGTCCACGTAAGATAAAGAAGGAGCCTGCTTGCAGGCGATGCAGGTCGCTGGTGGTTTGGCCACACCTCCCCTCGCCTGCAAGCCGGCTCATTCCTCTCGCCCGCCCAATCCAAAATGTCACTCACGCGCTACGACCATCTCATCTGGGATTGGAACGGCACGCTCCTCGACGATGTCGATCTCTCCGTCGCAGTGATGAACACGCTCCTCGACCGCCGCCAACTTCCCCGCCTAGATCGCGATCGCTACCACACCCTCTTCGATTTTCCCGTGCGCGCTTACTACGCGCGCCTCGGCTTCGACCCCGTGGCCGACAGCTTCGAGCGCCTGAGCGTCGAATTCATCGCGGGCTACGATGCCCGCCGCCTCGAGAGTTCCCTGCATATCGCGACCCACCGGGTCCTCACTGCCGCGACGACCGCCGGACTTCGCCAATCGATCCTCTCCGCCTACCGTCACGAAACACTCCACGAAATCGTCGAGCATTTCGGCCTCACCGCCCACTTCGCGTACATCGCCGGACTCGATAACATCCACGCCCACAGTAAACTCGCCCTCGGTCACGAGCTCATCCGTCGCCTCGCCGTCGCCCCGGCCCGCATCCTCCTCGTCGGCGACACCCTCCACGACCTCGAAGTCGCCCGCGAACTGGGGGTCGACTGCGCCCTCATCGCCGCCGGCCACCACCCCTTCGCACGGCTGCACACCAGCGGCGCACCCGTTTTCCCCGACCTCGCCTCCTTCGCCACCGCCTACGGACTTTAGCCTTACCCCGTCAACTAACCGGACAAAATCCCGCCGTTTCCAGAGCGTATGTCACTTAATAAGTGACAAGTTTTTCGGGGCGTTTTTCGGGCGGGAGGTGACCTCTTGCTCTCAGCTCCTCTCCTCCTCGGTTGGCGGAAAAATCTGATTCAAGTAATCCTGCAAAATTAAGGTCGCCGCCCGCGAATCGATAATCCCGCTCGCGCGCACGTCGCGGCGCTTATGCTTCGCGATACTCGATTCCGCCTCGTAACTCGTGAGGCGTTCATCAACCAGGTGAACCGGCTTCCCTAACTCCGCGCCAAGCTGCGCGGCAAACGCCGCCGCCTCCTTCGCCTTCGGCCCCTCACTATCGTCCATATTAAGGGGATGTCCGATCACGATTTCATCCGCTCGCCGGTCGTGGATCACCTTGAGCAGTGCCACCCGCCGCTCCGCCGCATCCGCCGAAGTCAACGCCGCGAGCGGCGTGGCCACGCCCAACTCGTCGCCAAACGCGAGTCCGATACGGCGGGTGCCAAGGTCGATGCCGATATAACGCATCCCGTGATCTCCACCGCCCCACGCCTCCGGCGCAAATTCATTTGCGACGGCTCCGCTTCACGCTCTCTTTCCCGGCGATGCCCGCTGTGTTGCCCACTCTCTCGCCCGCCGAACTTGCGCGCTACAGCCGGCATATCCTCCTCGGCGAAATCGGCGTCGAGGGTCAGCGCAAACTCACCGCCGCCCGCGTGCTCGTCATTGGGGCCGGCGGACTCGGCAGTCCCGCCGCCCTCTACCTCGCAGCCGCCGGCGTCGGGACGCTCGGCATCGCCGACTTTGATCGCGTCGCCGATCACAACCTCCAGCGCCAACTCCTCCACGACACCGCGGCGATCGGCGAAGCCAAAGTGACCTCGGCCGCGCGACGATTGCGCGCGACGAATCCCTTCATCCAGATCGTCGAGCACTCCGAGGGCGTGACCATCGCCAACGCCCTCACCCTCTTCGCCGCCTACGATGTAATCGTCGACGGCACCGATAATTTTTCCGCCCGTTACCTCAACAACGACGCCGCGTTCTTCGCCCAGCGACCTCTCGTCTACGGCAGCGTATTCAAATTTGAAGGCCAGGTGTCCGTCTTCGATTCTCCGCACGGCGGCCCCTGCTATCGGTGCCTGTTCCCCGCGCCGCCGGCCCACGGCAGCGTGCCCGGTTGCGGCGAAGCCGGCGTGCTTGGCGCGCTCTGCGGAGTCATCGGCAGCCTCCAGGCCCTCGAGACCATCAAACTCATCACCGGCATTGGCCAACCGCTGATCGGTCGCCTGCTCACCTACAACGCGCTGACGCAAGATTTCTCAAGTCTGACCTTGGCCCGCGACCACCAGTGCCCGCTCTGCGGTTCCGCACCCTCGATCACCCAACTCGCCGCCGATTCCCCTGCGCCAACCTGCGAGGCTGTTTCAACCGAGTCACCCGTTTCACCTATGCCCAACGAAGACTATCTCCTCGAAATTTCCGTCACCGCCGCGAAGCAGATGCTCGATCAGTCGCCCTGCGGCGTCCTGCTCATCGACGTACGCGAACCCTACGAAGTCGAGATCGCCAGCGTCCGCGGGGCCGCGTTCATTCCCATGGGGCAGATTCCCGCCAACGTTCACACGCTCCCCCGCGATGAGCATCTGCTGATCATGTGCCACCACGGCGGACGCAGCCTGCGGGTGACCCAGTATTTGCGCGCCCAAGGCTACCCGGCCGTGACCAATATCGCGGGCGGCATCGACGCGTGGGCCGAGCAGATCGACCCCACCCTACGCCGCTATTAATTCTGGTTCGTTTTCAAGATGGGCTTTATTGGCCTGGCGGTAGGAGCCCGCTGGCGGGCGATTCTTACGCCCTGAATCGCCCGCCAGCGGGCTCCTCCAAAAACCGTCATTTTGTACTACGACCGGCTCGCTGCGCGCGCCCCGCTCTGCGGAAAACAAATCCGTCCAACCGCTTCGTCGAAATCCGCCGCGCCCCGGATGATGTCGATTTCCAATCGCAGGTAATACAACGGCAGCGCGCAGGACCGCGTCTCCGCGATCCGCACGGCGTCCTTCTCCGTCGTCACGAGACACTCCGCGCCTTCTCGCCGCGCCATTTCAAACAGCTCGGCCAAATCGCTCTCCTCATAGCGATAGTGATCGAGGTAGCGCTCGCGCCCCATGAGCAACGCCCCGAGGTCCCGCAGAAATTTTTCAAAACTCTCCGGCGTCGCGATGCCACTGAACGCGAACACCCGTCTCCCTTTCAGAAACGTCAGCGACTCCCGCGCACCCGGCGCGTCGGGGGCCACCCCGAAGCGCTGCAAATACTGCGGCCGGTGCGCACACTCGATCAGATCCACGTCGGGATTGTGCTCTTTGATGAGCGCCTCGAGTTCCGGATCACGCTGCCCGTTGGACTTGGTTAGGAAAATGTAGCTCGCCCGCTTCAGGTGCTTGATCGGCTCCCGGAGAATGCCGCGCGGGAGCAGATTGCCGTTCCCGAACGGATTGGTCTTGTCCACGAGCAACAGATTGAGGCTGCCCTTCAGCGGCAGATATTGAAACCCATCGTCGAGCACGAGCGTATCGCAGCCGAATTTCTTGATCGCATACGCGCCGGCCTTCACGCGGTTTTTGTCCACCAGCACGATCACCCCGGGAAGATTCCGCGCCAGCATGTAGGGCTCATCACCCGCGTCTTCACTGTTGAGCAACACGGTCGTCCCATCGCTCACGATGCGCGGCGGGGGCTCTTCGGCATGCGTCAACGCCCACCACCACTTTTGCCAGATGGGCGGGGACTTGCTCTTATAGCCGCGGCTCAGAATCGCAACTTTGCGCCCGCGGTCGCGCAGTGCCTTGGCAAATTTCTCGACGACCGGTGTCTTGCCGGTGCCGCCGACGGTTAGATTTCCGACTACTACCACCAAGCAGCCCAGCGGTTGGTCGTGAAAAATCCGGTGGCGGTAGAGCCACCAGCGCGCCTGCACGATGCCGTTAAACAGCCAGGACAGCGACTGTAAGCCCGCCCCGTAGATCGCCGCCCCGGTGTCCGCACGCCGCCCCAAAATTACATCGATCGTGTAGAGTTCGAGGGCGTTGATTTTTTTCTTCAGCCAATGCGGCGACATGCGTGACGTGAATGAAGGTTGACGGCCCGATTTTCGTAAACTGTTTTCGCCGTGCCTACGCGCACTAACTATGAGCTACAAACTCTTCATTCCCGGTCCCATTGCCGTCTCGGAAAAAACGCTTCGTGCCATGGCGCAGCCCATGATCGGGCACCGCAGCACCGATTTCGTCGCGCTCTATAATTCCATGCAGCCCGAGCTGCAGGCACTGTGCTACACTCTGGACCCGGTTTACCTGTCCACCAGCAGCGCGTGGGGCGTCATGGAAGGTGCCCTCCGGAACGTCGTCAAAAAGAAGGTGCTCAACTGCATGAACGGCGCGTTCTCCGACAAATGGTATGACGTCGCGATCCGCTGCGGCAAACAGGCCACCGCGCTCAAATTCGAATGGGGCCAGCCCGTCGATCCCGAAGCCGTCCGCCAAGAACTCGCCACCGGCGCCTACGACGCGCTCACGCTCATCCACAACGAAACCTCGTGCGGCTGCATGAGCGATCTGCCGGCCATCATGGCCGTCGTCCGCCAGTTCCCCGACGTCATCGCCATCGTCGATACCGTCAGCTCGCTCAGCGCTATGCCGATCAAGAAGGACGAACTCGGCATCGACGTGCTCATCGCCGGTTCGCAAAAGGCCTTCGCGCTGCCGCCCGGCCTCGCGTTCCTCTCGGTCTCGAAAAAAGCCCTCGACCGCGCCGCCACGATGACTGATCGCGGTTACTATTTCGACTTCGTCGAATTCCAAAAGAACCACGAAGCCGGCATGACCCCGAGCACGCCGGTCATTTCGCTGTTCTATGCGCTGCGCTCCAAGCTCGACGATATCAAGGCCGAGGGCCTTGAAGCCCGTTACGCCCGCCACGCACGCTTGAACCAAGCCGTGCGCGATTTCGTCTTCAGCAAGGGTTTCAAACTCTTCCCCAAGGAGGGCTACGGCTCCGTCACGCTGAACTGCTTCGCCAACACCCAGAACCTCGACCTCGCCGTGTTGAACAAGATCCTGAAATCGAAGCACCACCTCGTGATCGACGGCGGTTATGGAAAACTAAAAGGGAAAACTTTCCGCATCTCGAACATGGGCGACGAAACCGACGAAACCATCGCCGCGATGCTCAAGTCCCTCGAAGCCGCGATGGCCGAGACGCCGAAAGCTGCCGCGTGAGCTGAGGTTGGAATAGTTGCCAACGCTGCGCCTCGGCCTACCGACCGGCCACCGAATGTCTCTCGCCGAACTCAAACGCAGCGCCACCGAACTCCCGGAGCAGGAACGCCGGGAACTCGCGGCCTATCTCCTCCAGATCGGTCGCGAACGGAGCGATTCGTGGCGCGAAGAAATGTCGCTACGAATGACCGAAATGGATGCCGGGGAAAAAGTAACGCAGGCGGAATTTGAGCGGCGCATCGGCCTGCACCGGTAGGTCCGTTGGCAGCGCCACCGACGACAGCTACGTGCTGGCAGAAGTGGCCGGAGAATTCGCGTTCCGCCTGCCGCGCCGCGAACAACAACGACTCACCATCATCTGCCGTCAGCTCGCCGGCGACCCATTCGGCGAGGGAGACTATGTTACCAAAGACCAGACCGGACGCGCCCTGCAAAATCGGCTGATCGAGGATTGGGTTGTGACCTATTGGGCCGACCACGCGGTGAAAGAGCTGCGGATCACCGAAATCGTGCAGGTCTGATTTTCCGCGAAGGATTTTAATGCGGCATCCGTAGTTATCATTTCCGACGAACAACTCATGGCTGAATTGCGCGACCGCCCACTCTTAATCTTTCCCAACGAACGCGAAGGACGTCGGATTGTGATGCTCGATCGTTAGTGGAGCGCCATCCCTGCTGATAACGCCCGGTTTGCCGCCTTGCCCCCAGCGACGCACACCCGGACGATCGCCGCAAATCTGCACCATGACGCTCTACGCTCTGCGCCTCGCGGCTCTGTTTCTGTCCGTCGCTTCCGCCGCGACCGCCGAAATCAAATTCGCCGGCATTCTCGTCACCACGGAAAAAACCATGTTTCGCCTGAAGGACGATGCCGCCGGCACAGCGGCCGCGTGGGTTCAGGTGGGGCAGACGTTCGGTGGCTATGCAATCCTCCGCTTCGACGAACGGCGCGATCTCCTCACGTTACTCAAGGATGGCGCGCAGTCCGAAGTGCGGCTCAAGGATTCCAAGGTCCAGCCCGAGGCCAGCATCGAGATCAGCGGCGTCGCGACGTTCGACGGCGACAAGTCAGTCGACGTCTCCCGCGCCACCTTGATCGTCGGCGAGGAAAACAGTTTTCCCCTCAAGGAAGGCGTCGTCTGCCTCATCACCCCGACCCGCCTGCCCGACGGAAACATCCGCTACCGCCTCGCCTTCGAGCGCACCGAAGCAGACGGAGAAACGGAGCGACTATCCGTCCTCACGATCATTCAGCGCCCCGGCGATCCACTCGGCCTCAACCTCAGTTCGGGGAAAAATCCCGCGAATGAGGTCCGCTCGTCCGCCGTTCCGCCGCGCAATCCGTCGCCGCCAATTTCACCGCCGCCTGAGAGTGAAAAAGCGCCTCGGGCGCAACCGCTCTCAAAAACTAAACCTTGAAATCGCCGCGCGTGGCCCGTAACGGCTCGCGCCACATGAAGTCACTCATCATCGCCGAGAAACCGTCCGTTGCGGCCGACCTCGCGCGCTCCCTCGGCAAGATTCCCAAGACTGGCGACCACTACGAAAACGACGAATTTGTCGTCTCTTACGCGCTCGGTCACCTCGTCGAACTCGAGATGCCGGAGGACATCGACAAGAAGAAATACGGCTTCTGGCGGCTCGAGACGTTGCCCATTATTCCCGAAAAATTTGGCCTCAAACCCATCGAGGATTCCAAGGAGCGTTTTAACGCCCTCAAAAAACTTCTCGCGCGCAAGGACATCGGCACCGTCATCAATGCCTGCGACGCCGGGCGTGAGGGTGAGCTCATCTTCGCCTATCTTTACCAGCTCACGAAATCGAAGCTCCCGGTGAAACGCGCGTGGATGCAGACGATGACCACCGGTGGCATCCAAGAAGCCTTCAAAAAACTTCGCGATGGCTCGCAGATGGCCGGCCTCGCCGACGCCGCGCGTTGCCGCAGCGAGAGCGACTGGCTTATCGGCATCAA
Organism: Opitutus sp. GAS368; assembly: GCA_945871085.1. Lineage (GTDB taxonomy): Bacteria > Verrucomicrobiota > Verrucomicrobiia > Opitutales > Opitutaceae > GAS368. The sequence goes on along the minus strand of CAMBVX010000100.1, from coordinate 7,744 downwards.
CGGCACCCGCGCGCTCACGAAGCGCATGTTCGGCTCCCGCGCCGGCAACGTCGCCTCCGTCGGCCGCGTCCAAACCCCCACCCTCGCCATCCTCTATGTCCGCGAGCTGGAAATCAGAAACTTCAAACCCCGCGACTACTGGCGCGTGACCGCGACATTCGAAGTCGCGAAGGGCAGCTACGAGGGCGTTTACCAACGCGCCAATTTCAAGAAAACCGAGGGCGACGATCACGATCGCATCGACCGCATCTGGGAAAAGGCGCTGGGCGAAGCCGTCCTCGCCGCCTGTCAGGGCCAACCGCTTGCGAGCGTCACCGAAGAGAAAAAAGGCAGCACGCAAGCCGCCCCGCGTCTCTACGATCTCACCACGCTCCAACGCGAGGCCAACAATCGCTACGGTCTCCCCGCGCGCCGCACGCTCCAGATCGCCCAGGCCCTCTACGAGCGTCACAAGATGATCACCTACCCCCGCACCGACTCGCGCGCGTTGCCGGAGGATTACATTCCCACCTGTCGCGAGACGCTCAACAATCTCACCGGCTCCCTCGGCACGCACGCCCGCCAAGTGCTCGAGGCCGGCTGGCTCCGCCCCAACAAGCGCATCTTTAACAATGCGCAAATCTCGGATCACTTCGCGATCATCCCGACCGCCCACGAGGCCAAAAACCTCGACGATATGGAGGCCAAGGTCTTCGACATGATCGCCCGCCGCTTCGTCGCCGCGTTCTTCCCGTCCGCTGAATTCGATATCACGACGCGCATCAGTACGGTTGCGCCCAAGCACGAGTTCAAGACCGAGGGCAAGGTCCTCACCTTCCCCGGCTGGCTCGCCGTCTACGGCAAGAACACCGTCGACGACGATTCGCCCGACTCCAAGGCCCTGCCCGCCCTCACCGCCGAGGACGGTTCGCCCGCCAAGGCCAAAACGGTCGATCCCATTCTCCACGCCGAGACCACCAAGCCGCCGGCCCGCTACACCGAAGCCACGCTGCTCTCCGCGATGGAAGGTGCCGGCAAACTCGTCGACGACGAGGAACTCGCCGAAGCCATGAAGGAGCGCGGGCTCGGCACTCCTGCCACGCGCGCCGATACCATCGACGGTCTCATCAACCAGAAGTATGTGGACCGCCCGCTCCGCGAGCTCATCCCGACCGCGAAGGCCGAACAGCTGATCCAGTTTCTCGGCGCCGTAAAAGCCGACGCCCTCACGCAGCCCGCCATGACCGGCGAGTGGGAATTCAAGCTCCGCCAGATGGAGCACAATAAATTCTCCCGCGCCCAGTTCATGGAGGAAGTCATCGAGCAAACGAAGGGCATTATCGAACGCGTGAAAGGTTTCGAGGAGGACGACTCCGTCGCGCGCGTCACCGAAATCATCTCACCCACCGACGGCAAACCGCTCCGCGAAACCCTCCGTGGTTACAAATCCCAAGACGGCGAGTTCATGATCTACAAGGTCATCGGCGGTCGCAAAATGGAAGAGTCCGAAGTCGCTGAACTCGTCTCCGCGGGCAAAGTCGGCCCCCTCGACGGTTTCATTTCCGCGAAGACGCGCGCACGTTTTTCCGCGCTGCTCAAACTCGCCAAAGATCCCGAAAAAGGGAAATGGCGCGCCGAGTATGATTTCGGCGACAAGGTCGATCTCGGTACCGTCGAACCCTACTGGACCGACGAAAACACCGGCGCCGGCCTGTGCGAAGTCGGCTCCAGTCACATTTTGCGCGAGCGCGAAGGCGAGGGCTGGAAACAGACCTTCCGCATCGGCCGCCTCATGTGCCAAAAGGCGATCACCCGCGAGATGGCCATCCAACTCGTCTCCGAGGGCAAGACGTCGGTCATCGAAAATTTTATCTCGAAAAAAGGCCGGCCGTTCAGCGCCATGCTCAAGCGCGAAGGCCCAAAGTTTTCGTGGGAATTCCCGCCCCGCGCCCCGAAACTCGACAAGGATGGCAAGCCCGTCGCCCGCAAGTCCAAGGCTCCGCCCGATCTCTCGAAGGCGGTCGTGCTCGGAAAAAGCAAGATGCACAAGGATGCGGAAATTGTGGAGACGCCCGAGGCGTTTTACGTGCGCAAGCCCGACCAGGACAACCGCATCGTCTTCACGTTGAAGAAACATCTCTGCGCGAAGGAAATTCCCGCCGAAGAGGCCCTGCGCCTCTTCGAGACCGGCCGCACCGAGCTCATCCAAGGCTTCATGTCGAAACGCGGTCTGCCCTTCGGAGCGTATCTCGTGCTCTCGCCCACCGGCGCGAAAGCGGACTTCGAATTCCCGCCACGGTAGTGATGCGACCCGGAAGATTTGAGACAGCGTAGCGGCGAGCGCCAGCGCGCCGACACTAGCGTCGGCTCGCTGGAGGTCGCCGCTACTTGTAATGGGAGATCTCGTTTCTTTGGCGTCGTTACACTCGTCGTCGTGGCCGCCAGGATTCGTTCGCGTCGCCGCGTTTGTGCGGACGCGGCCCGTCGAACGCGAGCACGTCACTCGACGCGGCGGAAACTTTGGCGTAACGTCCGCGTCATCCCTCCCATGAAGTCCCCCCAAACCTACCTGATCGCCTTGCTCGCCCTCACCACAATCGGCGGTTCGTTCCTCGCCTGGCAGCAATACGGCGAACTCGTCGAGTTGCGCGCCGCCGCCATGAACAAAGACGAGCGCGCCGACCTGCAAAAACGCGCGTGGGACCTCGAGCGCCTCAACAAACAACTCCGCGACCAACTGGCCGCCCAACGCTCCACCGGCGGCGACGCGGACGGCACGGTCGCCGCGGGCGAAGGCGGTCGCGATCGTCGCGACCCCAACGGTAAAGGTGGCGGTCGCGGTGGCCCCGGTGGCGGCAACAATCCCCTGCAGCAGATGGAAGCCGTCCGCGATCTCATGGCTCGACCCGAAGTTCAGGCGCTCATGAGCAGCCAGCAAAAAGACGCCGTCCAAGCCCGTTACGCCGCCCTGTTTAAGAACCTCAATCTCGCTCCGGAGCAGGCCGATAAACTCAAAACCATCTTGGCCGACCGCCAGACGACCCTGCAGGATGTCATGTCCGCAGCCCGCGAGCAGGGCATCGACCCGCGCACGGATCGCAACGCCGTGCAAAAACTCATGGAGGTCGCCCGCAACGACATCGCGAGCAGCATCAAATCGGTGATCGGCGAGAGCGGCTTCACTCAGCTGGAGAACTACGAAAAGACGCTGCCCCAGCGCAATATCGTGAATCAGCTCCAACAGCGCCTCAGCTATACGGATACGCCGCTCACTTCGATTCAGGCCGATCAACTCGTCCAAATCCTCGCCACCAACACCCCGGCACCCACGCCACGCCGGCCCGCCGACACTGCGGGGGCTGCCCCGCAGCCGCCGAACGATCGCGTCGGCCGCGTCAGTTTTGACGGTGCCGGCGGCGGCCAAAATTTCACCGCCGGCCGCATGCCCGATCTCGGAGCCCTCGGTGCCATGATCGGCGGCGTCTTCGGCGGCGGCGGCCCCGGTGGACCCGTTGGCGGCATGCTCACGCTCGGCGGTGGCGATCCCACCCGAGCCGGCGGTAATGCCATGGTCCCCATCACCCCTACGGCCATCAGCCAGTCCCAGGCCGTCCTCGCCGGACCCCAAGTCGCCGCACTCCAGCAGCTCCAACAGCAGCAACAAAATCAGCAGCAACTCGCCAAGATTTTCGCCGAAACCATCGGGGCCCAACAAGCCGCGCAAAACGCCGCCACCACCACCAACGCGAACCCGACCAAGAGCGGCGGAACCCCAACTCCGACCAAAGAAAAACGCCCGGGGAGCTGAACTAATCCGCCGCGCACTCCGCCGTAGGTTCCGGGGCACGCGCGACGGTTCCTTCACCGGAACCGCCGCGCAGTTTATGCCAATTAATGCACACAGAAAACCCTTGCCCGAGCATTCACGCGGCCAGAACCTTCGTCTTCCTTCCCACTCATTCCCATGATCGTCACCACCGCGCAGCTCTTCCAACACGCCTACGGCAAATACGCCGTCGGTGCCTACAACATCAACAACGCCGAGCAGGCGATGGGCCTCTTCAAGGGTGCTATCCAGTCGCAAGCGCCGTTCATCATCCAGATCTCCAAGGGTGCGCGCAGCTACACCGATAAACGTATGCTCGAGGCCATCATTCGCGCCGCCGGCGTGATTTTCCCCGAGGCCATCTACGCCGTCCACCTCGACCACGGTGACGAGCAGACCTGCTACGAGTGCATCGACTCCGGCTTCTTCAGCTCCGTGATGATCGACGCCTCCCACGACCCGTTCGACAAAAATGTCGAGATCACCAAGCGCGTCGTTGATCGCGCGCACGCCAAGGGCATTTCCGTCGAGGCCGAACTCGGCATGCTCGGCGGCGTCGAAGAGGACATCAAAGTCGAGGAAGGTAACGCCTGCCTCACCGATCCCCTCGAGGCCGAAGACTTCGTCAAGAAGACCGGCTGCGACTCCCTCGCCTGCGCCATCGGCACCAGCCACGGCGCCTTCAAATTCAAAGGCAAACAGTCCCTCCATTTCGACGTCCTCGAGAAAATCAAGGCCCGCCTCCCCGGTTACCCGCTCGTCATGCACGGCTCCTCCTCGGTTCCGCAAGACGAAGTCGCCCGCATCAACGCCGCCGGTGGCAAAATCGCCGGCTCCATGGGCGTCGACGTCAACGAATACCTCCCCGCCGCCAAACGGGGCGTAACCAAGGTCAACATCGACACCGACGGCCGCCTCGTCTGGACCCGCGTCCACCGCGAGTTCTTCCGCGACAAGCCAGGCGATTTCGATTTCCGCCCGCCGGGCAAGATCTTCATCGAGGAATACGCCAAGTTCATCGCGAGCCGCAACGTCCTCCTCGGCAGCGCCAATCAGCTCGCCGACCTCCGCGCGAGCCTCGGCAAGTAAGCCCGCCGCGCTGCCAACGCTCTTCCGCCGGCGTGAGCGAAAGCTCCGCCGGCTTTTTTGTGCCCACTGCCGTAGCCACAGGCCTCCGTGCCTGTGGAGTTTGCCGACCGCCCGCAAAACCGGCACGCAGGGACGCCTGCCGCTACACCGACCCGACGAACGCTGTGTCCTTCAAGGCTTGCAGGAGAACCTGAGCATACCTGTCGCTCGGATTTACCCACTGAAAACGACGAACCCGTTTTCTCTGTGTTCGCGGTGCCTCGTTGGTTCAATCCCAACTGCGCCATTTAGTCCGAATCATCCGACCTGCCGACAAGCTCCCGCCCACAGCCATGAGGGTCGCTCCGTTCGACCGCGGAACGTGATTCGACGGTTCACCCGCGCGCCACCGGCCGCACAGGATCGGCGCTCCACTCGCTCCACGAGCCCACGTAGAGCGCCGAACCACCGAGACCGGCGTGTTCCATCGCGAGCAAGTTCACACACGCCGTCACCCCCGAGCCACATTGATGGATCACTTGGTCCGGCCGCCACGCACCGAGCATCACTTCAAACTCTCGCCGCAATTCCACCGGCGCGCGCATCGTCAGATCCGCCTGCAAGTTCGCTTTGAAGAAACGATTGAGCGCCGACGGAATGTGGCCGGCGACTTTATCAATCGGCTCCACCTCGCCCCGAAAACGCTCCGGTGCCCGCGCATCCACGACGCAACAAATCCCCTTCACCGTCCCCGTGTGCACCTCCGCCGCGCTGCGGACCATCGTCGCGTCGGGTCGCGGGACCACGCGACCCGCTGGACGCGGAACAGGGATCTCGACCGCGACGAGATGCCCCTCGGCGATCCACTTGGGCAGTCCGCCGTCGAGCACCGCGACGTGCGTCAGGCCGATCCAACGCGCGAGCCACCAGAGCCGCGCCGCGTATTGTCCGCCGACATCGTCGTAGGCGACGATCTGGGTTTCCTCCGTGACGCCGTGCGCGTTGAGAAACGCCGCGAAGGCCGCCGCGTTCGGCAGCGGGTGGCGACCGTTCATGCCGGTTTTCGCCCCGGAGAGTGCGGTCTCCATCGGAGCGTGATACGCGCCCGGCAGATGCCCTTCGCGATACACCCGTGCTCCGCGCGCGTGGTCCGCCAAGTCATGCCGGCAATCAAACACGACCCAATCGTCGCGAGAGAGATTTTGGCGCAGCGTCGTCGAATCAATCAGCATCCCGCCAAGCTAGTCCGCCGCCCGCATCGGTAGAAACAAAAATCCCGCGGAGCGGCGGCGGGCAGTGTCAAAGTCGTTTTGCCGATCTTTCTCTTTCTTCTTCCTCTTCTTCCTCTTCCTCTTCCGTCAGGTCCGGCCGGCGGTGGAGAAAGATTAAGGGCTCCTCGCTGTTTTGAGTGGGTAAATCCGGCGACAGACAGGCTCTGGTTCCCCTGCAATTCCGCGTGGGAGGGCATTGAGTTCCTCTGGTCGGTGTAGCGGCAGGCGTCCCGGCCTGGCGCGCGTGTCGCCGAACCCCACAGGCACGGAGGCCTGTGGCTACTCGAGCCAAATCGGTCACGCATCGGAGGTAGCGGCAGGCGTCCCTGCCTGCCGGTCTGGCGGGCGTGTCGCCGAACCCCACAGGCACGGAGGCCTGTGGCTACCGCAGGCCAAATCGCCGATCCATCGGAATCAGCGAAGAACCACAAAATCCGGCTACCGCGACAATCTCGCTCTCGAAACCGCACTCGTGGAGCCGGACGTCACGCAGCCGCTCATTGACACTCTCGTGAGTCGCCGGCTATTGCGGATCGAGGATCGCATCGGCGCCCGGCGCGTGGAGCTCACGCACGATCTGCTCGCCGACGTCGTCCGCGACGGCCGCCAACAGCGCGTCGCCCTCGAACCAACGCGGGAGCGCGAGCGCGAGCGCATCGCCCTCGCCGCCGTCGTTCGCCAGACGCGCCGCCAGGGTGTCATGCTCTCGGGTCTCGCGCTCGCGGTGATCGCCCTGGGCATTGGCGGGGTGTTCGGTCTCCGCGCGCAGCGCCGCGCGGCGGCGAAGCGGACCTCGCCACTGGTTCGCACCTCCTCGACGAGGGCGACGGCCTCGGCTATCTCACCGCCGCCGCCCGCCGCGATCTGGACAACAACGTGGCCGCCACCCGCATCGTCTCGACGCTGGCCGCGCGCAATTTCCTCCTGCCCGTCGGCGCGGCGCTCACGCTGCCCTCGCCCGGCGCGGCGACTCGTGGGGCACCCTGCGGATATTTGACGGTGCTTCCGGCCGACCGTTGCGGTCTATTCAGGCGCATCGCTTCGAACTCCGCCGCATCGATTTCTCGCTCGACGGGCGATAGTACGCCACGAGTTCTTCGGACGCCACGGCGCAAGTGCGCGACGCGCCGACTCACGAACCGGTGGGCGCTCCTCTGGTTCACGCGCAACCCGGCAGTCACCTCCAGTTCAGCGCCGACCAAACGAAGGCCGTCACCGCGACTCCCGCGGGCGTCTTTCACGTGTAGGATGTGCGCACCGGCCTCCCGCTGCGCGATCCGTTCGGGTATGCCGAGAGCACGGGGCATTTCGGATCGATCAGTCCGGATGGCCGATTCCTGAAGACCTACCCCGTCGTAAGCGCGATCGGGCCCACGCGCCTGGGGGCGCGTCGCCGACGGGCCCCGGCGACCGTGCGCTGGCGTGGCTGCTGCGACTCGCCACCGTCTGCGCCGGCCGGCGGCTGAACGAGTCCGCCAAAACCGAAAGCGCGCTGGACGAGTTCGACCGCTTCGACGACCTCCGCCGCGAAATCGCCGCGCCCCCCCCGACACCGTCCTCTACGCTCGCGCAAGAACTGGCGGCGGAGTCCGTCGCACCC
>CAMBVX010000099.1 GCA_945871085.1 Opitutus sp. GAS368 | reverse complement strand
GCGCGATCGATCCAGCCCTTGCGCAAGTCGAGGCGGAACCAGCCGTCGCCATTTTTCCGATGGATCCGGCAGCCCGAGCGCGGGCCGAATTCCTTGAGGTCGTATTGCGCCCACGTCTTACCCATGTCGGGCGACCAGATGATGCCGTTTGCATACGTCGAGGCGGGCGCGCAGTGCGTGGCGAGCATCACGCCGTCCTGGATGATCATGTTTGCGGACTCGAATTTCGGATTGAACAGCAGCGTATGTTTCGACGTGTCCGTGATGTCCGCGGGCGCGCAGGTGAAGATGCCGCGATCATGTTCGGGGCCGACCTTCTTCCCGTTGGCGTCGGAGATCCAATACACGCGGCCGTCCACGAAATTGATGCCGCCGCATTTGAAACGGGAGTCGGAATTCACGCTGATGATCACCTTCCAGCTCCACGCATCCGCCTTCGCGTCGTAGGTGCCCCGCAGCCAGTGGCACTCATTGCCGTGGCCGCGATCGATGTCGCCGGTGCAGGCGTAGAATGCATTCTCGCCGGGGTTGTACGTCACGTTGTGGACGTGGCGGCCGATGACCGGGTTCGTCGCGTCGCCGAGCATCGGCGCATCCGGCGCGGCGCCTTTTTGCTGGAACTTCGGATTCCGCCCGAACGAATACGCGAGCTTCACCGTCGCGCCGTTGTCGGTGGAGTAGAAGATGTTTACCGGCACCGCACCGCCGATCACGTTGCAGTAATTCCCCCACACGAGCATTTCCTTGCCGTTCACCTCGAAGCAGTGCTCGCCATCGAGCGAATGAAAATACCAGCCGGGCTGCGCGGGATCGAGCGGCGTGTGCGGGATGTAATCGCGGCCGTTTCGCCGCTTCACGGTGATCTCGCGGTGCGTTTTCAAATTGTCCGTGCTCAAAAAGAGCCGCGCGCTCGTGGCGAAAAGGATGTTCCCGTTTTTCAAAATCACGCTGAACGTGATCGCATCCGCATCCGTAAATTCCGCGCTGTGCGCCCATGTCTTCGCATTGTCCTCCGAGAGGAAGATTTTCCCACCGCCGAATCCGAACGCCTTGTTCCCGCGCTGCGAATCAATGTAAGGCCCCGCGGGCGCGCCCCGATAAAAGAAGTGCTTCGTCTCGCCAACCAGGCCCGGCGCAGCGTGGAGCGTGAAGGCGTCCGCAAGCACGAGGCCACCGAGTGCGGTGCCGAGAAAGCTGCGGCGTGTGCAGCGATATGAGGGGTGGTTCATGGGGTTGGTGGTTCTGTAGGTTGGAAGTCCGGAGAGGTCTTGCGAATTTAAGGGTCAGACTGCTCGAATGCCGAAACACCGAAGTGGTTTGAACTTTAGCTCGAAGCCTTGGGCAAATGCCCAAACCACAGTCATTGCCGGGAAACTGGATTTCCGAGGAGGAGGGGTTTAAGGGGAGGGGCCTGATGGGAGCTGGATGGGTTAGCCGTAAATGAGTCGATTTTGCGAGGGCGGCGGGTTCGGCTAATGCGGGGGACTTGGGGTGGGGAACGGCTGCGACGGAAAGGGAGATTTCGGGCGCGAATCGAGGCGCTGCTTGCCGTTTGGGGGCAAGCAGCGCGGGGTGGGGAAGCGCGGAGGCAGACCCCCGGACCGCTCGGAGTCAAGGAGCCAGCGTTTTTAGAATTGCGGTTAACGCCTAACCGGGGCCGGAACCGCTTACGTGGATGCGCCACCAATGACACCCCACACAGCCTTCGGCCTCAGACTGCTAGACGGGCTTGGGAAAACACCCGTGTAAGGACGATGGATCGCTTGCCTCGCGGAAAGAACCACTCACCTGCATGCACGATCTGCGGCTATATCGCGGCCTCACGCACGCGGTTACTTTCTGTCACGGACAAAATCCGATTTTGGGGCGAGGGCTGCTACCTCACCGAACGGTTCAAAAGAGAAACGGAGCTCCGAATTGCGTAAGTTTTCGACACCCCGCCGAGGTCAGTGGAGCAGGCCGTCAAACCAACGGTGCCGCGCAACCCGGGCAGCATCTAAACACCCTCACCACTCAAACGCACCGCCCCCGGTGTCGCCACAAACTCAAACGCCGTCGGTGGCTCCGGTGCCGGCTCATAGTTCAAAATCCCACACGAAAACCGGCCGAGGGTGAGTCTTTTGCTATCGGCTTCGAGCACGATGATTTCTTTCCCGTGGAAAGAGCGCAGCACTTTTTCCAGAAACGTCCGCTGGATCCAAAACGCCCCCGGCTCCAACACGACCGCGTCGCACGCGGCCGTCGCATAACTGTTCCCGATGAACAGCCGCCCACCGGCCGCACTGACCTGCACATCGCGATCAGCTCGCTTGCCCACCGTCGGCTTTCCCCCGACATGCCGGAGCAGCATCAAGGCAGTGCGGCGGTCAAAAGAGAGGTGCATGGCAGACGAGCGCGCGGCCTTTTTGAAAACAAGCCCCATTGGGCCAGCGTCCATCACAACATCGCCGTCATGGTGAAAGTCGAGCCTCCCGCCTGCGCCAACTACATTGCCGGTCCCATCATCCGGGTGCTGACGCAGTCGAATTACCAGGCGGCCAGAAAATACTGGAAGGTTCTCACAGGGCGCCTAGCCAAAGAAGGCAGTCAGTTGGTGACAAACTGTCACCAACTGAAAATGCCCGCGGCTGATGGCAAAAATTACCTCACCGACGTTGCCACCGCCGAGACCCTCCTGCGCCTCGTCCAGAGCGTCCCCTGCCCCAAGGCTGAGCCGATCAAGCTCTGGCTGGCCAAGGTCGGCTACGAGCGGATGCAGGAGCTGGCCGACCCGGCCCGTTCGCTGGCCCGCGCCCGCGAGACGTGGCAACAGCAGGGCCGCAGCGCCCAATGGATCGAGCAGCGCATGACCGGGCAGGAGACGCGCAACAAGCTCACCGATTACTAGGCCGGGCACGACATCAAGCAGGGTGAGGAATTCGCCATCCTCACCAACATCATCCACCAAGAATGGTCCGGCGGGGCCGTGACGGCACACAAAAATCTGCAAGGCCTCAAAACGCAGAATCTACGCGCTCACATGAGCGAGGCGGCGTTGATTTTCACGGCTCTGGCGGAGTTGTCCACGCGCCAGATCGCCGAGTGCGTGGCGGCGACCGGCATGGCCGAAAACCAGGTCGCCGCCAAAACCGGCGGCCGCATCGCCAAAGGCGCGCGACTGGAACTGGAGTCCAAGACCGGCCGCAAGGTGATCACGGGAGAAAATTATCTCCTGCCCGCGAAAGCCGCGATACAGGTCAAATGAAGCCGGCCGAAACCCCACGCGTCGTCCACCTCTACGAGCGGAAGCACGCCGCGCTGGGGGCGTTGACCCAGTCGCTGCTGCACCAAGCCTTCACCGGCCAGCTCTGAGATTTTCTGTTTTGCCCCCGCCCTTGCTCTCGCCACGCTCCCACCCATGAGCCCCCCCGATATCCGCTGGATTCAGCGCTTCGACAATTTCAAGCGGGCGTTTGCGCAGCTCGCCAGCGCGGCGGCGATGGCGCAGGAACGGAAGCTGTCGGAACTGGAGCAGCAGGGATTAATCAAGGCTTTCGAGTTCACCCACGAGCTCGGGTGGAACGTCCTCAAAGACTACCTTGAAGCCGAAGGTCATGTCGGCCTCATCGGCTCGAGGAGTGCGACCCGGGAGGCGTTTCAAAAGGCGCTGATTGAAGACGGCGAGACTTGGATGGAGATGATCAAGGCGCGCAACCTGACGACGCACACCTATGACGCCGAGGTCGCCGATGCCATCGCGCGAGATGTGCTGACCCGGTTCGTGCCAGCCTTCGTGGCCTTGAAAAGGAGGTTCGACGATCTCGCAAACCCCAGGCGGGAGACGCCATGAACCACGGACTATCCGAACAGACGCTCGCGGCGATCCGGGGCGTGCTGGAGGCTTACCCGGAAGTCGAGAAAGCGGTCGTCTACGGCTCGCGCGCCAAGGGCAACTACACGCGCGGCTCAGACATCGACCTGACTTTGTTCGGCGCAGGGTTGGGTGATCGTAGCCTTTCGCGCATCTATTGGGCGCTGGACGACCTGTTGCTGCCCTACAAAATCGATCTTTCACGCTTCTCGGATTTGCGGCATCCGGCATTGATCGATCACATCCAGCGCGTCGGCTTTCCGATTTACGAAAGTCGGGCAGCCGTCGCGCCATGAACGAAGCCGAGACCCGCGCCGAGCACATCGATCCCGCGTTGAAGGCGGCGGGCTGGGGCGTCGTCGAGGGTAGCAAGATTCTCCGCGAGCATCGCATCACCGCCGGTCGCATCGAGGGCCACGGTCGGCGCGGCAAGCCGCTGACGGCGGATTACGTGCTGGAGTATCGCAACACCAAGCTCGCCGTGAATGAGGCCAAGGCATGGGACGAAGCCCTGACCGCCGGCGTGGCGCAGGCGAAGAACTACGCGAACATCGCCGACGCCGTCGCCGACCTCGGCTCAGCCGACCAGATCAAAGCGACGTTCACCGGCTTCCAAAAATACCTCTACGACGACGCGGTGGCGTAGAGCGGAGCAAAATCTTGCCCGGCTATACCCCGCCGTTGACGAATCCGTGCGCGTCCACCGAACTGGGGCGATCCACCCCACCCTGTCCGCATGATCAGCTTGCTCCCTCACGCGAAGTTCGAACCCGCCACCGCACCTGCCGGCGCGCGCCTCAGGCCTCGTCTCGTTGCGCTTGCTCTGCTCGGCAGCGCACACCTCGCGCTTGGCGCCGCCACGGCGGAACCTAAAATCGACTTCGCGCGCGACATCCAACCGCTGCTCGTGAGTCGTTGCTACGACTGCCACGGCGCCGAGAAAGCGAAGGGCGGCCTCCACCTGACCTCGCTCGCCCACGCGCTTCGCGGCGGCGAGTCTGCCGAGCCCGCCCTGGTCGCCGGGGCCGGGGCAAAAAGCTTGTTGATCAAACGCCTGATGACCGACGACCCCGACGACGTCATGCCGCAAAAAGGAGACCGCCTCGCTCCGGACGAAATCGCGCTGCTCCGCCGTTGGATCGACGAGGGCGCCGTGTGGCCGGAAAACCTCAAGCACTGGGCCTACGTGAAGCCGGTCCGCCCCGCGCTCCCCGCGCTCGCCTCCGCCGGGTCGTCCTCGCGTCCGCTCAACGCCATCGACTCTTTCGTTTTCACACGCCTCGAAAAAGAAGGGCTCGCGCCGTCGCCCCCCGCCGACCCCGCGCGTTGGCTGCGCCGCGTTTCACTCGACCTGATCGGTCTGCCGCCGTCGCCCAACGACGTCGTCGCCTTCCTCGCCGACTCCCCCGCCGGCGAGCCCGCTTACGCGCGCGCCGTCGATCGCCTGCTCGCCTCGCCCCACTACGGTGAACGCTGGGCGCGGCCGTGGCTCGATCTCGCGCGCTACGCGGACTCCCACGGTTTTCAGCGCGACGATCTGCGCGATCTCTGGCCGTATCGCGACTGGGTCGTCCGCGCGATGAACGCCGATCTGCCCTTCGACCGCTTCACGATCATGCAGATCGCCGGCGATCTCCTGCCCCAAGACCCCAAATCCCAGAACCCAGACCCCGCCCGTCTCGATCCCCTGATTGCCACCGGCTTCCACCGCGCCACGCCCACGAATGTCGAAGCCGGCACCGATCAGGAAGAAGGCCGCGTCAACCAGGTCTTTGATCGCGTGAACACCACCGGCGCGGTCTGGCTCGGCACGACGCTCGAGTGCGCGCAGTGCCACAACCACAAATACGACCCCATCTCGCAGCGGGACTACTACCGGCTCTTCGCGTTCTTCAACAGCACCGAGCGAGAGACCGACTTTAGCAGCGCCAAGGCCCAGGCTGCGCTCAAGTTCACCGGCCCCTACCTCAAGCTCCCCGATCCCGCCACCGAGAGCGCCGAGGCCAAACTTGCTGCCCGCACCGCCGAACTCGACGCACGCATCGCCACGGCCTCCCTCAGTGCCCTTGCCGACGTGCCCGCGTGGGAACAGTCGCTGACCGCCTCGCTCGCGACCGCCGGGCAGACGCACCCGCTGGAGATCGCCGAATTCGAATCCAGCGGCGAAGTCGAATTCCGCCAGCTGCCCGACCGCTCGCTCGTCATCGACAGCGCGCCGGATCGCGACACCTACGTCATCACCGTGCGCACCAAGCTCACCGGCATCACCGGCTTTAAATTGGAGGCGCTCACCGATTCCTCGCTGCCCGGTTCCGGCCCCGGGCGCTCCGATGCCGCCCGCCCCAATTTTGTGCTCAACGGCTTTCAAGTCACCGCTGCTCCCGACGGCGGGACACCCGCTCCCGTAAAACTCGTGCGCGCCACCGCGTCGTTTTCCCAGGCCAAATTCTCCGTGGATAATCTGCTCCGGCCCGCAATCAATCCGCGCGAGGGCTGGGCCATCAGCCCGCAATTTGCCCGCGATCACTGGGCGATCTTCGAAACGGATTCGCCTGTCGGTTCGGCCGCCGGCACGACATTCACGTTTCGTCTCACCCAACAGTTCGGCGCCGCGCGTATGATCGGACGGCTGCGACTCTCGGCGCTAACCGGACGCATCGGCGGCAACACGATTCCGGCCGGCCTCGCCGCCGCTCTCGCCATCTCTCCGGCTCAGCGCACCGCGGCCCAGACCGCGACACTCCGCGACTATCGTATAGGCGCGGACCCCACCGTCGTCGCACTGCGCCAGGAAAAAACCCGCCTCGCCTCTTCGGTCGCCGCGCCGCCCGCCCCACGCACGCTCGTGATGCGCGAGCTCGCGCAACCCCGCGCCACCGCCGTCATGAAGCGCGGCAATTTCCTCGATCCCGGCGAACCCGTGCAACCGGGCACGCCCGAGGTGTTGCACGTAGCCAAGCCTTCGTCTGCGCAGCCTACCCGCCTCGACCTCGCGCGCTGGCTCATCGCTCCGGAGAATCCGCTCGTCGCTCGCGTGACCGTCAACCGTTGGTGGGCGGAATTTTTCGGCCGTGGACTCGTGGCCACACCGGAAGATTTCGGCGCGAAGGGCGAAGCGCCGACGCATCCCGAGTTGCTCGACTGGCTCGCCGTCGAATTCGTCGAACGTGGCTGGAGCATGAAACACGTCCACCGCCTCATCGCGTTATCCGCCACCTACCGGCAGTCGTCGCGCATCACCCCGGAGTCGTTGTCGCGCGACGATCAGAACCGGCTGCTCGCCCGCGGTCCGCGTTTCCGCCTCGACGCCGAGGCCATCCGCGACAACGCCCTCACCGTCGCCGGGCTCCTCAGTCCGAAACTCGGCGGCCCTCCCGTCCGCCCGTTTCAACCCGCCGGTCTCTGGGATAACAAGGTCGGCGGCGACAAAGTGACCTACGATCTAAGCACCGGCGAAGACGCCTATCGCCGCGGTCTCTACACGGTGTGGAAACGCGGTTCGCCGTATCCGAGTTTCGTCAATTTCGACGCCACCGCGCGCAACGCGTGCACCGTGCGCCGTTCGCGGTCCAACACTCCCCTGCAGGCGCTCACCTTGCTCAACGATCCCGTCTACGTCGAAGCGGCGCGCGCCCTCGCCGCCCGCGTCTTGCGCGAGCGCCCCGACACCACGGTGCCCGCGCGAATCCACCACGCGTTTCAACTTTGTCTCGCCCGTCTACCGTCGCCGGTCGAACTGGCCGCGCTCGAGCGGCTGCACGCGCAACAGTCCGCCGCCCACGTCACCCCCGCCACCGCGTGGCAAGCCGTCGCGGCCGCCCTGCTCAACCTCGATGAGACGATCACGAAAAACTGACGCCATGCATCCGCTCGAATCCCACCTGCGCGCCCTCACGCGCCGCACCTTTCTCCAACGCTCCAGTGTCGGCCTCGGTGCGGTGGCGCTCGGCTCGCTGCTGAACGAGCGCCTCTTCGCCGCCGGCGTGCCGAATCCGCTCGCACCGCGCGCCACGCATTTTCCGGCGCGGGCCAAGCGCGTGATCTACCTCCACATGGTCGGCGCCCCGTCGCAACTCGACCTCTTCGACCCGAAACCGGCCCTGCGCCCGCTCGACGGCAAGCCTTGCCCGGACGAATTCATCAAGGGCAAGCGCTTCGCGTTTCTGCGCGGCCACCCGACCATCGCGGCGTCGCGTTTTGCGTTTGCGCGCCACGGCCGCAGCGGCGCGGAGATTTCCGAACTGTTGCCGCACCTCGCCACCGTGGCCGACGAACTCGCGTTCGTGAAATCCGTCCACACCGACGAGTTCAACCACGCGCCCGCGCAGCTGTTTCTCCACACCGGCTTTGGCCGGCCGGGTCGGCCGAGCACGGGCTCGTGGGTCACCTACGGCCTCGGTTCGGAAAATTCCGATCTGCCCGCCTACGTCGTCCTCCAGTCCGGCCCGCTCGCCGGCGCGGGCACGAGTCTGTGGTCGGCAGGCTTTTTGCCGAGCGTCCACCAAGGCGTGCAGTTTCGCGGCGGCGGCGAGCCCGTCCTGTTCCTCGACAATCCCAAGGGCCACTCCGCGGCCGACCGTCGCCAAGTGCTCGATACCGTGCGCGCGCTCAACGAGGCCCAACTGGCCGACACCGGCGATCCGGAGATCGCGACGCGCATCGAACAATACGAACTCGCGTTTCGCATGCAGACCGCCGTGCCAGGTCTCATGGATATTGCACAGGAGTCCCGCGCCACCCTCGAACTCTACGGCGCGGAGCCCGGCAAGGCCTCCTTTGCCAACAACTGCCTCCTCGCCCGCCGCCTCGTCGAGCGCGGCGTGCGCATGGTGCAGCTCTACGATGCCGACTGGGACCACCACGGCGACCTCGCCACCCGCCTCCCGCGCAAATGCCAGGACGTGGACCGCGGCATGGCGGCGCTCGTCCGCGATTTGAAACAGCGAGGCCTGCTCGACGACACGCTCGTGATCTGGGGCGGCGAGTTTGGCCGCACCCCGATGGCGCAGACCGACTCCGGGGGCGGTGCCACCACCAAGGCCGGCCGCGACCATCACAAGGATGCGTTCACCGTTTGGATGGCGGGCGGCGGCGTTAAACCCGGGATCACCTACGGCGCGACCGACGATCTCGGCTATCACATCGCCGAAAACCCCGTGCACGTGCACGACCTCAACGCGACGCTGCTGCACCTCCTCGGCCTCAACCACGAGCGCCTCACGTATCGCTATCAAGGCCGCGATTTCCGTCTCACCGACGTGCACGGCAAACTCGTCAAAGGGCTGCTGGCCTGAGCCCAATCGGGGATCACGCCTGCTAGTACTACTCTGTCACTTGCCTCGCGAAAATCACCGGGCACGAAGTGTAACCTAATAGGTTACACTTGCTCTCAAATCGGAGGGTGAATCCGGGCCCAACATAACAGAGTAATACTCGCCGGCCTATTTCGCATTCAGACGCAGACGCGAAGCACCGTGTGAGACCCGTCTGCCGTGCTTGTCATTGCGAGAGCTCGGAGCAGGCGGAGCTTGCGTGGTGGCGGCAATGAACCGTCCAAGGCTTGTCATTGCGAAGGAGGCTGGCCGACTGCGGCAATCCATCTGGAATTTCAGCTGGATTGCCGCGCCCGCCAAGCCGGGCTCGCAATGACAAACCCTTCACGTGTTCATTTGGAGCGCAGCGACGAAGCAATCCATCGAGCTGGATCGCCACGCCCTCGATCCTCGGGCTCGCGATGACAAAATGGAGTATGAATAATGCGGACTAAAACGAATACGTCGTCGTGAATTTCACCTCGCGCGGCGCCACGAGATCATAGCGGCTGTAGGCGAGGCCGCGTCCGCTGCCGGGCAGCATGAAGCCATCCGGTGCACCGGTGCCCGTCGCGATGCGCACGGGGATGATCTCGGTTTTGTTAAGAAGATTGGAGACGTTGACCTGGAAGCGCACGCGGCCCGGCAGTCGCCCGAGCGAGCACGAGTAGGCGAGCATCGCCTCGGCGGAGGAGATTTCCTTGCCGGTGATTTCGCGCCCGGCGGCATTCGCGCCGATGACGTTCGCGCTGCGCCAGTAGCCGCCGCCGCCGATGGTGAGCCCCTTGAGGCGGCCGGACTTGAAATCGTAAGCGGTAAAGACGCTCGCCTTGTGCGGGCGCACACCCCAGCGCTTTTCGTTCTCTTCCTTGGTGTTGTTCACCGTCTCGGTGAAATTGAAAATCTCTTGGGCGATGGTGGTGCCGCCGGTGCCGGTGGTAACATTCGAGGGATTCGCGGCGGGGTTCATCGCGCCGAGTGCGATCCATTTGGCGACCGTGCCGCCGGGGAGATAAGCGCTGGGATCGATCACGTAGCGGCCGGCAGCGTCTTGTTTCACGCCCTGCACGAGGAGCACACCGTCGCCGGCCGGCTTGAGGCCATACCAGTCGACCATTTCGTTGGCGAGGCGCGTGCGGAGCGAGTCGGTGTAGGAATAGTTGAGCAACAGACGCCATTGGCGCGTAAAATTGGCGGTGATGCGCGCCTCGTAGCCGTGTGACACGAAATCGGACGCGACCGCGTTGGCCGGCGGCGTGTAGGCATTGTAGATCGCGGTCCAGTCCGCCGCGGAGATCGGGCGGCCGGGCCCAGCGAGTACGCTCGCGAACGCGTCCATCACGCGCGTATTGAGGCCCGGCGCGCCGGCGATGCCGGTCGAGGTGATGCGCCCTTGCTCCTCGGCATCGAAGCGCACGAGACGCGCGCTCAACCGTCCCTCGAGCACATCGAGGCCGATGCCGTAATCCTCGCCGCGGCCGTGCGAGAGCGGCGCGAGGTTACCGAGCGGAAACACCGTGCGCGCGAGTGGCGGCACACCCACATTGGAGGACTGATTGGCGATGAGCGAAATCCAGTCAGTCACGTGGAAGACGGCACCGAGTGTGCGGGTGTTGGCGTTGACCTGCGTGACCGTGGCTTTCGCCGGATCGCGATCGGGGCGGTCACCGATGGCAGGATCGGCGTAGTAACCGAACTGGTTTACGGTCACACGATCCGTGCGATAGCCGAAGGTCGTCACGAGGCGATCACGCCAGAAGTAACTTTGCAGGACGCCGAGGCCGCTGTCGGTGTCCTGGCGCATACCGCTGTTGTTGGCGCCCGCCGCGTCGTTGGCGAAGGCGAGGGCGTAGGCGCGACCACCAAAATTGAACGACGTGGGCAAGCGGCGCCAGTCGCCCGCGCGATAGGAGGTCGGGTTGCCCTCGGTGAAATAGTTGCGCACCGCGACGCGATTGTTGGCGTTGCTCGCGAGGGCGTTGAAGGGACTGCCCACGAGCGAGAGCCAGGAGAGCTCGTTGATGTCGGTCTGCGCCGAGGTGGACGCGGCGGCGGCGAGCCGGTGGCGACCAAGCCACTTGCGCTCCGGGTCCAGGGCATAGGTGGCGGAGACGCGCGACTCGCGGTATTCGCCAAAATGAATGTCACCGCGCCAGTTTCCTTCGACGTAAAGCTGACCGGCGAAGGGATTGGCTGGGCCGTTGAGGCCGAGTGTGGTGTTGGGCTCGCCGCGGAAAGTAGGGTCGTTGCCGACGAGCGTGCGCGTGGTGAGTGTCGTGCGCTGAGCGTGGTGCGCGAGGTTGAGGCTGAGTTTGCGCGTGGGCTGCCAGTCGCCCGAGAGTGTGTAGTTGTGCAGACGCTGCTCGCGGAGCGAACCGGGACCGCCGGCGTTGCCACGCTTCGGGTTAAAGGTCGGATCGGTCATGATGAGCGCGGAGGTGGTGCGACCGGGCGTGCCGTCGGGCCCGCGGACGGCGGCATTGTTGTAGGTGCCGGTCAGATAGGTGCCGATGGCGTCGAAGATAGTGCCGTCGTTTTCGATGAACGTCGCGCGGCGATTCTGGCCACCGGTCGTGCCGTTGCGCCCGGTGATGCCGAGCGCGGTCATGGCCGAAGTGGGCGCGGCGGTGGTGGGCGCGACAGTCACCGCACCGACACCACGGGCGTTGCGGTTGTCATACCACGCGAGCATCTCGTCGACGGCGGGGAGGGATTTGATGACGGCACCCTGATCGCGGCCGGTCTCGCCCATCGCCTGGAGGGTGACGGTGCGCGTAGGGCGGGCCGTGACGGAGGCGAAGAGGCGGTTCTTGTCCTGAAAATCGAACTGCCGCCAACCGCCGTTTTCTTGGTGCAGCGCGGCGAGCGAGAGCGCGAGACGGTCCTTCACGAGCACGCGGTTGACGTCGAGCTCGGAGCGGCTGCGCTCCCACGAGCCGAAGCCGTAGCGGAGGTTGGCGCTGCTGCGATGGGTCGCGGCGGCCTTCGACGATTGGTTGAGCACGCCGCCGGGTGCGCCGACGCCGAAGAGGAGGGAATTGGCACCGCGCGTATCGTCGAAGCGCCCCACGCGGTAAGGATCCATATTCGTGATACTGGTGAAATAATCCATACCCTGGCTCGCCGCGAGGCCGCGCACCATGGTGCGGTTGAGAAGATTTTCGCCGCTGATGGACGGGTTCTGGCCGGGCTGGCCGGGCTGCCACGCGTTGGTGTCCATCTCGGAGTTCACCGTGAAATTGAGCAGTCCCGCGAGATCGGTGATCGCGAGGTCGTCGAGGAATTCCTTGGTGAACACGGACACGGAGCCGGCGGTATCGCGCAAGCGGGCGTTGAGGCGCGAGCCGGCCAAGGTGTTTTCCGCGGCGTAGCCGGTGTCACGCGAAGTATCGACGGTGAACGGGCTCAGTTCGACGACGGGCTCCGACGCTGGTGTCGGCGACGGCGCGGGCGGGGCGACCTGAGCCACAACGGAAACGGTGGTGAGTGCGGCCAACACCACAAGGGAGATGGCTACACGTAGTTTTGTTTGCATGGGGGTAGAGTAAGGGCCGGCCGTTTAACTTCGTCCGAACGACGATGCCGCGAGCAGCGCAGGTTCGACGAGCCGGCCAATTTCTCGCTGCTCTGGCAACGAAGATTCCGCACCGGGCACCCGCATAGCGGTCGCACCGGGCTGCGCCACCGGCAACATCCGCTCTGCAAAACGATCGCTCACTCTGGACCTTTCATGCGAGCGACCCATTCTCACCGCCATGATCCGCCCCGCGCTGCTCTCGCTGCAGCTCCTCGCATTCGCACTCCCCGCCCTCCGCGCCGCCGAACCACCACCGCGCGCGGTGAGCCCGTCGAATCCGAACGTCATCGTCATCCTCGCCGACGACCTTGGCTACGGTGATCTCGGGTGCTACGGCTCGACCACGATCGCGACGCCGCGGCTCGACCAGATGGCGCGCGAGGGCCTGCGCTTCACCGCTGCCTACACGTCCGCGCCGTTCTGCAGCCCGGCGCGCGCGGGCCTGCTCACGGGTCGCCTGCCCGCGCGCGCCGGGCTGCCCTACGTCTTGTTTCCGACCGAGCACCACGGCCTGCCCGCCGCCGAGATCACGATCGCGGAGCTGCTCCGCGGGCGCGGCTACACGACGGCGTGCATCGGCAAATGGCACCTCGGGTGGGACGCGCCGTTTCGACCGCTGGCGCAGGGTTTCGATCGTTTCCACGGGCTGCCGCATACGAACGACGTGCGCGAATGGAAGGTCGGCGACGCGTTCACGCAGCTCTCGATATTTGCGCCGCTCACTCGCGTCGAGGGCGAGCGCAACGTCGAGTCGCCCGTCGATCAGTCGGAGCTGACGCGACACTACACGGATGAGGCCGTCGCCTTCATCCGCACAAACCAGGACCGGCCCTTCTTCCTCTACCTGCCGCACACCATGCCGCACGTGCCGCAATACGCCTCGCCCCGCTTCGCCGGCAAATCCCGCGGCGGCCTCTACGGCGACACCGTCGAGGAACTCGACTGGAGCACCGGCGTAATCCTCGACACACTGCGCGAACTGAAGCTCGACACGCGCACGCTCGTGATCTTCACCAACGACAATGGCGCGCCCTTCCGCGGCGCCGCCGCCAACGCCGCGAAGAAGGCGCCCGCGAAGGAAAACTTCCCCGGCCGCCAGCTCGCCGGCAGCAACGGCCCGCTCCGCTCCGGCAAAGGCACGACCTTCGAGGGCGGCGTGCGCGTGCCCTTCATCGCGTGGTGGCCGGGCCGCATCGCGCCGCGCGACGCCGTGACCGCGCCCATCTCGCACCTCGATCTTTTCCCCACGCTCGCGCGGCTCGCCGCGGCCGCACTGCCGGCGGACATCACGCTCGACGGCGTCGATGTCTCGCCGCTGTTCCTCGGCACGGGCGCACGCGAGGCGCGACCGATCTACCACTACTTCGGCTACCAACCGCAGGCCGTGCGCGACGGAAAATGGAAACTTTTTCTGCAAGTCGATGCGCGCCCCACGCCCCGGCCCAGGAGTCTCTGGTGGGACCACAATCCCGCCGGCTTCGACAACCAGCACCGCCTCCTCGCCGCGCCCGAACTCTACGATCTGGAGACCGATGTCGGCGAAAAAACCAACGTCGCCGCGCAACACCCCGAGATCGTCGCGCGCCTCACCGCCCTCGCCCGCGACTTCGACGCCGCGCTCCAGCGCGACAAGCGCCCGATGCAGTTTGTGCCCGGCCCGCCGCCACCCGCCCCGGCCACGGTGCGCACGGAACAAACGGACTTGTCGCGATTCCGCCAACGCTGAATCGATTCGTAGTCCGGCCCTTTTTCGGTGCGACCGAAAAATAAGGTGTCCAAATTTTCCGCCGGACACGGTAACACCATGACTGCCCCTCATGCCCGATCACCCCGACCCCGCCATCCCCGGCCCGACTCCGCCCTATGAGGAGTTCGTCCGTCTCTTCGTCGCCCACGAGGGGCGGTTGCGGGCGTTCATTCGCTCGCTGCTGCCGACCTGGGCCGACGTCGACGAAGTCATGCAGGAGACGAGCCTCGTGGCGTGGCGAAAGTTCAAACATTACGAGCGCGGCACGAATTTCCTCGCCTGGGTCTTCACCATTGCCCGCTTCGAGGCGCTCGATCATCTCCGCCGCCGCGGTCGCGAGCAGTTGGTGTTTTCCGACGCCGTTGCGGACTTGATGGCCGAGGAAGCCGCGCCGGAGGGCGAAACTCTCGAGCGCCAGCGCCGCTCGCTCGACCGCTGTCTCGCCAAACTCGACGACCCACAGCGCGAATTACTCCTCCTCTCCTACCAGCCAGGTGCCCGACTGCACGAAGTCGCCGCGCGCGCCGGTCGCAGCGTGCAGGGTCACTACAAGTCCGTCCAACGCCTGCGCGCCCGCCTGCTCGAGTGCATCGAGGGCGAAATGAAACGGGAAATGTCATGAGTCCCGACGACCCGCTCGATCGCCTCATCGCCGACTGGCTGAGCGACCGCATCTCCCCGGATGATTTCCGCACCCTCGACGCGCGCCTGCGCACGGATCCCGCGGCGCGCGCCGCGCTGCGCCGCACCGCCAGTCTGGATGCTGCGCTGCGCGACTGGGCGACGCGCCACGAAATCTCCGCCGCTTGGACCACCGCGGACGCACCAACCCCCGAGGTCTCGTCCACGCGCGCCACGCCATCGCTTTTT
Source organism: Opitutus sp. GAS368 (assembly GCA_945871085.1). Lineage (GTDB taxonomy): Bacteria > Verrucomicrobiota > Verrucomicrobiia > Opitutales > Opitutaceae > GAS368. Next base: position 4,264 of record CAMBVX010000099.1, on the reverse strand, counting down.
CGCCGCTGGCGCTGGCGCTGGCCGCTCGCCGCGGCCGCAGCTGTCGCGCTGAGTGTGGCGACGTATCATTTCGGCACGCACTCCGCCCCCCATCCCGCCGGACCCGCCACGCGCGTCCTGGCCGATGGCACGGTCGTGGAGCTCAACGGCGCCGCCGTGATCGTCTCCGATTTCACCGTCTCCGAGCGCCGTGTGCGGCTGGAGCGCGGTGAGGCGCACTTCACAGTGACGAAGGACGCCGCCCGTCCCTTCATCGTCACGGCCGCGGGCGTCTCCGTGCGTGCGGTGGGCACGGCCTTCAACGTCCGTCTCGCCGATGCCACCGTGGAAGTGCTCGTCACCGAGGGCCAGGTGCGCCTGCAACCGCCCTCAGCCCAAACCGCACCCGTCGCGCCGGGCAACACCGGCACAACGCCGCCCTCCACGCCCTCCGCGTCGCCCGCGCCCGAGCCCCTGCTGGCCGCACGCCAGCGCGCCGTCGTCGCCACCACTCCGTCCGCCGCCGCGCCCGAGATCGCCACGCTCACGCCCGGCGAGATCGCGCGCGTGCTCGCGTGGCAGCACCGGCTCCTCGACTTCACCGCGACGCCGCTCGGCGACGTCGTGGCCGCGTTCAACCGCCGCAACGCCACGCAGCTCGTGCTCGCCGATCCGGGGCTCGCCGCCCTCCGCGTGAACGCCTCACTCCGGTCCGACAACGTCATTGGCTTCGTGAAGCTGCTTGAAACCGGCTTCGGCGTGCGCGCCGAGCGTCGCGGAGAAAACGAAATTCTGCTCAGCCGCACACCCTGAGGCCTCCGCTTTGCCCCTTTGCTCCCCCCCATCCAAAACCCCGCCCGCCCCACCCGCCTCTCGCCGCGCACCCGTTTCGCCGCCGCATGGTTGGGCTGGCTGCTGCCGCTCACCTTTGCCTTCGCTGGTCCCGACAACACCGCCCGCGCGTTTCGCGTCCCCGCCGGCCCCGCGAGCGATGCGCTCAAGCAGTTCGCCGAGCAGGCGCAGCGCGAAATTCTGTTTCCCTCCGAACCCGTCGCCGATGTGCGCACCCCACGCCTCTTCGGCGATTTCCCGCCCCGCGAGGCGCTCGATCGCCTGCTCACTGGCACTCGCTTGCGCGCCCTCGAGGCGGCCGACACCGGCGGCTTCGTCATCTCGACGACCACATCACCTCCGATCCACGCAACGGACGCTCCTGTTTCCTCAAAACCCATGAAAACAACGGAACCCAAATCAACCTTCGCCGCGATCGCCGGCTGGTTCGCCCTCGGCGCCGCCACCGCGATGCCTGCTCAAACTCCCTCCGCCGCATCGGCCACCCCGGCCGCGGATCAGATGGTCCAGCTCACCGCCTTCGAAGTCGCGAGCACGCGCGACTCAGGCTACCGCGCGACCAACTCTGTATCCGGCACGCGCGTCAACGTGAAGCTCATGGATGTGCCGCAGACCATCTCCGTGCTCACCTCGGACTTTATCCAGGACATCGGGGCGACGGATCTCGACGAGGCCCTGATCTACACCAGCGGCGTCGGCACGGCCGGGTTTTTCGCGGGCCAATACACCATCCGCGGCTTCCAGACCGGCAGCCCGCGTCGCAACGGCATCAATTTTTCCACCTCCAACGCCATCGGCACCTCCGTGGTCGACCGCGTCGAGGTGGTGAAAGGCCCCTCCAGCGCGCTCTACGGCACCGGCGGCCCCGGCGGCGTGGTCAACATCGTCACCAAGCAGCCGCAGGCGAAGCGCGCCACCGCGATCGAGACCTCCGTGGACAGCGAGGGTTCGCTCCGCGGCGAGTTCGATCTCACCGGCCCGCTCACCCGCGAGGGCACGCTACTCTACCGCATGATCGTCGCCGGCCAAAACCAGCAATCCACCCGCCAATTCGGCGAGCGCGAGAGCTGGCATCTCGCCCCGTCGCTGCGCTGGAACATCCGCGGCAAACCCTATCCCACCACGCTTAGCGTGACCGCCGAGTGGCTCCATGTTCCGCGTATGACGTCGTCCGACGAACGTTTCCCGCAGGTCGTCGAGTCCCGCCCCGCCCCCGTCGGCAGCAACCGAACGCGTGTGATCGACATCGCGACCGGTTACGTGCCCGGGCTCGACCGCGAGTTCAACATCGCCGGCCCCAACGCCCGCCGCACCGATGATGAGGTGTATTTCGAGGCCACGTTCACGCACGCCTTCAACGACCACTTCTCCGCGCGCGCCGTCTACTCCGACTCCCAGCGCCACCAGGATCGCTTTACCCAATTTGCCAACGGCTCGCTCAAGCGCGACACCGCTGGCAACCTGCCCCGCACCGTTCCGATTCAGTCATGGCGCTCCGACACCGACCAATGGAACCGCACCGTGCGCGGCGACCTCAGCTACGCGCAGAATTTCTCCGCGGCGAAGCTCAACGTCGGCCTAGGCGCGCAGGACACCCGTGCCGCGGGCACCAACTCCGTCTTCCGCAACCTGCGCCGGCCCGTCTTCAACCTCTTCGCGCCCACCGCCGCCGACTACAACCTCGGCAACTTCCCTGCGGACTACAATCACCTCGTCCTCCAGCGCACCGCGAGCCGCGGCCAGCAAATCAACGCCATCGGCAACGCCCAGTTTTTCGGCGAGCGCCTCAGCCTAATCGGCGCGGCCAACCGCGACTTCTCACGCTCCGGCGTCCAGATCTCGCCCGATCTGCGGCCCTCCGGCGGACAGGCCCCGAGCGTGCTGGTCACGCCGCGCACGTCGTTCGACAGTTTCCAAGGCGGGTTCGCCTTCCGTGTGCTGCCCGGCGCCAACCTCTTCTACTCCTACTCCGAGTCGATCCAAGGCAACGGCGCCCAGTTCCCCAACAATCCACAGGAAGGCACCGGCCACGAGGCCGGCGTCCGCGTCGAGACCCTCGGCGGCCGTCTCTCCGGCTCGATCTCGTTCTTCGACGTCGAGCGCACCAACATCCCGCGCAACGACCCCAACCTGCCCGTGCCGATCCTCCGCCTCAGCGGCAAGGAGCGGAGCAAGGGCTTCGAGATCGACGTGTTCTATTTTCCGACCGATGCGCTCCAGCTTGTCGCCAACTACACCGACATGGATCCCGTGGTCGTGAGCAACACCGCCTCGCCCGTCACCGAGGGCAGCCTGATCGACTCGGCGTTTCCCCGCGCCTTCAACGCCTTCGCCAAATACACCTTCAAGCAAGGCCCCGCGCGCGGCCTCTATCTCACGTTCGGGGGCAACTACCGTAGCCGCAGCCGGCCCTACGGCACGCTGGAGAACCTCTACCTGCTCGAGCATTCCGCCTACACGGTGTTCAACGGCAGCGTCGGCTACACGTGGAAGCGTGGCACGCACAACTGGCACGCCGAGCTCGCGCTGAAAAACGCCGGCGACAAATTCTATTTCAACGACACGTCGATTCCCGGTGATCGGCGCGTCGCGGTGTTTTCCGTTGGACTCAAGTTCTGAATCGAACCCCAAGCGGGGCCGCCCATCCCTGTCCGCAACTGAAGCACGGCTTGCGCCCAACCCCTATGATCCCCCATCTCTACCGTTCCGTTCGAACCGGCCTCTTCTCACTTAGTGTCCTGCTCGCGGCCGTGGCTGCGCTCGCCCAATCACCGGCCACCGGCATCCTCGAAGGCCGCGTTTCCCATCCCGGCACCGGCGAGAACCTCGAGCTCGCACGCATCACCGTCGAGGGCACGGCGCTCGAGGCGTTCACCGATGCCGACGGCCAGTATCGTCTCGCGGGCGTGCCTGCGGGCACCGTGCGCGTGCGGGCGTTTCGCACCGGCGTCGTCGCGCAGACGCTCACCGCGACAGTCGCCGCCGGGCAGAGCGCGACGCTGAATTTCGCGCTCGAGAGTTTCGGCGGAAGGCCCGCCGCCACGTCTGCCGCCGGCGGCCCGATCAAGCTGGATCAGTTCACCGTCGGCGCCTCCAAGGAGATGGACGGCGCCGCGATCGCCATCAACACCCAGCGCTTCGCGCCCAATGTCATGAACGTCGTCTCGGCCGACGAATATGCCGCGATGACCGAAGGTGGCATCGGCGAGCTGCTCAAGGCCGTGCCGGGCATGGCCGTGAACATCGGCGGCGGCGGCGAGCCGTATCTTCTCACGATGAACGGCGTGCCGCCGAGCGCCGTGCCCGTGAGCGTTAACGGCTTCAGCGTCGCCAACGCTACCGCCGGCACCTCGCGGCAGGTCGGCATCGAGCAGCTCTCGATGAACAACATCTCGCGCATCGAAGTCGCGTTCACGCCTACACCCGAGACCAC
>CAMBVX010000098.1 GCA_945871085.1 Opitutus sp. GAS368 | reverse complement strand
GTCGGTGAGAACTAGGGCGGTGGGCGAGGAGGCGAACAGTTCGCAGCCCGGCCGGCCGGCGGCGGCTTGGAGCACGGTGTCACCGGCGAGGGTGGCGGTGGCGAAATTACCTCCCGCAATAAATCTTCCTCATCAATGACCAAAATGGTGGGCATGGTGGGATGGGCGGAAGGTGGTCAGGCGGTGTAGCGAAGCCCTGGCGGAGGCACGAGCCTCACGGAAAAGGTGCGCGGCGGTGACGCCGACGGCCAGCTCGCCGCCGCAGAGGCGGTGGGCCGACGCAAACCGCGCGGCGGCCGGGCCCCGAGAGCGACGCGGAGCGGCGAAGGCCGGACACGCTGGGGCAGCGTGTCGGGCGAGCGAATCGGCGGAGGCGGAGGCGGAGCCGGAACCGGGATCAGGCGGTGATGAGGCATTTGCGGATGGCAAAGCGGACGAGGTCGGTCTGGGTCTGGAGGCCGAGTTTGCGCAGGAGATTGGTGCGATGGGTCTCGGCGGTGCGGGGACTGATAAAGAGTTTTTCGGCGACCTCGGGGTTGCTGTGGCCTTCGGCGGCGAGCTGGAGGACCAAGCGTTCGCGTGGCGTGAGCGAGGCGAGTGGATCGGCGTCGGTGGGCTTGGCGATGAGGGCGTTGATGGCCCACTCCGACAACGTTGCGCTGAGAAACCGGCGGCCCGCGAGGACCTCCTTGAGCGCGTGAAGGATTTCCTGCGTTTCGGAGCCTTTAAGGAGGTAGGCCATCGCGCCGTGGCGCAGGGCTTCGACGACGTAGGGCTCGTCATGATGCATCGAGAGCACGATGACACGCGTGCGTGGGCTCGAGGTGCGTGTTTCACGGAGAACCTCGAGGCCGTGGAGTCGGGGGAGATTGAGATCGAGCACGAGGAGGGCGGGCTGATGCCGCTCGACCAGTTGCGTGGCGGCGAGACCATCGGCGGCTTCGGCGACGATTTTGCACACCCCTTCGCCCTCGAGGATACCCTTGAGGCCGCGGCGAACGATCTCGTGATCGTCGGCGATGATCGTGGACGTCATGGCGTGGCGGCGAGGGCGAGCGCGGCGAGGGCGAACTCGGCGTGGAGGCGGGTGCCGTGGCCGGGTTGTGAATACAGTTCGAAAAGGCCGGCGGCGAGTTGGACGCGCTCGGCGAGGCCGGCGAGACCGAGCGAGTCACGGCGGGCGAGCGCGGCCGGGGCGTCGAAGCCGCGGCCGAGGTCGGAGATTTCGACGTGCAGCGTAGTCTCATCGGCGGTGACGGTGACCGTGGCCGTGCGCGCGCCGGAGTGGCGGGCGACGTTGGTGAGGGCTTCTTGCACGACGCGGTAGACGGTGATCTCGAGTTCCCGGGGCAGGCGAGTGGCGGGCAGCGAAAGTTCCCGTTCGACGGCGATGCCGGTTTGGCGGCGGAAGGTTTCCAACTGCCACGCGATCGCGGGTTCGAGGCCGAGATCGTCGAGGAGCGGCGGCCGGAGCTGAAGGGTCAGGGCGCGAACGGTGGTGAGTAGATCAGCGGTGACGGCGAGGGCTTCGCCCAAGGCGGGGCCGGTGGGTGTGGTGCGCGCGGCTTCGAGTTGGAAACGGAGGCCGGTGAGTAACTGGCCGACCTGGTCGTGGAGGTCGCGCGCGAGGACATGGCGCTCGTCTTCCTGCACGCGGAGCAGGCGGGCGGCGAGGGCTTGAGAGCGCGCGGCTTGGGCGGCGGCGTGGCGTTCGGCAGCGCGACGGACGAGAATTTCGGCTTCGAGCTCGCGGGTGCGGGCGGCGACTTGATTGGTGAGCGAGCGGTTAAAGGTCGCAAGGTCGCCGGTGAGCCGGGCCGCGAGGCGTTCGGTGGCGGCGCGCTTGAGGGCGTGATTGAGCGAGAAGACGAGCTCGGTGAGGCAACCGGGGGCATGGAGAATGTAGTCGTGCGCGCCCAGTTGGAAGGCGGCGACGGCGGTCTCGCCGTGGCTGTGCGCGGCGAGGACGACGACGGGAACGTCGGCCCCGAGTGAGCGCAACTGACGCAGGGCCGCGAGCATGGCGGCGGTGGGGATGTGGGGCCCGAGCACCACGGCATCGAACGCGACTTCGTGGCGGAGGAATTTTTCGAGGGCGGGCAGTGGTTCCGCCGTGAGTAGGAGACGTGGCGCGCTGGCTCCAAAAAATAGCGCGGTGGCGGCGCGTCCGCTGGAGTCGGGGTCGAGGTAGAGCACCCGCGGGGTGGTGGGCGGCGCGGGTGACAGGCGGTTTTGCCAGTGGCGGCCCAAGCGCGTCAGAGTGCGCTGCACCATTTCCGGAATACGGCGGAAGTCGGGTGAGTTTTTGTCGATATAGTCGGCGGCGCCGGCCCGCAAGGCACGCACCGCGAGTTCGGTCTGGCCCTGGCCACTGACGATGATGACGGGTGTGGCATCACCGCAGGCGGAGAGTTCGGAGAGGACCTGCAGGCCATCGAGGTCGGGCATCATCAAATCGATGAGCAAGAGATCGAAACCGCCTTGCGCGGAGGCCTCCAGGCAGCGGCGACCCGAGTTCACCGTGATGAGTTCGGTGTCGGGATGCTGGGCGAAGGAGAGAGTGACTAGGTCCGCAATTTGCGGGTCGTCCTCGGCGTAGAGCACACGGGTCATGGTGGAGGTTTAGCGCATTATCGGCGCGGAGGCGGGCGGGCTTGAAGGATTTCCCGGTGGCGGACGGGGAGCGCTCGAGGGGAAACCCTGAGCCAACTTTACGGGGATACCCGGATAGCGGCAGGTTTCGCCGCGGTGTAGAGTAGGGGCATGAAATCAGCGCACGTCTCCCGCTCGCAGTTGACCCGGTTTTCCCGGGGCGGGCAGGGCCGGGCTGATTTTACGCGGGGCGCCCGGAGCTCTGGGGAAATCTTTTGCCACGCTGACATGGCATCGGCGGCTGGGTAAGCTGCGGATGGATCAAAATGGCACTCCAGCGCGCCCGTGAAACACTCACGGGTGCGCTGGCTAATTTTTTGCGAAAGTTGCCGGGATTCGGGCCGATAGAGGCTCCATTCCCATGGTTGCAGACCTTTCAATGATCGCAGGCAGTGTGCTTTCGCCCGAGGCTATCGTGCGCGAGGTGGTGTGTTTGCCTTCGGCGCCGAAGGTGCTGCCACGGCTCAAACAACTGCTGTCCGACGGAAATTCGGCGACGCATGAAATCGTCGCGCTCATTCGCCTCGATCCCGGTATCGCGGCGCGCGTGCTGCAGATGGGCAACTGTGCGTATTTCGCCACTGGCGTGCGGTGCTTCACAGTCGACGAGGCCGTGACCCGCGTCGGTTATGATCGGGTTTACGAACTCGTGGCTTATGCTGTCGCTTCGCAGGTGCTGGTGCGCCCCCTCGATATTTACGGAATCGAGGCCGACGAATTGTGGCGCATGTCGGTCGCTTGCGCGCTCGCGGCGGAGGCGCTCGCAGAACGCACGAATCAGGATCGCAATGTCGCGTATACGATCGGTCTGCTGCATGCGGTGGGCATGGTGGCGATCGACGAATGGGCGCTGCAAAAAGGGCATCCCTTCACGTTGAAAAACATGGGGTTTCCCCGGGAGGCGATGGAAAGTGAACGCGCGGTGCTGGGCTTCACGCAGGCCGAGACAGGCTGCGCGTTACTGAAACACTGGGGATTTCCGCACTCAATTTCTGAGCCCGTGCGTTGGCAGTACACCCCGCGCGCGTCCGCGAGCCAGGCCCGGATGGCGACGCTGCTCTTCGCGGCGAAATGGTTGCGCTCGGCCGTGTGCACTCCGGCGGGCGCGCTGCCCCCGCCACCGCCCGAGGCCGGTCAACTGGCGATGTTGGGGCTCGGTCCGGTCGCGCTGCAGGCGATGGTCAAAGACGTGGCGGCGCGTCTGGCCGCCGTAAATTCTCTGCTCGATACGGGCGAGGGCGACGTCGTGGGGCGCGTGCGGTTTCCGTCGCAGGAGTGGGGCGGGGAGGCGAGGCGCGAGTAGTCTTACTTGGTCGCCTGCCGGGTGAAAAACAGCCTGGCGGAAGTGTAACCCAATAGCGGTTACACTCGCTCTGAAACCGGAGCGTGAATCCGGGCGCAAGATAACAAAGTAATGTGAGCCGAAGAAACGACTCCGCTCATTTCGCACGGTAGCCTTGCCAGAGCCACTCGAGGGCACCGGGCAGAGTCTGGCGCGTGACGCGACCATCGGTGTGGCCGGCGGCTTCGGCGTAGACGTAGCGATAGGGATAACCTTTGGCCTTGAGGGCGGCGGCCATGCGCTGGTTGGCCAGCACCCAATTGTGCAGGGAGGCCTCGTCGCGTTTTGAACCGTTGTCGTTTTCGCTCACGTGGAGCCAGACGCGGAGGGGCTTGCGCTCGCTCTGGGGGATGAAGTGTTCGTGATATTCCCACGCGCCGTGGGGCGAGGCGGGATTTTCGGGGGACTGTTGGTGCACGTAGGTACCGGAGTAGGTGAGGATACGCCGGTAGAGATCGGGGCGAAACCAGCCCATCGTAAACGCGGCCGCGCCGCCGGAACTGCCGCCCATCGTCGCACGGCCCTCGGGGTCGCTCGTGAACGTGACGCGATAGTCTTGTGCGATGCGGGGGAGTACCTCCGTCTCGATGAACGTGGTGTAGGTGGCGGAGACCGTGTCGTATTCGAGGCCGCGTTGGCTGCCCTTGGAGTCTCCGCCGCCGGAGTCGATCATGATGGCGATCATCGCGGGCACGCGGCGATCGTGGATGAGCGTGTCGAGGATGGGCGGAAGAATTTTTCCGTAGGCGCGAACACCGTCCATCGCGACGATGAACGGTGCGGGCGTGCCGGGGACGTATTGGTGCGGGACGTAGACGGCGACGGCGCGTTCGTAGGGCACGGTGCCGGGCTGGGTCTTGGCAATGCCGGGATAGATTTTGCTCTCCGTCGATTTCATTTTGAACTCATGCACGGTGCCGCGCGGCACGCCGTCCCGCGGGGTGAGCTCGGGAGCGTAAGTGTAATCGGGGCCGATGATGAACTCGACTTGGTCGGTGGTGCGCGCGGGCGAGGGGCGGGCGGCGAGTGGCCCGGGCGAAGCTTTTTTATTCGGTGCAGGTGCAGGCGTGGGCGCGGCGTCGGCGGCGAAGGCGGGAGGGTTGCATGCGGTGCAGAGTGCGAGGGCGAGAGCGGTGGTCAGGAGGCGGAGGGATTTCATGGGGAGGCGGAGAAAGTGAGGAGGTCGGGTCGAAGCATTTGCGCTTGGGCAGAGGACGTGCGGGAATCCGAAAAGAAACTCATCCGCGTATGCTCCCTGCCGACCACTATTTACCGCCGCCTGTGACTTGCGAGCGCTTGGCGACGCTGGCAGCGCGGGCGGGTGGGACGCTCGAGGGATGGTCCGGCGGCGCGGCGACGCGGGTGGAGTCTACGCTGCCGGTGCACGCGACGGAGGAGGTGCGGAATTTTTTTCGAGGCAGCGCGACCGTCGTGAGCGAGCCGGACTTCGTCGCGCGGTTGCCGGGCGGGCGCGTGTTTGGCTCGGGGAACGTGTTGTCGGCGGATGGGCGTACGATTGCCCGGGATGTGTCGTGGGATTTTGGCCGGGGGTTCGAGGAACACTGGCTGTTATCCTACAAAAAAATTCGTCCCCCCGTGGCGCTCAGTGGCACGGTCGCCGTGGTGGCGACGACGCTGGGTGCGGGCTACAGTCACTGGTTGCTCGAGGAGTGGCCGCGGCTGCTGGCGCTCGGTCCGCAGGTAGGTGGGGCGGGGAAACTGATCGCCCATACGAAGCAGCCGTGCGCGCGCGCGGCGCTCGCGTTGCACGGGTGGCGAGGCGAGGTGATCGATCCGGGGCGATCTGCGCACTACGTGTGCGAGCAGCTCGTGGTGCCGAGTATGCCGGGGAGCGAAGGTCGGCCGACGCCGGGGGTGGTGGCGCGGGTGAGAGAATTTGTGGCCCCGTGGTCCGACGCGGGCGCGTCGCCGGGGGGCGAGCGGATCTACATTACGCGGGAGCAGGCGCGGCGTCGGCGCGTGGCGAACGAGGCGGACTTATGGGCGCAGTTGGAGGCGCGGGGTTTCGTGAAGCTACGGTTGGAAGCGCTGACGTGGCGCGAGCAGATCCACGCGTTTCGGCGGGCGCGGGTGGTGGTCGCGGCGCATGGGGCGGGGCTGGCGAATCTGGTGTTTTGCGAGGCGGGGACGCGCGTCGTGGAATTTTTTAATCGCGCCTACGTGAACGGAAATTTCTGGCGGCTGGCGGCCTTGCGCGGGCTCGACTATCGGCCGGTCGTGGCGGCGGGGGCCGAGCCGCTGGCGCAGATCGCGGCGCGCGGGCGCGAGGATATTGTGGTGGAGGTGGCGGCGGTGATGCGGGCCGTTTAGGGTCAGGTCGAGAGCGAGCGGGTTCTGCCGGCCGAACACCGCGCGCTTGCTTACGAGGCCCTTCGGGTATTCACCCAAACGATGTGGCGAAGCCTTGTAAGTGTCGGACTCGGACTGCTGCTCGGACGACCGTTGCTCCAGGCGCAGGCGTTGCCGGCCCCGCTCGCGGTTGATCCGTCGACCCGCGAAGAGAGCCGGCAGTTTTTTCTCACGTTCTATGCGCGCTCCGAGGGCGTTTCGCCGCACTGGACGGGAAATATGGCGGCAGGTAACGCGGGGGACACGGCCACGGCGTTCAGGGAAGCGGTGCGTTTGCGGATCAATTATTTTCGCGCGCTGGCGGGAGTGCCGGCGGGGGTGGCGCTCAATGCGACTTACTCCGCGAAAGCGCAGCAGGCCGCGCTGATGATGAGTGCGAACGGGCAGATCTCGGCCCGACCGCCGTCGAGTTGGACGTTTTACTCCGCAGCCGGAGCCGAGGCGGCGGGCAGCTCCAATCTCTGGCTGGGCCAATTGGGGGCGGAGGCGATCACCGCGTATTTGCGGGGCGAAGGCGACGGCAACGCAGCGCTCGCCCAGCGCCGTGGGCTCCTCTACCCGTGGACGCGGGCGATGGGGACGGGGGACGTGCCCGCCACCGGGGATCGGCGCGCGGCGAACGCGACTTGGGTGGTGGACGCCGCCAGTGATACCGGACCGCGACCCACGGTGCGCGACGGCTTTGTGGCGTGGCCGCCGCGTGGGTTCGTGCCCTATCCGTTCGTTTTTCCGCGCTGGTCGTTTTCGTATCCCGGCGCCGATTTTTCTGCGGCCTCAGTCACGATGACGCGGAATGAAGCGGTGCTTGCGGTGCGGCTCGAACCGGTGGCCAACGGGTCCGGTGAGAACACGCTGGTTTGGATCTACGATAACGCCGATGCGCGGGTGGCGGTCGCGCATCCCAAGCCCGCCGAAGATGTGCCTTACGAGGTGAAGATCACCGGAGTGCGCGGGACTGGCGTGCCGACGAGTTTTTCGTATGGCGTCACGGTGTTTGATCCGGAGGTCGCGGAAATCGGTATCCAACTCCCCCTCATCGGCGGCAGTATCACCCCCGCGCTCGGGGCCGCCAGCCCTTACAATTTTGTGAAACCGGCTCTCGCGGTGACCTTTGATTGGCGTGTGCTGCAGTTTACTCCGTTTATGGGTGTGTTCGGTGCGGAGGGCGACCTGCAGGGCGTGCAGGCCACCACGACGGGCACCTATGCCGCGCGCGACACGATGCGGGCGGCTAGCGGAAGCGCCGCCTATCGGCTCGCGCACGACACCGCCGAGGCGCAAGTTCTGCAGTTACCGGGCTCCTATTTTTCCCCCGTGGGCGCGACGGGTGAACTGAGTTTTCGGAGCCTGCTCGGTCTGGCGGCCACCACGCAGACTGCGCGGGTGCAAGTCGCGCTGGATGATGGCGACGCGTGGCGTGACGTGTGGACGCAGGCCGGCAGTGGCGGCGCGGGTGAGACGACGTTTAATGCTCGCACGGTGTCGCTCGCGGACTTCGGTGGTCGCACCCTCCGCGTGCGCTTTGTTTTCTCGGTCGACGAAAAAAAACTCGATGGCCCGGGTGGCCCGGTCGGCTGGTTGATTGATGATATTACGCTCAAGGGGACTCGCCTCGTAGTTGCGGGCCCGGTGGCGAGGGTGGCCAACGGCTCTGTTTTGCGTTTTACTCCGAGCGTCGTCGGCGCGGTGGGCCTGCAGGCGCGGGGAGTGACGCTCAGTGCTCATACGATGGAGTGGGGGCCGGTCTTGCAGGTGGTGCCCGTCGGTGCAGACGGGTCCGGCGACCCCGGGCGGCTGTCCAACCTCGCGATCCGCACGCAGGCCGGCACGGGGCCGCAGACGTTGATCATGGGGATGGCGATCGGCGGAACGGGTGCCCGCGGAAGTAAACCGATGTTGATCCGCGGCGTCGGCCCTTCCCTCGGAGCTTTTGGCGTCCCGGGCTTGCTCGCTGATCCGCTCTTGGCGGTGCTGTCGAGCTCGGTGATTTTGGTCAGCAATGATAATTGGAGCAACGATGCGCAGGTCGCGGCTCTCACGCCGCAAGTCGGCGCGTTCCCCTTGGCGTCGGCTACGAGCCGGGATGCGGCGCTCGTGACCGTACTCGCGGCCGGAAGCTACACCGTGCAGATTACGGGAGCGGGTGGCGCAACCGGCGTCGCGTTGGCCGAGGTCTATGATGGGACGCCCGCCGGCGGATTCATCGCGACCACTCCGCGCCTGACTAATGTATCCGCGCGAGCTCAAGTGGGCACCGGGGGCGATATTTTGATCGCGGGTTTCACGATCGGTGGCACGACGGAGAAGACGTTGTTGCTGCGCGCCGTGGGCCCGACGCTCGGGGGCTTTGGCGTCACCGGGGTGCTGGCCGACCCCAAACTCGAACTTTATTCCGCGGTGAGCCGCCTGTTGGTCGCCAACGACAACTGGGTGCCGACGGCGACGTTGGCGGCCGCCACGAGCAGTGTGGGCGCCTTTGTTCTGCCGGCGGGCTCTCGCGATGCGTCGTTTTTGATCACACTACCGCCGGGTAGTTACACCGCGCAGGTCAGTGGCGTGGGAACGACCACGGGGGTCGCCCTCGTCGAAGTCTACGAGGTGCCGTGAGGTTCGGGGCGGCGGGAGATTCTGGCGCGAGGTCGCACAGGGAAATGCCCCGAGGGAGTCTGGCCGCCTCTTTCTGAGCTGAAACGATTAGGCCTTTTCAGGCCTAGTTAGTGGCGAGGAAATAGGGACTTCTGCGGGGTTGTTTCGTTTTTTTTGTTCCCCATTTTTTGGATGATGAATCGATTAAAGCGGCGCCAATTGTTTTGCGGATGGGCCGCACTGGGCGTGCTGGGACCAGCCGGTTTTTCGCCAGTGGCCCGGGGTCAGGCAGTGATCAATGTCGCCGGGGCAACGTCGCAATTCCAGTCGTGGAAACTCGCCAGCGGGGCCGCGATTTTGGACCCGTCGAAGGACACCCAGACCGGAATCATGAACGCAGACTTCCTGGGCCTCGCCGCCGGGACTACGGGTTTTTCGGCTGTCCCGGCGAGTGACGTCGCGAGTTCGATGGTGACGGCGGGAACCATCGGTGGCGTGGATCATTTGGTTTTTCGGTATCGGATGTCCGACTACAACGGCACCAAGACTTATGTCGGTTCGGCTATTTCTGTGGGAATAGGTTTTAAGGACCTCAGTGGTGCCGGCGTGACGACGATCTACGCCACCGTCGATTCCAACAATGCGGGGCAACAATTCTTCTTTCAGGGTGGCGGCGCTGGATTAAACGACGGTCCCAGCACTACGACCCTCGACGGCGGAGTCTTTGCCGGTAATCCCTACACCAAGGCTGCCCCGCTCATGCTGACGACTGGCACCAATTGGAACTACCAAAAGGTGTCGGTGTTGGGCGACACCAATTACGACCGCGCCGCCACCAACGGGACCGACGAAAACGCCTACATCACGTTTGCGATCAAGTTTTCCGATTTACAGGCGGCGACGCGCGCGCTGACGGGCAGCACGACATTCACCATGGGCTACGCGACGCAGATGGCGTTTGTCGGTTGGACGGCCACGCAGACCCAGAGCATCAATCAAGACATCAACGGCACGTTGGGCATTTCGACGGCTTCGTGGTCCTCCATGGGCGCGTTTACCGATTACGTGGATGCCACGGGGGTAAAGCCCATCATTCCCGAGGCGGCCACCGTGATGCAGGTCGGGGTGGTTTTGTTGATTTGGCTCGGGCGAGCCTATTGGCTCCGGGGCAAGTCTCGGCCGGAAACGCGGGTGTCGGCCGCCACGACCCATTGAAAACCGCAGGGCTGTTGCCGCTAGGGCGGTCGGTTGGGGGCATCTGCAATGGCCGGTCCGCTGTCACTCCTCGCCGACTTGGTGCGCACGCCGATCGCATTGATCTATTGGAATTCGCGAAAAACCAAATTCCGCTTGCGCGGGGCGCGCGGACGCTGCCCGTGTCAGCACCCGAGTGATTCCGGCGAGGTCGGCAAGACAGGTTGTGACGCGTGTGTCGGGTGGAACGATCCGCAGCGTTTTCGCTGGGTGTGTCCCTTGTTGGTGCGGGGCGGGCATGGCTGGGTGTGTGCGGTGGAGGCGCAGGAGGTCCGGCCGTTTTGGGGGCGGGCGGCGGTGATTTTTTTGAGCTGCGGGCTCGCCCTCCACGTGACGATCTCCAGTGCAGTGTTGATCGGCTTTCGGGCGACGGGCGTGGAGCGATTGGAATGGCTGGATGTCGCTTGGCCGGGCCGCTGGGAACGGGTGGCGCGCGCGCGCGCGGGATATTTCATCGAGCATACGGCCCGACTCCTGCAGGAAAGCAATTTCAAGGGGGTGGAGATGGCCCTGCAGAGTGCGTTGCACCTCAATCCGGGAAACTACGAGGCACTGTTGTTTCTGGCTCACCTCCGGCAATACCAGCGGAGCTTTCTGATCAGTGACGCGTTGTTCGAGCGGTTACTCGACACGTTTCCCGATCGCGAGCACGAGACGGCGGTCGGCTGGCACGACGCCTTGCTCACGCGCCACCGGTTTGCCGAGCTGGCCGGACTTTCTCTCCGCATGGCGACCCAGCATCCCGACCAGTCGCCGGTTTGGGTGCGCTCCGCGCTCTTTGCCGTGCGCATGGAGAAAAACGTGGGAGCGGTGCTTAAACACCATGCCGCCACGGTGGCCGCGCTGCCGGCCGCAGTGGGTGCGCTCCTGCGGTCCGAGGAACTGGGGCGCGGTGGGGGCGCGAGTGCGGCGGCCAAATTATTGGCCGAGCAGGAGGTGGGCACGTTGAGTCCGTTGCTCGTGACGGAGTATGTCGTGCAACTGCTGCGGCTCAAAGAGCGCGAATTAGCGGCGGTGTTTTTGCGCCGGCATGCGGCTGGGCTGTCGTCCTTTGATCGCGAGTTTTTCCAGATGCGAATCGATCAGGCTTCAGGGGATGCCGCGCTGGTGCGGATCGATTTCCAGTCGTTGCTCGAGCGGCCCCTCTCGGCGGCGACGCTGGACCTTCTCACGGCTTGGTTGGTGGAACATCCCGATGGGATTTCGTTTCAGCGCTTGGACCAAGTGATGCGGAATGACGCCAATCGGCTGGCGATCACCGGGCTGGAGCTGTGGGTGGCGGGCGTGGCGTGCGGCGCCGAAACCGAGGCGGACTATTGGGCAAAGTGGGCGGGCGTGCGCACCGGTGATCCAAACTTGTCCGGGAAGATCTTGAATTTCGGTGCTGAAAAAATGGCCGATCCGGCGTCGGTGCATCGGTTGATCGCGACCGGCAAGTTTCCCCGCGAGGTGATTTTCAGTCTGATCGAGCGGGCCTCGGCGGCGAATCGCGAGCGGCCCGTGGCGGAGAAGAAGCGCCGTTGAGGCCACTGGCGTTCGTCCGCATCTCCGAGGGATGAACCCGGGGAACACCGGGAGCGGGGCGAAGTTTTATAAGGATACAGGACGAGCGACCTAGGGGAATCAGAGGCCGATGTAGGGGGCGCGTTCGGTGGCGGTCTGGAGTTCCTTCCACTGGCTGGTGCGGTAGCCGCCGCCGCCGTTCAGGTTGCCGAGGGCTTCGTCGTAGTGGAAATTCGTGCCACCGTTCATGCTGATGACTTTGGCGACGACCGAGCCCGCCACATAGCCAGAGGAGCCGCCGCCGTGGAGTTGGACCGTCCCGTTCGGGGCATAGATGGCACCGATGAGATTGCCGTTTCCGCCGATCGTGAAGGTCTGAAATGGGGTCACGGGGCCCGTGCCGTAGATTTGGAGTTTATCCGCCGTCGAGGTGTTGTTGATTTCGCCCTGGCCGTTGGTGGTGATGTTGCCGTCTGTGTAGAGAATGAGGCTCGCGCCTGAAGTGATGGTGAGTGTTTTCCCACTGCCGTTAAGGCTAATGGCCGTGCCGCCGGCTCGGCCTGTCATGGTGATCGTGACATTGCCGGAGATGGTGGTGGCGGCGGTAATTCCCCCGAGTCCACTACCCCACGAGTAATAATAACGTCCGTCCGCGGCGGCGGTGTGGGCCGGAGCCGTGGTCTTTGGGAGGGTGGTCGGGACGGCGCTCAGGGTATTGGTGAACGACGGCGCCGGCAGGGTGATCGGGGGGAAGTTGGCCGAGAAATCGGTGGCGACGCGCGTGGCGTCGTGAGTCGTGGGGCTAAGGCCATGCACGTTGCCGCCCGCCGTGACGCCGGACGGGCCCGTCTTGGCGTAGCCGTAGACGTGGCCGCCGGAGCCGAGGTTGATGTTGCCGTTGACACAGCCGGTGGTGCAGTTGGCGGTGCGCACGCCGACGGAATAAGGCACAGGGGGGCTGGCGGCGGCGGAGTTCCAGCTGTCGGCCTCGGGGTGACCGACCCACGAAATGGAGTCTTTGGCGACGAGGCCGTTTGTGAAGAGGCCGCGGCGGGCGAGGGTGATTTTGAGATATTTGGTGATGACTGGGCCGCCACCGGGCGCGGGCGTGACAATCGATTTCGCGACGATGACGGGGTCGCCCGCGAGGTCGTAGTTCTTGGCGTGAACCTTGATCCGGCCGGTGGCGTTGGCGCCGAGAGCGAAGGGAGCCTCAGCCGCGGGCGGGAAGGTCGCGGTCGCGACGTGGGTGGCCAAGTCCTTGGTCCACGTCGCGTCAGGCCAGGCGGTGTTGAGGGCGACGCCGTTGGCCTGATTGTTGGTGAGGCACGTCATGGCGAACTCGATACCGCTCTCGGAGAGATAGATGGCGGAATTACTGAGGAAGGAACGCGAGGCGATCTTCAGCGTGGTGTTACTCAGTTGGAGGTAGCTGACGAGGGAGAGGCTGATAATCGAAGAGAGCAGCAGCGCCACGATGAGGATGGAGCCGCGCCGGGAGTGGAGGTGAGCGCGGCGAGTGGGGCGAGACGAGGGAGGGCGCATGGGAGTGATCAGTTGGCGAGCTTGTTGCGGAGGAGGTAAGTGGCGGAGATGGCGTTCTCGGTGGCGGCGACCGTGTTGACCATCCCGGTGGCCGCGCCGGCGATGGCGGTGGTGCTGATTCGGAGGGTGAGCTCGAGGCGTTTGGTGGACGCGTCCGAGGTCGTCAGGTCATCCAAGCGGTTGCGGCGAGTGTAGGTGCAGGCGGTCACGTTGCGGGCCAGGACGACTCGTCGACTGGGAGTGTCCACGTCCTGGGCCGGAGTGCCGGCCACGCGATAAAACGAGCGTTTGGTCGCGCCGCTGGTGGCGCTGTCGTAGGCGTAAGTCACCTTGTTGGCATACGCGCCGCCGTAATTATCCGGGACGGTGAGCGTGACGGAGGAGACGATATCCGTGCCGACGGTGAGGTTGGCGACGACGTCGCTGGCCATGCGGACGTCTTGGGAAAATTCGTCGAGGGCGCGCCGGGATTCGAGGGCCATGGCGTTGTAGTAGGTCAGACGGGCGCCGCTGCGGCCGAGAAATCCAAACATGGTGAGCATGCCGAGCAGGACATAGCTGCCGATGCTCGCGCCGATCATGACTTCGACGAGGGTGAACCCGGAAAGGCGACGGGTGGCGCGGAAGGGTTTGGCGAGTGAGGACATGTTTTACACGGAATTGTAATAATAGTCCCAGAGACCGTAGCGGCCGTAGTAGGTGGTGTAGCTACGGCTCATCGTGCGACCGTCGGCACCGGTCCACGTGACGGTGAGGACGATTTTTCTCACGTCAGTCTGACCGGTGGGAGTGGACGTCGTGCGGACGAGGCGGAAACGGGAACTGACGGAGACGAAGGCGGGATCAATCCCGGGCTCGGTCGTGGTCGGCGTGGCCGGATCGGGTGCGTAGCCGCTGACGACCGACCAATCCTTGAGACGCATTTTTTCGATTTCGCTCTGCATGATTTGCGAGGCGAGGGAAATGTTGCGGGCGCTGTCGAGCGACATGAAGCCGCGCTGCATCGTGGTGATCGAGGTCGCGATGGAGAAGGCCATGATGAAGACGCCCATCATGACTTCGACGATCGTGAAGCCGGCGGCGAGGGGGCGGCGGCGAGTGGGGGAACCGAGCGCCGTAGGTGAACGGGCACAGCGGGAAGCGCGGAAGGCGGCGGCTTGCATGGGGGACGGATTAGAACGTGCCCAGCACGGTGGTGTAGGCGGCGCGGTCGGCGGCGAGGATGAGTTCGCGCCATTTGACGATGCCGTAGGGATTTTCCCCGCCCCAGTTGGCGAGGGACTCATCGTAGTGGAACGCGGCGTTGCCCGCGACGGTGATATTGTTCGCGACGATGGAGCCCATGACGTCGCCATTGCCGGTGATGGTCGCGTTGGCGTTGGGGGCGTAAACGATACCTTTGAGCGCGCCGTTGCCCTTGATGTCGATGCCTTGGCCCGCGCCGACCGCGCCCGTGGCCCACAGCTGGAAGGTCACGGGTGAGGGGTTGTTGTTGAGCAGACCATTGCCAGCGATCTTCACTTCACCGGCGGTGTAGATGATGAGTGTGGCGCCGGCAGCGAGGGTCAGGCCGTCGCCGCCGGTGAGATTAATGGCGTGGTTGCCGGGCAGGGCGGTGAGAATGAGGGTGATATTGCCGTAGATGGTCAGGTTGCTGTTGATGGTGCCGCCGTAGCGGTAGGTGGTTGTCACGCCGGCGGTCCCGAGGGTGGCGCCCAGAGCTCCGAGGGTGGCCCCGACCCCGGGCTCGGTGACCGGATCGAAGTTGGCCGTGAAATCCGTGGCGACGCGCGTGGTGTCCACCTTGGGCCCGACGGGACTGGTGGCGCCGAGCACCGAGCCGTTGGTGCCGACGGTCAAGCCGGTCGCGCCGCTGCTGCCGACGGAGGCGAAGCCCCAGATGTCGGCGTTGTTGACGGCGACGGAGCCGACGGCGACGGATGTGCTGCCGACGCTGCCGCGGTCGTTGCGCACGCCGGGGCTGAAGGGGATGGCGGCGGTCACGGCACCGTTATCGTTGTCGGGGTCGGAGCTCCAACTGTCGACGGTGGCGTTGTTGCCGTTGAACGTGATTTGGTTTCTCGCGACGAGTCCCATGGCGAACTTGGAGCGGCGCCGGAGTTGGATTTCGAGGGTCTTGCCGAGGGTGAGCGAGCCGTCCGGCAGCGTGACGGTGGATTGCGCGACGACGACGGGGCGATCGGCAGCGGTGGGGTTGTAGCGGGTGACGTAAACTTTCACGGCGGCGGTGACGTTCCCGCTCAGCGTAAAATCCCTGAAGGTGCGTTTGGCGGTGACGCCGTCGGAAACGTCCCAATCCACCCAAGCGGTGGCGAGGGCCACGCCGGCGGTCGCTTGATTGAACGACCAGAGGGCTTCCTCGATGCCGGTCTCGGCGATGTTCATGGCGCCGTTGTAATAGAACGAGCGGTTCGCGAGTTTGAGAGAGTTGCGCCCGAGCGCGATATAACTGCCGAGCGAAATGGCGATGATGGCGGAGAGGAGCATCGCGACGATGAGCAAGGAGCCGCGCTCCCGGGCGCGGGGCCAAGCGACGGGGGAGAGACGGCGAGACGAAGGCATGGCGGGTGGGTTTAGGTGCTGACGACTTTGTTGCGCAGCACGACACGGGCGGAGAGCACGGCGTTGGTGGTGGCGACGGTGGTGACGCCGGTGCGGACGGAGCGCAGGGTGATTTGGAGCTGCTTGGTCTCGAGGTCGTTGGCGGCAGTGTAGTCGACGCCGTTGACCACCTTGTAGCGGCGGAACGAGAAGTCGGTGACGTTGCGCACGAGGATACGGCGGGGAGCGGTGCTGGCCGCCGCGCCCAGCACGCGATAGAAACATTTCGACGTATCGCCGTTGGCGGACGTGTCGTAGGCGTAAGTGACGAGATAGGTGGCGGCGGTGCTGGTGACGACGGTGAGCGTCACGCTATTGGCACTCGTCCAGGTGAGGTTGCTGGCGAGCCGGGCTTCCTCGCTGAAAGTCTCGAGGGCACGGCGAGCCTCGGCTTCCATGATGCAATAGCTGGCCGCGTTGTAGCCGCTGCGGCCGAGCATCAAGAAAGCTGACAGGACACCCGCGAGGATGAAGCCGGAGAGGCCGGCGGAGACCATGACCTCGACGAGGGTGAACGCGCGGCGGCGGGGCGCCGGAGATTTTTTAGTGAGAGACATACAAATAATCGCTGAGTCCATTTTTGGCGTAGCGGGTTTGGTAGGTGAGGGCGTGGGCGCGACCGTCGACGCCGGTCCAGCTGACCGTCAGGGTGATGAGCTTGATATTGTCGCGCCCGGAGATCGGCGCGACGGTGCGGACGCAGGTGAAGCGGTTGGCGATGGCCGCGAGCATGGTGTCGAGCGTGGAGCCGGAGGCGGAGCTGATGGTGGTGGCCGGGTCGACTCTGGACTCGGCGTCGAGCGCAGAGATCTGCGCCCAATTTTGGAGGCGGAGAATCTCCATCTCACTTTGCATGATCTGCGAGGCGAGGGTCATGCTGCGGGCGGTATCGACCGAGCGCATGCCGAATTGCAGCGTGGTCAGAGAAGTGACGATCCCGAGGATCATCACCGTCGCCGCCATCATGACTTCGACGATAGTGAAGCCGGCTCGGGCGGAGCGGTGGCGCAGGCGGGGCGCTCGCGGGAGAGTGGCAGGGCATGGCAGAGGCACTCCGCGATTCTAGGCGAAAGTCCGGCGATCAGTTAGAGGCCATCGGACCCGTATTTCGGGCCTGTTTCGAATAGGCCTGAGCAGGCCTTTTTAAGCGGAGATCACACCGCTGTGGCGGTCAGCGGGCGCGCCGGCTACCAGCCCTCAAAATTGGCCCGATACCGCTCGCGGTCGGCCGCGCTGGTGAGTTCGCGCCACTTGGCGATGCCGTAGGGCGTCGTGGTGCCCGAGTCGGCGAGAGATTCGTCGTAGTGGAAAAGGGCATTCCCGACGAGCGTGATGGTGCGGGCGACGATGGAGCCCATGACGTCGCCGTTGCCGTTGATTTTTACGTCGCCGAAGGGAGCATAGATTACCGAGCGAAGCGCACCGTTGCCGGCGATCTGAATATCTTGGCCGGCGGGACTGGTGTTGGTGCCCCAGACTTGGCACGAGATGGGTTGGACGTTGCCGTTGCCGAGGCCGCGGCCGGCAATCCTGATGTTGCCCTCGACGTAGACCGCGAGGGACGAGCCGGCGGGGATGATCAGAGCGGCGTTGCCGGTCACGCTAATTGCTTGGGCGCCCGAGCCGGCCGTGAGAACCAGCGTAACTTTCCCGAGGATGGTCAGCGGTTTGGCTGCCGTTAAGGACGATGCCGGTCGTGCGCCAACGGGTGGTTTGGCCGACCGTGCCGAGGGTCGCGGCGAGGGTGCCGACCGGCGAGCCGTCGGTCGGGGCGGTGATCAGCGGGAAGTCGGCGCTGAAGTCGGTCGAGACGCGCCGAGGATCGACTTTGACGGTGGGTGGCGTGTCGGCACCGCGGACGCTGCCGCCGCTGCCGACCTCGGGGGCAGTGCCGCCCGTGGCCACGTAGCCCCAGACTTCCGCTTGGTTGACGACGACAGAATTATTGAGCACCGAGCCGCTGGCCACGCTGCCGCGATCGCGGCGGACGGCCGCGCTGAAATCTACGGCGGCCGTGGCGGGATCGCTATCGGGGTCGGAGTTCCAGCTGTCGACGGTGGCGTTGGCGCCGTTGAAGGTGACGCTGTCTTTGGCGACGAGCCCGTTGGCGAAATGGGAACGGCGGCGAAGGGTGACCTCGATCATCCGCTGAACGAGGAGTGAACCCGGTGCGCTGACGGTGGATTGGGCAATGACCTTGGGGTTGCGGCCGGGAGGAGGATGGGGGTTGTCGACGTAGACTTTGACCCAGCCGTTGGTATTGGCGCCGAGCGTGAAGTCGGAGAATTTTTTCCACGAGGCGGAGCCATTGCCGGTCCAGCCCTCCCAGGCCAGCGGGTCGCTCGCGGCGGCACGGTTGAAGGACCACACGCCCTCCTCGGTGCCGGCTTCGGCAATATTGAGGGCTGCGTAGCCGTCGAAACTGCTTTTTGCGAGGCGGGTGGAGGAGAGGTTCAGGCTGAGGTAGCTCGCGAGCGAGACCGCGATCAGCGCGGAGATGAGGAGGGCGACAATCAGCACGGAGCCGCGCGTCGCGGCGGGCGGACGCCGGTGCGGCGGAGGCAGACAAGGAGCTGAACGCGGCGTGGGCATCAGTTGCTGACGCGTTTATTACGCAGAATATAGCGCGCGGAGAGGGCCGATTGGTTGGCCGCGACCGTGGTGGCGCCGGCCCGCGAGGTGCGAAAGGTGACCTGCACCTGCTTGGTCTCAAGATCGGTCAAGGCGGTGTTGTCGGAGCGGCCGGCTTGCTCGAGTTTGAAGCGTTGAAACGCGAAATCGGAGGCGACGTTGCGAATGAGCACCTGGCGCGGGCTGGTCGAGAGGGCATCGCCGGCGAGGCGATAAAAACAGCCGGACGTCGATTGGCCCGTCGTTCCGTCGTAGGCATACGTGACGAGGTAGGTGCCGCTGCCGGCGGTGGCCACGGTGAGCGTGATGCTCTGCGCGTCATTCCACTGGAGGTCGGCGCTCTTGCGGACCTCATTGCCAAAGGTGTCGAGGCCGCGGCGGGTCTGCGCTTCGAGTTCGCTGTAGCTGCTCGCGAGGAAGCCACTGCGGCCAATCAGGAGAAAGGAGCTGAGGACGCCGGCGAGCACGAGGGTGGAGAGCGAACCCGCGATCATGAGCTCGGTGAGCGTGAAAGCGCGGGCGGTGAGGCGGCGCGCGACCGGGGGGCACGCGGGGGGAGCCGGATCAGTGGGACGTGTAGAAATAGTCATAGAGACCGGTTTTGCCGTAACGCGTGACGAAGCGCAGGGTGTGAGGCCGACCGTCGTAGCCCTTCCAAGTGGAGATCAAACTGATTTCTTTCATGTCCGTTTTCTGATCGGTGATGACGCGGGTGCAGGCAAACGTGCCGGCTGCGGCACCGCTGACGGCGGGGACCGAGACGGTGGCCTCCCGCGCATCTTGGAGTGTTTGAAGTTGCGCCCAGCTCTTCAGCCGGAGGCGCTCCATTTCGGACTGCATGACTTGGGCGGCGAACGTGTAGTGGCGGGCGGTTTCGGTGGCCTGAAAGCCCCGTTGCAGAGTTGTGATGGAAGTGGTGATACCGAGCACGAGCACGATCGAGGCGACCATGACCTCGATGAGGGTAAACGCGCCGGGGCCAGACCGGTGTTGGCGCGAGGAGCGGGGCGCGCGCGGGGCGCGAAGCAGCGGAGAGGGGCCCGAGGGAAACATACCGGATCAGTTCGGTGCATGGTAAATTTTTCTGACGTCGTAAGTGCAGCCCTGGGGTGGGAGTTGTTTTTTGGCTAGACAAAACCGGGCCGCTGGGTTCTGGTTGGCTGGGATGAACTCTCTTTCCGAAGTTTCTGTGGGTGCACTGAGCGTGGCGGCGAATC
>CAMBVX010000097.1 GCA_945871085.1 Opitutus sp. GAS368 | reverse complement strand
CAACCGCTGGGCCAACAGCCTGCTCATCCACTGGCGCAAACGACCTCACCACACGACCACTGACTTCATCGCCCACATGGCCGAGGATCACGACCGCCGCGCCGTCTCCGCCATCCTCTCCCGCTCCTTTCCTTCGTGAATTCGCGGTGAGTTTGACCGGGCGGCCGGAGAAAATGCTTTACTCGTCCGCGGGCGGCGGCTCATAGCACTCGCCCGTGCCCCCGCAAGATCCCGAGACCGCCCGCTGGCTCGCCGAGCAGGTGCAGCCCCACGAACCGATGTTGCGCGCGTGGCTGCACAGCCGGTTTCCGCAGCTCACCGATGCGGACGACATCGTGCAGGACGCCTACGCGCGGCTCATCGCGGCGCGCGGCAAACGCGAGGTGCGCCTGCCCAAGGCGTTTTTCTTCGCGACGGCGCGCAACCTCGCGCTCGATTTTTTCCGCCGCCGGCGCATCACGCACGCGGAACCTTTAGGGGGTTGGGACGAGTTGTGCGTCTTGGAGGCGGGCGAAGACGTCGCGGAGACCGTCGCCCGCAATCAGGAAATCGAACTTATGACCCAGGCCATCCACGCTTTGCCCGACCGTTGCCGTCAGGTGATGACGCTGCGCAATGTCTACGGCCTGCCGCAGAAGGAAATCGCGGCGCAACTCGGCATCTCCGTCCGCACGGTCGAGGCGCAGGTGACCATCGGGATCAGGCGCTGCACGGAATTCGTGCGCCGTCGCTGCTCGGGCTGAATCCGCCGTGGACCTTCGCTCCTCCAGTCCGGGTCGCGTGGCCGAGATCGCACACCGCGCCGCCGCGTGGCTCGCGAAACGCGACCGCGGGCTCACGGCGACGGAGCAGGATGAGCTGTTGCTATGGTTGGCCGAGGACCCGCGCCACGGCGAGTGGTTCGCACGGCATCAACAGACCGTCAATGGGCTGAAAGTTCTCGCGCAATGGCGGCCCGAGCACGGGGCTTGGCCAAATCCTGATTTGCTGGCGCAGCGGCGGGCGCGGCGAACGTGGTGCGGGTGGGTCGCCGGTGGTCTCGCGGCGGCGGCGAGCCTTGCGCTCGCGTTCAGCTTGTGGCGAGGGACCGACGCACCGGGGGGGAGAAGACTCCCGGAGGCGGCACCCCTGGCGGCCGAAATCGTGCCGGTGCTCCGGCGGCTGCTGGAAGACGGTTCGACCATCGATTTGAACCGCGGCGCGGAGGTCGAAGTGCGGTTCACCGCCGAGGAGCGGCTGGTGCGGCTGGTGCGGGGCGAGGCGCATTTCACCGTCGCGAAAAATCCTCTGCGGCCGTTCGTCGTCGAGGCGAATCGCGTGCGCGTGCGGGCCGTCGGCACGGCGTTCGATGTCAAGTTACAGACCGAGGCGGTCGAGGTGGTCGTTACCGAGGGTCGCGTGCGCGTCGATCCGCCGCCCGCGGCGCCGACCGCCGTTGGAGTGGAGGCGGCGCCCGCGCCGGAATCCGCTCTGGTGGCCGTCGGCGAGCGCGCGGTGGTCTCGCTCGTCGCACCGCATGCGGTGGCGCACGTCACGCCGGTCGCGCCCGAGGAATTGGCGCGCCTGCTCGCCTGGCAGCCGCGGCAACTCGAGTTTGTCGATGCGCCGCTCGCGCAGGTCGTGGCGGAATTCAATCGCGACAATCGCGTGAAGCTCGTCGTGGCCGATCCGATTCTCGCCGCGCTGCCCATCGGCGCGACGCTGCGCTCGGACAACGTCGAGGGTTTTGTGCGCCTCCTGGAGACGAGCTTTCAGGTGGCGGTCGAGCGCCGCGCCGACGGCGTGATCGTGTTGCGCCGGTCGGCGGCGGCGGGCGCGCCGCGTTGAGGGGCGGACCTCGTCGGACGACGACGCAAAGAATTCCGACGATTTTGTTACGGGGTTCGGCGCTGGAACGCGTCTTGGTAGCAGCTCAACCCCATTCCATGACAAGTCCCCGCCCGTTTTTTCCATTCACCGCCCTCTCCGCCGTCCGCTTTGCGCTGGGCGGCCGGCTGTGGTTGGCAATTTTTTCCCTGCTTCTTGCGCTGCCGGTGCGCTCCGCCGAGGCCAGAAGGACCTTCGACGTCCCGGCGGGAGACGCGAGCGAGACGCTGAAACGGTTCGCGCAGCAGGCGGGCCACCAGGTTGTCTATCCGACGAACGAGGTGCGCGGTGTGCGCACGGCGGCGGTGCAAGGTGAGTTCACTGTGCAAGACGGTATCGGCCGGCTGCTCGCGGGCACGGAGCTGCGCGTGACCTTCGACGAGCGGAGCGGCACGTTTGCCGTGGCGAGGGCCCCCGGCCCAAACGTCCCGGCGGCGGCGCCAGCTCCGGCGACCGCCGTGCGCGCTAGTGGCGCGGGCACGCTGGTGGGGCGCGTGCTCAATCTCACGAGCAAGAGCTATCTCACCAACGCACGCATCACCGTCGATGGCACGACGCTGGAAGCGTTCACCGACGAGTCGGGCGAATTTCGCCTCGCGGGCGTGCCGGCGGGCGAGGTGAGCGTGCGGGTGTTTTTCACCGGCCTCGCGCCGCAAACGGTGCGGGTCGCGGTGTCCGCCGGCGAGACGGTGCGCCGCGATTTCGAACTTGATCGCACGCCGCGCGCGGGCGACGACAAGGTTGTGGCGCTTGGAGAATTTGTTGTGGCCGAGGCGCGCGAGACGAACGCCGCGGCCATCGCGATCAACGAGCAGCGCTTCGCGGGCAACATCAAGAGTGTCGTCTCCGGCGACGAGTATGGCGACATCGGCGAGGGTAACGTCGGCGCATTTCTGAAATTCGTGCCCGGGGTGACGATCGACATGGCGGGCTTTCAACCGAATACCGTTTCCGTGCGCGGGGTGCCGGCGAACAACACGCCGCTCACCGTCGACGGTAATCCGATCGCCTCCGCGGCCACGAGCGGCACGAACCGCAATTTCGAACTCGTCGGCCTCTCGATGAACAACATCGCGCGCGTCGAGGTGAGCAAGACTCCCACGCCCGACATGGCGGCGAACTCCCTCGGCGGCGCCGTCAACGTGATCAGCAAAAGCGCCTTCGAGCTGGCGCGCCCGCAGTTCAGCTACCACGTGTTCGAATCGGCCAATGGCCTGTATCTCGCGCTCGGCGAGAAGTCCGGTCCGGGCAAAGGCACGACCGGCTGGCGCATCCGGCCGGGCATGGATTTTTCCGCCATCGTGCCCGTGTCGAAGACGTTTGGGTTCACGTTTAACGGCACATATTTTTCGCGCTTCCAGCAGTCCTACTCGTCGCAGCCCACGTGGTCGCCCATCGCGACGAACAACGCGGCCGGCACCGCGGCGAGCCCCGCGTTGCTCAGCTACCGGCTGCCGAGCGCGCCCGCGATTTTGTCCCGCGAATCGTTCAGTGTGACCGCCGATTGGAAGTTCACGCCGCGCGATGTGCTCTCGGTCGGCGCTTCGTATTCGGGCACGAACCAGTTCACCGACATCGTTGATCAGACGTGGACGGTCGGCACGGTGGCGGCCTACGGGCCGGACTTCACGCGCGGCAACGCCGGCGCGGGCTCCGTGGCCTACTCGACGCAGTCGCGCCGCAAGGCAGGGGCGACGATTTTCACCAACGCCAAGTGGCGCCACACCGGTCCCGTCTGGAAGCTCGACGCGGGCGGGGCGTATTCCACCTCGACCGTGCACTACCGCGATGTGGACGAGGGATTTTTCGAGCAGGCCGCCTACTCGCTTCGGTCTGTCACCGTGAATCTCGCTGGCATCAACGCGATCCGCCCCACGACGATGACCGCCGCGACGACCGCCGGCGTGCCGGTAGACGGCACGAATATTAACAACGCCACGATCGGCAGCGCGCGCAGCAACCAAGCCGACGTGCTCGCGGTTGTCGGCAGTTTCAACGTGAACGCGCGGCGCGATTTCGACGTCGGTATTCCGCTCACGCTTAAGGCCGGCCTCGATCTGCGCCGCGAAGATCGCGACATGCGCAATCCCCAGTTGTCCCGGAATTTCGTCGGCCCCGACAAAGTCGCCAACACCGCCGACGATGTCGTCGGTCGCTATGACCTCGAATCCACGGGCTACTCCGGCCAGCACATGGCGTGGGGCCTTGAGCCACGCCGCTGGCAGAGCACCGCGAAACTCTGGTCGCTCTACCAGCAGCATCCGGAATATTTCGTGTTGAACGACACCTCGGCGATCAGCACGAGCGCCAACAATTCGCGCAAGATTACCGAAACCGTGTCCGCGGGCTACCTCCGCGCCGATGCACGGCTGTTCCAAAACCGCCTCTGGCTCGTCGGCGGCGCGCGCTACGAGCGCACCGACGACGATGGCTACGGCGTGCTCAACGATCTCCGGGCGACCTATCAGCAAGACGCGGCGGGCAACCTGATTCTCGTCAACGGTCGGCCCGTGCGCGTGACGTCCGACGCCGTCGCGCTCGCGCGGCTGCAATACAAGGACCGTGGTTCCCACTCCAAGCGCCACTACGGCGACTGGTATCCGAGCTTCAATGCGACGGTCAACCTGCGCGAAAATCTCATCGCGCGGTTCGCCTACGCGAAGACGCTGGGCCGGCCGAACTTCGTGCAGATTATTCCCGGCACGACGGTGAGTGATCCGACTGCGGCGACGCGCACTGTGACGGTCAACAACACGGGCCTCACGCCGTGGACGGCCGACAACTGGGACGTGACACTCGAATACTACCCGAACAAGGGCGGGCTGTTTTCGGTCGGCGCGTTTCGGAAGGACATCGCGGATTTCTTTGGTAGCGTGACGACGATCGCGACGGCCGAATTGCTCGAGCAATACGGGCTGAGCGACGACTATGTCGGCTACAACCTCGTGTCGCAGTTCAACGTGGGCGATGCACGTGTGACCGGGTTGGAATACGCGTGGCGGCAGCGGTTGGAGTTTCTGCCGAACTGGGCGCGGGGCGTCGGCGTGTTTTTCAACGGCACGGAGATGCAGCTCAGCGGGGCGACGACCGCGGATTTCAGCGGTTTCACGGACCGTACGATCAACTGGGGGGTGAGCCTCGACCGCCCGCGCTTCAGCACGAAGCTCAACTGGAACTACACCGGCCCGCGTCGGCAAAATGCCGTCGTCGGCGCCAACGTGCCCGCGGGCACCTATACGTATTTAAAATCACGGCTCCAGATCGACGTGAACGTCGAGTGGCGCCTCTCGCGCCGCCTCGGCGTTTACGCGACGGTCCGCAATCTCACCAATATGTCGAACGTGACGGAGGCCTACGCGCCCAACACGCCGGCGTATGCGCGCACGCGGCAGATCGATCTCTTCGGTGCGGCCTACACGTTCGGCCTCAAGGGGAGTTTCTAAATGAATCGTCGCGATTTCGTCGGGACGCTCGTCGGTGGCGCGGCGCTCGGAGCGATGGCGCCTTCGCTGCGGGCGGCGGCGGCACCGATCCGCCCGCGCATCCTGCTGCGTGAGGCGCTCCAATACGAAAACATCGGTGATGTCGGCCGCGTGCCCGGCACGATCCGGCTCCTCTACCGCCACCTGCCCGGCGCCGAGGTTACGCTCTGGCCGTGGAGCCTTCACGAGCGCGAGCGGGAGATGCTGGGCAAAGCCTTCCCGCAGCTCCGCATCGTCGAGGGAGTCGTCGATGCGAGCGGTCGCGCGTCCACGCCTGCCCTGGCCGAGGCGTGGACGCAGGCCGAGTTCTTCCTCTCGCCGACGAAGAACGCGCGTAGCTACACGGAGTGGGCCGCGACCGGCCGGCCGTTCGGGTTGTTCGGCGCGTCGTTCGATCCGATCACGGACCGGCGATCGCGGCCGGCCGGCCTCACGTTGCGCGAGCTGCGCGCGGAGATCGAGCGGCTGCCGCGGGGCGAGTTCGAGAAGAAGTTTGGCCCGCGGGCGTTTTACGAACGGGCGGCCTTCATCTACCCGCGCGACACGCTCGGGTTGCGCTTTCTCCAGCGCGAAGAGCTCAAACCCCGTGTGCTGGAGTTTGGGCCGGAGGGTTGCTTCGCGCTCGATCTGCGCGACGAGGCGCGCGCGGCGGATTGGCGCAAGCGCCACGGCCTCGCGGAGGAAGACTATATCTGTGTGGTCCCGCGGCTGCGCTACACGCCGTATTATCGGATGAAGCATCTGCCGCGGAGCGCCGGCGATTACGAGATCGACGCCTTGAACAACGCGTCTGCCGCACAAGATCACACGGCGCTGCGCGAGGTGATCGTGCGCTGGGTCCGGCAGACCGGCGCGCGCGTCGTCGCCTGCCCGGAGATGACCTACCAAATTGCCACGGCGAAGGAGCAGTTGATCGATCCGCTGCCGGATGATGTGAAGAAACGCGTGGTGTGGCGCGACACCTTCTGGCTGCCCGACGAGGCGGCAGCACTTTATGCGAAAGCCCGCGCGGTGATCAGCGCGGAATGCCATTCGCCGATCATCGCGCTCGCCGCGGGCACGCCAATCCTGCACGTCCGCAATCCGGTCGATACAATCAAGGGGCAGATGTTTGCCGACATCGGGCTGGGCGACTGGTTGTTCGAATCGACGGAGGCGACCGCGGATCAGCTCTGGGCGACGCTCCGGGCGATCCACGACGATCTCCCGCGCGCCCGCGCCCGCGTGCGCGAGTCGATGGCGCGCGTCGCGACGCTGCAGGAAGGCATGGTCCGCGCCGTCGGCCGCGCGCTCGCGAAATGACTTCCCGCATGAAACTCCAACCCGCGCTCCTGGCCCTCCTCGCCGCCGCGCTCGCGGCCGTGCCGCTCGCCGCCCAATCCGTCCCGCCGGCTTCGTCCGCCTCCGCGCGGAGCGACGGTGTCGTCGAGTTGAGCCCCTTCGTCGTCCGCAACGATCAGGATGTGGGCTATCTCGCCGCCAACACCCTCGCGGGCAGCCGGCTCAACACTGCGCTCAAGGACACGCCCGCCTCGATCTCCGTTTTCACGTCCGAGTTCATGTCGGACCTGGGCGCGCTCGCGCTCTCCGACGTCGTGCGCTACGCGGTCAACGTCGAGTTCCAGCTCGACGATGATCGCGCGGCGAATCCCAACGGTAACGAGACGGTGAGCGGCTACCAGAGCTATCGCATCCGCGGTCTGCGGGCCTCGGTCGCGCAGAACTATTTTCGCTGGAGCCTGCCGATCGAGACCGGGATCGTGGAGCGCGTGGAGGATTCGCGCGGGCCCAACGCCGTGCTGTTCGGCATCGCCTCGCCCGGCGGTCTCCTCAACTCGTCCACCAAGCGCGCGCAGACCGCGCGTTCTTTCCGCGCCGGCTCGGTCAGTGCCGGCAGCGATGCGTCGTGGCGCGGCGCCCTCGATTTCAACCAGCGGCTGCTCGACGGCCGCGCGGCGCTGCGGCTCAACACCATCGTCAACCGCACGAATACGTTTCGCCACTGGCAGTTTCAGGAAACCAAGCTCGCGCATCTGGCGGGCACCTTCCGCGCGACCGAGCGCACGCAGTTTCGCGCCGAGGTTCAGCACGGCCAGATCGACAGCAACCAGCCGCGGGCCGACAACCTCTTCAACGCCTTCATGACGTGGGTGGACGCGGGCCGGCCCACCAACGCCACGCAGGTCGCCAGCGCCGCGCAGGGCACGACGCGGCTCTCCACCAACGTCGCCACGCCGCACACCACCTACATCTCCAACGACCGCTCCGTGATGGCCGTGCGCGGCACGCTCTCCACGGTGGCCGGCGGCCCAGCCGGCAGTGGCGTCGTGCTCGACCGGCGCTACACCGATCCCTCGATCAACATCGGCGGTCCCGCGCAGGATCGCTCGTCGCGCTACAATGCCCTCTCCGGCTTCGTCGAACACCGGTTTGCCAAGAGCACGTTTCTCGAACTCGCCTTCAACCACCAAGACCACGTCTTCGCCCGCTACGACCCGCAGGTGGACACGCCGCAGCGACTCCGCGGTGATCCCAATCAGCTCAACAACGACGGCACGCGCAACGCCTTCGCCGGGCGGCTCTACCTCGAGGGCGGTTGGCAGCGCCTCTACAGCCGGGATGCCGCCGACACTGGTCGCGCGATGTTCTCCACGGAGCACGACGCGCAGCAGTGGGGCAACTACCGCGTCGCCGCACTCCTCGAGTATGAGAAAAATTTCACCAGCACCGCCACCTACCGCGAGATGTGGACCGATGCCGCGACGGGTTTGGCCGCGTTCAATCCTCAGCCGGAAAACACCGCCAACTTTGCCTACCGCCGCACGTATCCCATCGAGGGTGACTGGGCCACTTATCACCTCAACGGCCCCGGCCGCGACGGACTGTTCAACAACGTCTTCGATCCCATCACCAACCGCCGGCTCTCCTCCGCGTGGTTTCCGACCAGCGGGAGTTCGCCGCGCGAAGTTTATACCGCGCAGAAGGCCGGCATGATCGCGGGCCAGGCGCGCTACTTCGGCGGCCGGCTCATTCTCGCCGCCGGCCTGCGCCGCGACGATCTCGATGAGCGCGTCGTCGGCCGCCGCCGCGACGCCCGCACCGGCGAGTGGATCATCGCGCGCGATCCGGCCACCGCCGATCCCGCGCAGCGCCCGACGCAGGCCAACAACGTCGGCCGCAACCAAACGCTCGGCGCGGTCTGGCACGCGCGGCCGTGGCTCTCCGCGTTCTACAACCAGGCCGACAACATCGCGCTCCCGGCGCGCGGCCAGACCCGCCTGCCCGACGACGGCACGCCGGGCCGACCCGTCGCGCTGGAGGCGCCCAAGGGTCGCGGCCGGGACTTCGGTCTCGCGCTCGACCTGCTCGGCGGGGCGCTCTACGCCCGCGCGACTTACTACACCACCAGCGGCGAGAACCAGTCCACGACGCCGCCTTCGCCCGTCGTCGATGCCAATGTCCGCATCATGAACGCGCTGCTCGCCGCGGGCCGCATCACCGCCGCGGAGCAGGCCACGCGCCTCCTCACCGGCACGCAAGGGCGCTTCGACCACAAGTCCGAGGGCGTGGAGCTGCAGGTCACGGCCAACGTGACCAAGGCCTGGCGTTTCCAAGCCAACTACTCCACCACCGATGCCAAGGAGGCGAATCTCTTCCCCGAGTGGCTCGCGTGGCACGCGCAGAACGTGACGTTTCTCGCGGGCGTCAACACCACCGGCGTCGTCACGAGCGCCACGCGCACTATCTCGCAGGAAGTCGATTTCTACCTCACGACCAACGGCGGGTTGAACGAATATACCGAGAACGACGGCGGCACGAAGCTCGGCACGCGCCGGCACAAGGCCAATCTTTTCACCCGCTACACGCTCGGCTCCGGCCCGTTGCGCGGCGCCTACCTCGGCGGCGGTTTCAACTACCAGAGCAAGCTCTTCACCGGCCTTGATCCCGCGGACCGCGAAGTGTGGTCCCCCGGCTACTGGCGCGCTGACGCCGTCGCCGGCTACACGGTGCGCGGCCTGCGCAAGGACCGACGACTGAGTTTCCAGCTGAACGTTTACAATCTCGCCAACGACCGCGACGCGCTCGTCGTCCGCTACAGTTGGGAAACGGGCGTGCAGCGCCCCTTCCGCACCGTGCCGCAAACGCCCACGACGTGGCGGCTCACCTCCAACTTCGAGTTCTGACCTCGTTCGTCCCCGCCGACCAGCAACCTCGCCATGCAACGCCGCACCTTTCTCCAACTCTCCGCCGCCGCGACGGCCGCGATCGCCACCCGGCCGGTGTTCGCCGCGTCCGCACGCCCGCCGCGCGTGCTCGTGCGCTCCGCGTGGCAGAGCGTCAATATCGGCGACATCGCGCACACGCCCGGCGCGCTCGCGTTGCTGGAGCGGCATTTCCCGGAGGCGGAACTCACGCTCTGGCCGCGCGACTTGGAGTTTGGCGCGCGCGAGTTGGTGACGAAGGCGTTTCCCCGCATGCGGTTCGTCGAGGGCGTGATCGACAAAGCGGGCCGGCCCTCGACGCCGGAGCTGGCGCGGGCGTTTGCGGAATGCGACATCGCGGTGCATGCCTCGGCGGCACATTTCTCGGCGTCGGCGGATTTTGCGGCGTGGAAGAAAATCACGGGCAAACCGTACGGCGTGCTCGGCATCACGTTTGATTTCGTTTCGGGGATTGGCACGGACCGCTCCTCGGAGGGTGGCACGCTGGCGGAGTTGCGCGCGCAGATGGAGAAACTGCCGGCGGATCGCATCGAGCCCGGGCTGCGGGCGCTGGTGGACGGCGCGGCTTTCTTGTTTCTGCGCGAAACGCTTTCGCGTGATTACGCGCGGCGCGTCGGCGTGAAGGCGGGCGTGGTCGAATTCGGCCCCGACACGGTGTTTGGTTTCGGCCTGCGCGACGATACGAAGGCGAGTGCGTTTCTGCGCAAGAGTGGGCTCGAGCCGGGTAAGTTCGTGTGCGTGATCCCGCGGCTGCGCTACACGCCGTATCACCACATGAAGGAAGACCGACGCTACTCACCCACGGGCGCGCGCAATGAGAGCGAGCGCACGCGCGATGCGATCAACGACCGCACGGCGGAGCCGGATCATGCGCGGCTCCGGGACATGATCGCGGCGTGGACGAAGGTGACGGGGTTGAAGGTGCTCGTGTGCGCGGAGATGACCTATCAGGTCGAGCTGGGCCGCACGCACATCCTGGAAAAGCTACCGGCGGACGTGCGCCGCTCTGTCGTGTGGCGGGAAAACTACTGGATGCCGGACGAGGCGGCGTCGGTTTACGCGCAGTCGCTCTGCGTCGTCGGCGTCGAGCCGCATTCGCTCATCATGAGCCTCGCGGCCGGCACGCCCGTGATGCACGTGCGGCAGCCGACCGATACGTTCAAGGGACACATGTTTCGCGACATCGGGCTCGGCGACTGGCTCTTTGATATCGAGGAGGCCGATGGAGCGCGCCTCGCGTCCATGCTCGAAAAGATCACGCGCGATCCGGCCGCGTCGCGGGCCCGCGTGCGCTCCGCCATGAACGGCGTGGAAAAACTCCAGCAGCGCATGATCGCCGCCGTGCGCACAGCGATTCGCCCATGAAGCTTCGTCTCTTCTTTTTTACTGTGCTGCTGGTGCCGGCTTTTGCGGCGGACGTGCTGCTCGTGGGCACGGCCGAGGCCGAGCTGGCGTTTGTGCGGGCGACGGCGTTCAAGCCGTTTCACGCGCGCTTCGACATTCCGTTCGACGAGGCGAAGTCGCTCGCGCAGGCCGATCTCGCGACACGGAAGGTCGTGATTCTCGCGCGCGGCGCAGCGGTGGCGGATGCGTCGGCACTGCAGGCGTGGGGCGAGCGCGGGGGCACGTTGCTGGCGTTTTCGTCGGCGCTGCCGCCGGGACTGGCACCGCGCGAGCGGCTCGTCGATCTCGGGGCCGATCCCACGCGGGTGCCCGGCGATCTGCGGCTGGTGAAACTGGCCGAGCGTTTGTCTGCGCTCACCGAGGGCGCGAAGCCCGCGACGGTGCCGACGAAGCGCGAGCCGTGGGGCTACGTGCCGCTCGGCGCGCCGGCGAAGCGACCCGAGCGCACGGAGCCGTTGGCGGCGAAGCGGCCGCTGCCGGCATTGCGGCATGAGCGTGTCGCGACGGGTGCGGCGCTCACACTCGTGCAGGACGGAAAGGCGCGAAGTGTGATCGTGCTCCCGGCGAAACCTTCGAGCGCGCTGCGCGCCGCAGCGGACGAACTGGTGGACGCGCTGGCGCGTATCACTGGAGCCACGGTGCCGATCGTGACGGCGGGCGCGCCAGTCGGGTCCGAGATCGTGAGTATCGTGCTGGGCGCGGACGAGGCACTGCCGCCCGCGGTGGCCGCGCGGGTCAAGGCGCTGCCCGCAGAAGGTTTTCTGCAGCTCACGAGCGGACGGACGTTGTCTATCGCCGGCTCGGACAGCGCGCCGAATGGCCTGGTGCTCACGGGCACGGCGCATGGCGTCTACGATTTTATCGAGCGGCAGCTCGGCGTGCGGTGGCTGTGGCCGGGCGAAGGCGGCACCGTGATTCCGCAGCGGACGACGGTGACGATTCCACCGTTGGATATCGAGGACTCGCCGGCGTTTGCCGTTCGTCGGCTGCGCAATTACGGTGGCGTGTCCGGTCCGACGGACAAGCCGGTCGTGAGCTTGGAGGACCGCGTGAAAGTGGCGTTGAACGCGCTCGGCCGGCCGGATCTGCGGGTTTACGCGGCGAAGCACGCGGAGGCTAGTCCATGGTTTGCGCGGCTGCGACTCGGGCAGAGCCGGCGCGTGAGTTTCGGTCACGCTTACAACGACTACGTCGAGCGCTTCGAGAACTCACATCCCGACTGGTTTGCGCTCCAGCCCGACGGCACCCGCGCGGTGACGAAGGTGCGCCCGCGGCTCGACAAGGAAAATCCCGGCCTCATCGCGCAGGCGGCGCGCGACGCACTGCGGGAACTCGACGCCGATCCGCTCCTCAGCATGGCGTCGCTCACGCCCAACGACGGCGGGGCGAGTGCGTGGGATCTCGACGCCGGTGCGCGCGCGCTCGATCCCGTCGATGCTCCACCGATCACGCTGCCCATTCGCCTCGGCGGCCTGAAGGTGACGCTGCCCTATGTGTCGATGACGGACCGGATCGTGACGTTTTACAATCGGGTCGCAGAAGACGTGCAGCGCCTGCGGCCGGGCACGGTGCTCGGGGCCTCGGCCTACAGCGCGTATCGCACGCCGCCGCTGCGCGTGGTGCCGCATCCGCAGCTCGCGTTCACCTTTGTGGGCCTGGTGTATTTCGACGAGAGCACGCGCCAACGCGACCGGCGGAGCTGGGACGGTTGGGCAGCGGCCGGCAACGCACTCATGCTCCGGCCCAACGCGCTGCACTCGGGCCACGGTCTGCCGGGAGTGTTTGTCACGAAGCTCGGCGAGGACCTGCGGCATTGTTATCAGACGATGATGTTTGGCGCGGATTTTGACGCGATCATCCACCACTGGTCCACGCAGGGGCTTAACTATTATGTGCTCGCGAAACTGCTGTGGAATCCGGCGGCGGATGTGCCGGCGCTGGTGGACGATTATTGTCGCGTGGGATTTGGTGCCGCCGCACCGGAGGTGAGGAACTATTTCGCGCAGCTCGAGGCGCTGACGAGCGAGCTCGCGGCGGGCATCGCGGGCGACGTCGCCAGCGAGCTCCGCGCCGAGGAAGATGAGCCGGCGCGCGGGCTCGATCCGGATTCGATCTACGCGGTCATCCCGAAGTATTACGGCCCGGCGCGGCTCGCACCGTTGCGCGCGACGCTGGTGCGCGCGGCGGCGGCGGCGAAGAGCGGTGGAGGAGGGAGCGAGGCGGAGGTGTTGCGCCGCATCGCGTTTCTCGGGCGCGGGCTCGATTACGCCGAGCAGCAGGCGAAAGTCTTCGCGCTGGTGAATGACCGCAAACGGGATGGGGCGGCCCTCGCGGCGGCGGTGCGTGAGCGGCAAGCGGTGTTTCACGACATCTACGACCGGGATTATTTTGCCGTGGGTTTTCCGCGGTTGCTCTTCAAAGAGCAGGGCGTCGGGGCGATCAAGGCGGCTTTGCCGCGGGCGGGTTCGAAGTGAAAGACCGATAGCGGAAAATGGCCGAAGACCTACATGATCATCCGACGAGGGCCACCGGGTGCTGAAGCCGCAAAACAGCGAGCTGTGGCACACGACGGTGTTTGAGTGGCGCGACGGGTATTTGAAGAAGTGAGGGGACTGGCTGGGAGTTGAGAGCTGAGAGACCGGACCGAACTTTCTCTGAGTTTGCCCGGTGGCCGGAGAAAACGCTTTACTCGTCCGCGAGCGGCGGCTCAGAGCAATCGCCCGTGCCCCCGCAGGACTCCGCGCCCGTGAAAGCCGCCTCGCTGGGTGCGATTCGCGTAGAGCCTGCTCCTGATGCGGTCTGATTCGCTGTCAGCTGTGCGCAGACTCGGGCAACGCGACCACCATGGCCTCACCTGGTTGCGCCTCGGGGAGCCGGCGTAGCAATTCGGGCGCTTGCGCCACTACGTCGGGCACGCGGGTCGAGCGAACGCGTAACACGGCCACCGCAAACGGGAGTCCGCGCAGGTTCTGCTGGTGCGGCAGGTTCTTATCGACGGTGACGAACACGTC
Organism: Opitutus sp. GAS368; assembly: GCA_945871085.1. Classification (GTDB taxonomy): domain Bacteria; phylum Verrucomicrobiota; class Verrucomicrobiia; order Opitutales; family Opitutaceae; genus GAS368. Next base: position 5,942 of record CAMBVX010000097.1, on the reverse strand, counting down.
AAAAGCCGCCGATTCGGAAATGATTTTCAGCAGACGCCCGCTATAGACGCCGAGCCAGCCCATGTCCCTCACGGTGTGCACCGCCTGTCCCGGCAGATGCGCGGCAAGCTCGACCGGCAGGCACTCATCGAGTAACAGTCGCATTCAGGTGGTCGCCCCGGCGGACGCGAGCAATCGTTCGCTCGATTGCTCCAAAAACGCGACGGCCTGCGCGCGGGAAACCGTCGGAAACTGCGCAAGGAACTCGTCCAGCGTGTCGCCGCCCTCAATGTAATCTAGGAGGTTGCGCATGGGCACGCGGGTGCCGGCAAAACACGGTGTGCCGCTCATCAGTTCGGGATCAATCACGATGATGGCACTGGTCTTCATGGCAGCAGCAAATCGGCTTTTCGCTGGGTGACAACCTCGCAGTCCGTCCGTGCCTCTCCGCCCTGACCGAGCCCGAGTTCACCCGCATCCGTGCCATTTTCCCCCACGTTCCCGCGCCCGTGAAACCGCCGCGCTCGCGACGTTTTGTGCGGGCCCGTGAGGACAAATTTCCCGACTTGGAAATTTCGAATCGTCGTCTACGTTGGCGTCCATGAGCACGCTCACCCAAAGTCTGATCGAAGAGATCAAGACCGCCCCGGAGTCCGTCCAGCGCGAGGTGTTTGATTTTCTCGCGTTTCTGAAAGCCCGGGAAAAGGGCGAAGGCCGGGAGAACCTGCTCCCGCTGGTCCAGACCGCGTGGGCGGCCGATTGGAACACGCCGGAGGAGGACGCGGCATGGCGCGATTTGTAAGCGGCGAAGTCGTCGTGGTGCCGTTTCCGTTTACGGATCTGTCGAGCGCCAAAATTCGTCCGGCCTTGGTGCTGGCCGCAGCCACGCGCGGCGATCTCATACTGTGCCAGATCACGAGCACTTCGGCCGGACACCCCGTCGCCATCGCGATCCAAGCGGCGGACTTTGGTCCCGGCGGAGCCCTGCCGCATGACAGCTTTGCCCTGCCTCATCGGGTGGTCACGGCGAACGAATCCTGTGTGCGCCGGTCGGTGGGCCGGTTGTTGCCGGCCAAATTGAATCAGGTGCGGGAGCAGGTCTGCGCCGTCATCCGGCAAGGATGATGGCCCGGCGGTCTGGTCGCCTGGCATCAGCGCCCGGCCCGCAGGTCGGCGTGAACGAAAGACCGATGAAGAAAGCAACTGATGCCAGGGTCGTTTGATTTCTGGCCCTTCGATGGATCGAGGTGTGGCCGGGACCTCCGGGTCCGGCTAACGGGCCAGTGCGTCGCAAACGTCGAGCAATTCACGGCGCTCGTCATCATCTGCGGCGAGAATCGCGAGCGCCGCCGGTTCGCACCACGAGTAGGCGTAGCGCGGAATTACGGGCGCTGCCGTGCGAGGTATTTTTGCTGCAGGGCGAGCGCGCGCTTGATTCGCGGCGGTGCGTGGGACTTGATGCGGGCGCTCAGGAAATTTTCACCCACCCAGCACACTTCACTTTCTAAAATTCATTTCGCGTAGCTTCGGCTGCTGTCCACCTCGAAACCGCTAATTTCGTCACGAAGGACTCGCTCGATGCACGCCCCCGACTGGGGGCGTGTTGAAAGCGCTCCTTCGTGGGCTCTTAGCGGTGCCTGAGGTGGGGCGTGTGTAGACACGCTCCCTCTTATTTTCAGGCACCGCTTAGAGCCCACGAAGGGCCAGCCGTCCGACAGAGGGCCGAACATCACGCGGATGTTCATGCCCTGTGGCCTTACACCCTGATTTTCCGGCGTCGCCTTACGCGCCGCTCGTGCCCGCACAGCGTTGGTTTCCCGCCGCTGAAGAACTGCGCAGCACCGCCTACGAAAAACTCCTCCCCCCGCTCGTCGCGAAGGTGCGCGAGGAGGTCCACGCGTGGCGCGCCCAAGGCTATCCCGGGGCTTCCGCCACTTCGCTCGCGCTGCTCCGCCACTGGTTCGAGACCGAGCATCTGACCGAGAACGCCGATCAAACGCTTTCCCCGTTCCGCTACTATTTCGCCCAACGCGAGGCCGTCGAGACGGTCATCTGGCTCCACGAAGTCCGCCGCGCCCGGGACAAATACGATCTGATCCGTTTCGACGTCTCCGGCGCCGTGTCCAGCGGCATGTTCGCCGAGGACTGGCCGCGCTACGTGCTCAAACTCGCGACGGGCGCCGGCAAAACCAAGGTCCTCTCGCTCCTCATCGCGTGGAGTTTCTACCACCGCCTCTACGAGCCCGACTCCACGCTCGCGCGCAATTTTTTGGTCATCGCGCCCAACATCATCGTCCTCGACCGCCTCCGCGCCGATTTCGACGGGCTCCGTATCTTTTTCAACGACCCCATCCTCCCGTCCAACGGAGACGCGGGCCGCAACTGGCGCGACGATTTCCAGCTCACGCTCCACATACAGGACGACGTCCGCCTCGTCCGTGAGACGGGAAATCTTTTCCTAACCAACATCCATCGCGTCTTCCTCGGAGAGGTTCGTGATCCTTCGTTGGAGGACGATGACCTGCGCGATTACTTCCTCGCCGATGCGTTCGGCGAGAAGCCCGCTGGCAAGACCACCGATAGCAAGACAGACCTCGGCGAGATCGTCCGCGAGATCGAGGAACTCGCCGTCTTCAACGACGAGGCGCACCACATCCACGACCCGCGCATGGCGTGGTTCAAATCCATCCAGGACATCCATCACAAGATGCTCCAGAAGGACCGCCGCCTCGCGCTCCAGATCGACGTCACTGCCACCCCGCGCCACGACAACGGCGCCATCTTCGTCCAGACCGTCTCCGACTACCCGCTCGTCGAGGCGATCCACCAGAACGTCGTCAAACACCCCGTCCTCCCCGACGCCGCCAGTCGCGCGAAGCTCACCGACCGCAAGAGTTCGATCTTCACCGAAAAATACGACGACTACCTCCGCCTTGGCGTCGAGGAGTGGCGCAAGAGCCAGTCCGAGCACCATGCCCTCGGCAAAAAAGCAGTGCTCTTCGTCATGGTGGACGACACACGCAACTGCGACGAGGTTGGTGAATACCTCCAGAAAATCTGCCCCGAACTCCAGGGCGGCGTGCTCGTCATTCACACCAAGAACAACGGCGAGATTTCCGAAGCCGCCTCCGGCAAGAACAAGGAGGAACTCGAAAGACTCCGCAAAGAGGCCAACTCGATCGACACCCTCAAGTCGCCTTACAAGGCCATCGTCTCCGTCCTCATGCTCAAGGAGGGCTGGGACGTCCGCAACGTCACCGTCATCTGCGGGCTGCGCGCTTACGCTTCGAAGAGCGACATTCTCCCCGAGCAGACGCTCGGCCGTGGCCTGCGCCGGATGTATTTCGGCAACGACGCCGTGCGCGAGACGGTATCCGTTCTCGGCACGCCGACGTTCATGGACTTCGTCGAATCGATCCAGAGCGAGGGCGTCAGCTTTGAGCGCGTGCCGATGGGCTCGGGCACGGAGCGCCACGAATCGATCATCGTCGAGGTGGACACCGAGGACGAAACCAAGGACGTCGATACGCTCGATATTCCACTCCCCCGACTGACGCGCCGCTACCAGCGCGAATTCAAGAATCTCGCCGCGCTCGACCCCGCGACGCTCGGCAATGCCACGCTACCGCTGAAGCCGTTCACGCCGGAGGAGACGCGCGAAATCGTCTTCAAGACGATGCTCGACGCCGAGGTGCATCACACCATCTCGCTCGATGGCACCGGTGTGGCCGACTACCGCTCCGTCGTCGCCTTCTTCGCGCGGCAGTTGCTGAAGGACCTCCGCCTCGTCGGCGGCTACGAAGTGCTCTACCCGAAGGTTCGCGACTTCATGCGTGACCGGCTGTTCACGCCGTCGCCCGTCGATCTCGAGGACCCGGTCGTGCTGCGCAATCTCTCCGAGCCCGACGCCGGCAAGATTCTCTACGACGCGTTCAAGGCTGCCATTAACGCCCTCACCATCGAGGAGACCGGCATCACACGCATTGAGGACCGCATCAGCCTGAAAAACACCCGGCCCTTCCGCACCGACTACCGCCAACACGTCGTGCCGAAGAAGAGTCTCTTCAACAAGATCGTCGGCGAGCCGCGTGCGGGTAATTTCGAACTGCGCTTCGCTTACTTCCTCGAAGCCGCGCCCGACGTGTCGGCCTTCGCCAAAAACTACCTGGCCGTAGGGTTCAAGCTGGACTACGTGCGCGCCAACGGCGATCTCGCGAACTACTACACCGATTTCATCGTCCGCACCGCCGACGGCACCGTCTGGTTGGTCGAGACCAAGGGTCGGGAGGAACTCGATCTCCCGCAGAAGATGGCGCGCCTCAAACAATGGTGCGCCGACGCCACCGCCGCCGAATCCGCCGAGGGCGGCGTCACCGGCCGGCGCTACGCCTTCGTTTACGTGGACGAGGCCGGCTTTGAACAGCACCGGCCCACGACCTTCGCGGCCCTCGCCGCCGGCTTCACCGACTATCAATCCTGACTATGGCGCGCCCCACCGACACCGAACGCTACGAATTTTCCGACGCGGAGAAACGCGACCTCATCAAGCTCATCGAGCAGGGCAAGCCGCTGCCCGAAAAATACCGCTTCCTGCTCTTCGCCGACAAGCGCGAGGTCGAACTCGTCTGGAACGGCAAGACCCGCGAAGTCTGCACCGCCATCCTCCCATTTCAGACGCTCGAACACATCGATGAGCCGCGAAAGGAAAAGCCCGCCGACGAAGAACTCGCGCTCGACGGTGGCGGCCGGCAGGTGAAGGGCTGGACCAACAAACTCATCTGGGGCGACAACAAACTTATCCTCTCCTCACTCAAAGCCGGCGCGCTCCGCCGCCAGATCGAGGATGCCGGCGGCCTCAAGCTCATCTACATCGATCCGCCCTTCGACGTCGGCGCCGACTTCAGCATGGATATCGAGATCGGCGGCGAAACCTTCCACAAGGAGCCCAACCTCCTCGAGCAAATCGCCTACCGCGACACCTGGGGGCGCGGCGCAGATTCGTTTATATCGATGCTCTACGAGCGGCTGCTTCTCATGCGGGACTTGATGCACAACGAAGGAAGTATCTACGTGCATATGGCTCCAAATATGTCGCCGTTTGTGGAAATGACTATCGCCGAAATTTTCGGTCGCCATCGCCTTCTCGGGTCCATCGTTTGGCAGCGCGCCACCGCACATGGAAATGTTGGAGTTCGCTACGCGACGGTGACTGATCGGATTATTTCGGCGACAAAGTCCGACCGGTATTCTTGGGGTGATCCACACCAACCCTACTCGAAAGATTACACCGAGTCACATTACTCGTCGGTTGAGCAGGGGACGGGGCGGCGATTTACGTTACGCGATGTTACGGCACCTATGTCCCGGGCGTCCGCTAGTCAGATCTACGAGTGGAACGGCGTCCGGCCAGTGGGATCGCGTTGCTGGTCGTTCACTGAGAAACGAATGAATGAGCTGTTTGAAGCTGGGAGGATCGTGCTAACGGGCGGAAAAATGCCCCGCATGAAACTCTATTTGGATGAAATGCCAGGAATACCGGCGACCGATTTATGGGATGATCTGTCCGCCGTAAACTCCCAGGCAAAGGAAGATACTCAGTATCCCACTCAAAAACCTGAAGGCCTACTGGAGCGCGTGATTAAAGCTTCCAGCAATGAAGGCGATTTAGTGGCCGATTTTTTCTGCGGCAGCGGCACGACCGCCGCCGTGGCAGAAAAGCTCGGGCGCAAATGGATCGCCACCGACCTCGGCAAGTTCGGCATCCACATCACGCGCAAGCGGCTCATCCAAGTGCAGCGTGAGTTGAAGACTGCGGGAAAATCATTCCGCGCTTTCGAGGTGCTCAACCTCGGCCGCTACGAGCGTCAGGCCTACCTCAACGTCTCCACCAATCTCTCCGCGAAGAAGAAAGCCGATGCGCTCGCCCGCAAGGAACGCGAGTTCCGCGATTTGATCCTGAAAGC